>JBEKYE010000109.1:0-12418 GCA_049511275.1 Bryobacteraceae bacterium
ACCTGGAAGCCATTGAGCGCAACGACCTGGTATTCGGCGTCGGTCCGGCGGGCACCGGCAAGACTTACCTGGCCGTGGCCATGGCGATCTCCGCGCTCGTCAACAAACAGGTGGCGCGCATCATCCTGACGCGGCCGGCGGTGGAAGCCGGCGAACGCCTGGGCTTTCTGCCGGGCACTTTGCAGGAAAAAGTGGACCCCTACCTGCGCCCGCTATACGATGCGCTCTACGACATGCTGGACAGCGAGCGCGTGGAGAAACTGCTGGAACGCAACGTGATTGAAATCGCGCCCATCGCGTTTATGCGCGGCCGCACGTTGAACGACAGCTTCATCATCCTGGACGAAGCCCAAAACAGCACGCAGGAACAGATGAAGATGGTGATCACCCGCCAGGGCTTCAACTCCAAAATGGTGGTGAACGGCGACATCACCCAGATCGACCTGCCCACCGGACGCATGAGCGGCCTGATTCACGCGGTGGAGGTTCTCAAGGCCGTGGAAGGCATCAGCTTCGTGCAATTCGACGAGCGCGACGTGGTGCGCCACACGCTGGTGCAACGCATCGTCAAAGCCTACGAGCGGTACAACGAGACCAACGGCGCGGCCCGGCAGCTCACCTTGAAACTTGCGGAGCCGGAAGCGCCCGCCGCCGAGGACTCGGCCCCGCAAGCCTGAGCCGCCGATGCCGTCCTGCGAACCCAGCACCGCAACATTCCGCCGCGTGCCACCGGACTTCCGCCGCCGCGTGGTGGAGCGGTTCGCGCGCCGGCTCCAGAAGGAAGTCACCAGGGGACGGTCCTTTGCTTGCCTGATTACCGGCGATGCGGAATTGCGGCGCTGGAACCAGCAATTCCGAGGCCAGGATTGCGCCACCGATGTCCTCTCGTTCGCGAGCGCGGGCACGGCATCGCTGGGCGATATCGCCATCTCCCTGCAGCGCGCGCGCGCGCAAGCCCGGGAAATAGGCCACACCGTGGAGCAGGAGGTGTCCATCCTGATGCTCCACGGCGTGCTGCACCTGATGGGCATGGACCACCAGGCCGGCAACGGCCGCATGGCGCGCGCCGAGAAGCGCTGGCGGGTGCGTCTGGGGCTGGCCCACGGATTGATCGAGCGGGTGCGGCAGCGGGTGCGGCAGAGGGTGCAGCAATGATGCTGGCCGTCGTGCTCTCGACACTGGCGGCGATTCCCCTGCTCGCGCTGGTGACGTTCGTGCAGTTGCTCTACCTGGAAAGCATGCGGCTGCGGCCGCGCGACTTGCCGTCGGTGAAATTCTTCAAGGAAACCCTGGAAGACCGGCTGGGATTCGAAACCGAAAACGGCGCGGCCATCTTTTCGGTCATCAAACACACGCTGCTGGTTCTGCTGGGCGTGCTGTTTCTGGCCTGGCAGGCCGGCTCGTTCTGGCAGGCGGCGCTGGGCGCGTGGCTCACCATGATGGCGGCAGCTTATGCCGTGCCGCAGCTTCTCTACCGCCGCACGTCGGCGCGCTGGCTGATGCCCCTGGCGCCGCTGCTGCGCGCCATTGCCTGGCCGGCCCGGCCGTTGGTGGCCGTGCTGGGATTCTTCCAATCGCTGATCGAGCTGGCCGACGGCGCCGACCAGCAGGAAGAAGAGCCCACGCCCGCCGAAAACATCGACGCCTTGATTTCCGCCGGCGCCGAAGAAGGGCTGATCGAGGAGCAGGACCGCAAACTGATCCAATCGGTGGTGGAGTTCGGCGACAAAGTGGTGCGGGAAGTGATGACCCCCCGGCCCAACATCGTGGCGATTTCGGCCGACTCCACGCTCGAACAGTTGCGGCAACTCGTCATCACCGAGCAATTCTCGCGCATCCCGGTCTTCGAGCAGAACATCGACCAGATCATCGGCTTCGTGCACGTCCGCGACATGTTCGAGCTGATGGAAGACGAGCGCACCGGCCGGTCGGTGCGCGAGCTGCTGCGGCCTCTGAAGTTCGTGCCGGAGAGCAAGCCGGTGCACAACCTGATGCGCCAGATGCAGCAGGAGAGCACCCACATGGTGATCGTGGTGGACGAGTACGGCAACACCGCCGGCCTGGCCACCATGGAAGATCTGCTGGAAGTCATCATCGGAGAGATCCGCGATGAGCACGAGCCCGCCAGCGACGTCACCGACGAGGGCAACGGCCGCTTTGTCGTTTCCGGCAGCTTCGAACTGGACCGCCTGGGCCAGTTGCTGGAGTCGTTCCATCGCGAAGAGGACGTCGAATCCACCACCGTGGGTGGGCTGGTCAGCGAGTGGCTGGGGCGGGTTCCCAAGCCCGGCGAGTCGGTGGATCGCGACGGCGTGCGCATCGAGGTGCTGGCCAGCGACGATCAACGGGTGGAACAGGTGCGCATCGGCAAGTCGCAGACGGTAGCTCTATGAAAGAACATTTCAAGTCGGGATTCGTCTCGCTGGTGGGGCGTCCCAACGCCGGGAAATCCACGCTGTTGAACGCCCTGGTGGGGCAGAAGGTGGCCATCGTCGCCGACAAGCCCCAGACCACGCGCACCGCCATACAGGGCGTGCTGACACTCGATGGCGCGCAAATTGTATTCGTCGATACTCCCGGAATTCACCGGCCCGATTCGCAGCTCAACAAGCGCCTCATGGACACCGTGCGCAACTCCCTGGAGGAGCGCGACCTGCTGCTGTTCCTGGTGGATTCGACGGCGCCCTTCGGCATCCAGGACCAGCGCGCCGCGGACCTGGTCCACAAGACCGGCACGCCCGTGGTGCTGGTCCTCAACAAGGTGGACCTGCTCAAAGACAAGGCGCTGCTGCTGCCCCTGATCGAGCAGTACAAGGCCACCCACGAGTTCGCCGACTACGTTCCGGTCTCCGCCCTGCGGCGCCAGGGGCTCGACGAATTGCGCAAAGTGATTCTCGACCGTTTGCCGGAAGGGCCGGCCTATTTCCCGGAGGATTACGTCACCGACCAGCCCGAACGCTTCCTGGCGGCCGAGCTGATTCGCGAGAAGGTGCTCGCCGCCACGCGCCAGGAGGTGCCCCATTCGGTGACGGTCTCGGTGGACCAATGGGAGGAGACTGCCAGGCTCACGCGCATCTTCGCCACCATCCGCGTGGAGCGGCCGGGCCAGAAGGCCATTGTGATCGGCGCCAAGGGCGCCATGCTCAAGAAAATCGGCACGCTGGCGCGCCAGGAGATGGAGCGCCTGTTCGGCGTGAAGATCTATCTGGATCTGCACGTGCGCGTCGAGGCCGGCTGGCGGGAGCAGGCCGCCTTCCTGAATACGCTGGACTGGCGTACAATGGCCGGTAAGGATGATTCTTAAAACTTGCGCTTCGCTGCTGGTGCTTTTTCTGCTGGCGGGCCTCTGCCTGGCCGCGGACAAACCCGTTTCCGACGACGCCATTTACGACAACGTTCGCATCAAGCTGGCGAGCGATGTCGATGTGAAGGGCGGCGCCCTCAAAGTGGATGTCAAAGAGGGCGTGGTGACGCTCGGGGGCGTCGTGGAAACGCAGATGCAAAAGGACAAGGCCACCAAAATCGCCAAGAGGGTGAAAGGCGTCAAAAGCGTGGTCAACCAGATCGAGATCAAGAAGCGCGGATAAATGGCCCGCGTTTTGGGAATCTGCCTGGCCGCCGCGCTCGGCTCGCTCGCTGCCGGACAGGATTACTCCAAGATCGCCATCGAGGTGATTGGCAAGGGCTTCACGTTTACCGAAGGCGCCGCCTGGTCCAAAGAGGGCTTTCTGATTTTCAGCGACACACCCGCCGGCAGGCTTTATAAGTTCACGCCGGGCAATCAGGTTGAGGTCTTCCGCGAAGAAGCGCAGGGCCCCAGCGGCAACGCCTTCGACGCGCAGGGCCGGCTCTACACCTGCGAGACCCACGCCCGCCGCGTGACGCGCACGGATAAGGCCGGACACGTGGAGGTGCTGGCGGAACGCTGGCAGGGCAAGCGGCTGAATGCGCCCAACGACCTGGTGGTCAGCCGGAACGATCACGTCTATTTCACCGATCCGGCGTTCGGCGAGCAGTCCGACCATCGCGAGCTGGATTTCTACGGCGTCTACCACGTCCCGCCGAAGGGTGAAATTCGGCTGGTGGCGAAGCCCGCCGGGCGTCCCAACGGGATCGCCCTTTCGCCTAATGGCCGCACCCTGTACGTGGTCAATACCGACGAGCGCAATGTGCGGGCCTATGACCTGGACCACAACGGCGACGCTTCGGGCGAACGCGTGCTGATCGGCTCGCTCGACGGCGTGCCGGACACCATTCGCGTGGACGAGAAGGGCGACCTGTTCGTCACCGTATCGAAGGGCATCGCCATTTATGGCGCGGACGGCCACGCGATCCACACCATCGAACTGTTTGAGCGGCCCTCCAGCTTCGCGTTCGGCGACGCCGACGGCAAGTCGCTCTACGTTACCGCGCGCGCCATTCTGTTCCGCATCAAGCTGGAGCCGAAGGGAGAAAACTAGCTGCCTCCCTTCGACGACCGCCGCTATCCCAAACGCCCGCTGGTGGGCGTCGGCGCGATTATCCTGAAGCGCGATCGCATCCTCATGGCGCAGCGCGGCAAGGAGCCGCTCAAGGGCTGGTGGTCGCTGCCCGGGGGCGCGCTGGAAACCGGCGAACGCCTGGCCGATGGGGTTCGCCGCGAAGTGCGCGAAGAGACCGGCCTGGAAGTGCGGCCGCTCGGCATTCTCGAAGTCTTCGAACGCATCATGCGCGACGCGCGCGGCGCCCCCGAGTATCACTACGTGTTGATCGACTACGTGTGCCGCATCACGGGCGGCGCTCTCGAACCCGGCGACGACGTCTGCGCGGTGGAATGGGTGAAGCGCGGGGATCTTCCCAAGCTGCTGATTACCGAAGGCACTCTTGGGGTGATTGAAAGAGGCTTCCGCGAGCGGGGAAAATTCCGATGAAGGCCGCCGACGTTCTGGAATTCGAATCCTTGCGGAAGTTATTGGGGCGCTATGTCTCGAGCCCGCAGGGCCATCGCGAGTTGGAAAAGCTGGCGCCCCACGCCGACCTCGGCCGCCTCACCGAAGACCTGGCCGAAGCCGCCGAGGCGGTCGCCTACCTGCGGCTGGCCCTGCGCCCGCAACCGGCCGCGCGCGGCGCAGCCATCCGCGTGGATTTCGGGGGCCTGCCCGACACCCAGGCCGCCGTGCAGAAGTTGCGGATTGAAGGCGCCAGCCTCGACCCCAGGGAGATCTACGACCTGTTCGCGCTGCTGGACCGCGCCGCCGATGCCAAGAGCGTGCTCACGGCGGCCGCCGAGCGTTTTCCGCGCCTGGGCCGGCGCGCTCAGACCATCGGCGATTTTCGCGGGCTGCTGAGAGAACTGGACGGCAAGATCCTGCCCGACGGCAGCGTCGCCGACAACGCCAGCGTGGCGCTGGCGCGCCTGCGCCGCGACATCGAGCGCCAGAAAAAGTCCATCCAGGAATCGCTCGAGCGCTTCCTGAAGGCCCACCGCGACGACGGCGTGCTGCAGGAGGAGTTCGTCACCATCCGCAACGAGCGATTCGTGGTGCCGTTGATTGCCGGGCAGCGCCGCAAGCTGGAGGGCGTCATCCACGGTACCAGCGCGAGCGGCCACACGCTGTTCGTCGAGCCGCTGGAAACCATCGACCTCAATAACGAGCTGGTGCGCCTCGCCGAGGAAGAGGCGCGCGAGGTCGGGCGCATCCTGCTCGAAATGACCAACCGGCTGCGCGGCCACAGCGAATCCATCGGACGCACGCTGGTCACCATGGCGGAGCTGGAGTTGATCTTCGCCAAGGGCCGGTTCGCCGTGGATTTCGATTGCGTGGTGCCGCGCTTCGGAGAGAGGCTGCTGCTGAAAGACGCGCGCCATCCGCTGCTTGAAGACGTGCTGCGGCGGCGCCACAAGGCGGTGGTTCCGGTGAGCCTGGAGCTCAGCCAGGAGCGCCGCACGCTCCTCATCAGCGGCCCCAACACGGGCGGCAAGACCGTCACGCTGAAGACCGCGGGCCTGCTCAGCCTGATGGCGCAATCGGGCCTGCCGGTGCCGGCGGCCGACGCCGAGTTTCCGCTTTTCGCGCAGGTGCTGGCCGATATCGGCGATTACCAGTCCATTCAGGAAAACCTCAGCACGTTTTCCGCGCACGTCTCCAACATCCGCGAGATGGCGCTGGATGTAACGCCCGATTCGCTGGTGCTGCTGGACGAGCTGGGCGCGGCCACCGATCCCGAAGAGGGCGGCGCGCTGGGAGTGGCCATTGTGGAACACTTCCGCGCGGCAGGCGCTTTCACCATGGTATCCACGCACCTGATGGCGCTCAAAATCTACGGCGCCTCGACCGAGGGCGTGGTGAACGGCTCGATGGGTTTCGACGAGCAGACCCTGGAGCCCACCTATCACCTGCAACTCGGGTTGCCCGGGAAATCGGCCGGCCTGGAGATCGCCACGCGGCTCGGAATTCCCGAGGACATCATGCGCCGCGCCCGCCTGTCCATGAGCGACCGCGAACGCGATGTGACGCGCTTCCTGGCCGAACTCCACCGGCGCATCGAAGAGACCCGCGCCACCGAGCAAAGTCTGCGCGAGAAGCGCGCGGAGTTCGAAAAGCGGGAAAAGGAGCTGGCGGCGGAATGGGAGAAGCGCGAGGGCGCCAAGCTCAAGGAACTGGAACGCCGCACCGACCAGGCCCTGTCGCGCTTCGAAGAGCAGGCGCAGGAGGCCATCGGCAAGATCGCCCAGGGCCTGGACCGCCGCAAGGCCGAACAGGAGGCGCAACGCCGCGTCTCCAAGGCCAAGCGCGAGCTTCGCGAGGATTTCCAAACCACCGTGCTGGCCACGCGCGACGACGCCCGCCAGGACCGCATCGCGCCGCTGCGCCTGGAAGAGGGCGCGCGCGTGCGGCTGCGCGATGTGCGCGAACCGGCGCGCGTGCGGCGCAAGCTGGGGAACGGCCGCATCGAAGTGGAAGCCGGGTTCCTCAAGATGCAGGTTTCCGAGGACGACGTGATCGAAGTCCTGCCCGAAACCGGCGGCACGGGCAGCCGCCTGCCCCAGGGGGTGACCTATAAGCCGGCTCCCGAGCTGGCTCCGGCCCACCAGGAGATCAACGTCATCGGCCAGCATGCCGAACAGGCCCGCGACGCCGTGGACGAGTTCCTGGACCGGGCCGTGATGGCTACCGCCAGCCGCGTCCGCATCGTGCACGGCCACGGGATGGGCGTACTCAAGAAGACCATCGCCGACCTGCTCAGCAACCACCCGCACGTCGCGAAGTTCTACCCCGCGCCGCAGCAGGAAGGCGGAGCCGGCGCGACGATCGTCGAGTTGCGGGAGTAGTCCGGAATTACACAAGTCTTACAAACAGGATCCCAATTCTCCCGTATCGTAAAGATATACCCTTCCTTGGGAAATACCGTGACCGAACAACCCATCTACTTATATGACCGCAATGGCCTGAACTGGCTCACCATCGTCGTTCTGGTGCTACTTCACATCGGCGCCATCGGCGCGCTTTTTGTGTTCAACTGGAAGGCTTTCGCCATCGCCTTGTTCCTCTATTGGGTGGCCACCGGCCTGGGGATCAGCATGGGGTATCACCGCCTGCATACTCACCGTTCCTACCAGGTTCCGCGCTGGCTGGAACACTTCTTCGCGCTGTGCGGCACGCTCACGCTGGAGGGCGGTCCCATCTTCTGGACCGCTGTGCATCGCATCCACCACCAGAGGTCCGATCAACCCGGCGATCCGCATTCTCCGCGCGATGGCGCCTGGTGGTCGCACGTCGGCTGGATTCTGGTGGGCGAGACCAAGCACAACAACACCCGCGCCATGGCCAAGTACGCACCGGACCTGGCCAAAGACCCTTTCTACACCTGGCTCAACAACTATCACTGGCTGCCCAATGTGGTGCTCGGCGGGCTGCTGCTGGCGATTGGCGGGCTTCCCTTGTTCCTGTGGGCCGGTTGCTTCCGGATCGTCTTCGGCCTGCACGCCACCTGGCTGGTGAATTCGGCGACGCACATGTGGGGCGCGCGGCGCTTCAACACGCGCGACGATTCCCGCAACAACTGGTGGGTGGCGCTGATTTCCTTCGGCGAAGGCTGGCACAACAACCACCACGCGCATCCGGCCTCCGCGCGTCACGGGCTGGCATGGTACGAATTCGACCCCTCCTGGCTGCAGATCAAGCTGCTGAAGGCCATGGGGATCGCCAAGTCCATCCGGGTGGCGTCGATCAGCACCCCGCAAGCCGCCGAGCAGGAAGCCGCTTAATCAAGCGCGGCATCATAGGTTCCTTGCATCAGTCCCGAAGTCGCGGGAGATATTCGCCCTGGCAATCGCGGCTGGCATGCCCAAAGTCCCGAAGGCCGGCTTCGACGCGGTTCCGCGAAACCAAGCAGATAATGGCGGAGAAACCCGCGGATAAAGGTTTAGGGGTGCCGAGCCGATATATGGGGTGAGAGTCAAGTCGTGATTTGGATTCGAGAATCCTCCACCCCTTCCGACCGCCCACCCGAAGAGCCCGGCGTCGCCCTCGAGTGCTACATCGCGGCCATTCAGAACATCGCTCAGTATGCCGTGGAACTGGACGCGGAGATCACCGGGCCGCACATCAAGTATGTGGCCGGGTTGGCCGCGGAGGTTCAGGCTGCATCGCAAACCCTGCCGGAGAGCCGCTCCACGCTGCGAGGTTTGCTCCGGGACTATCGCGACAAGGCGGCCCAGTTCCTGGGCAGACTGCGCCAACAACTGGAGAGCACGGCCAAGGCTTTGCAGGAAACCGTGGAGGCGTTCGCCCAATCCGACGGCGATCACTCCCCGCGTCTGCGCAACACCCTGAAGGGGTTGCGCGAAGCGGCGGCCACGCCGGAGGGGAAGCCGTTGCGAACGATGTTGACGGCCGCGGTCGATTCCATCGAAGAGGACCTCGCCCAAATGCGCCGGGAGCAGCAGTTTACGATGGCGCAATTGCAAACCGAAGTCCGCATCCTGCATCAACGCGTCGAATCTCTGCAGAATGCAGCCGCCATGGACCAGGCCTCGAGGTTTTCCAGCCGCCGTTCCATCGAAGAGTACGTCGAATCGCTGCCGGCCGCGGGCTTCCTGGTTCTGATCCTCAAAGCGCATGGCATGGCGCAGGCCAGAGCGAAGTACGGCGCCGCGATCGCCGACGAGCTGGTGGCTACGTTTGCCCGGCGGATGCGAAACTGCGTCCCCAAGGATGCCGTGATGGGCCGTTGGAGCGAGCAGGATTTCCTGGCCGTTCTGCCGGTCTCCCAGGGCAGCGAGAAAACCGACCCCCAGGCGGTTTCGGTTCACCTTTCCATGCCTTACGCCTGCATGATGGCGGGGAAGGTGGTTCGCATTCCGCTGGAAGTCTCGGTGGAAGTTCTGCCGGCGGCCGAGGGTCCGCCGGGGACCGTCCTCAAATGCGTTGAAGAGGCATTCGGCGGTTGACCCGCATGTCTCGCTGGAGGGCGGACCCCCTGGTCCGCGGCCGACGCCCCCGTCGGCCTGCTGTCGTTTGCATGATGCTGATATCGCCGATCCGACTGCGTCCCGCGCGGGCCAGGGGCTACGCCCTCCAACTTACGTCCCTTTCAGTGTCTTCTCTACCGCGAGAACGATCGTTCCCCTGAGTCTGCCTTCCACGTCACTTGTCGGGATGCCGGTGTTCAGGATTCGTCCGACGACCACCTGATCGGCGTCGGCAACGATGCCGTCGATGCGCCGCCCCGCTACATCAAGGTCAGCGGGTCCACGTCGATCACCAGCGCGGTGGCGCCCCATTTCCGTTCCAGGGCAAACGCGCGCACCCGGCCCAGCAATTCGTTGAGCGCCTTGCGGCTGGAGGCTTTCACCAGAAACTGGTAGCGATACTCATTCTTCAGCCGCGGCACCGGCGCTTCGGCCGGGCCCATGATTTTCAGTTTTTCCGGCGGCGGTGAGAGAAGCAGTCCCAACTCGGAACTCATTCGCATGGCCATCTCTTTTTTTTCGGCGCGCACCAGCACATTCGCCATGGCGCTGAACGGCGGGTAGTGCATCATGCGCCGGAAGTGCAGCTCCTTTTCGTAGAAGGCCTGGTAGTCCTGCGCGGCCGCCATGCGGACCGCGTAATGGTCGGGATTGATGGTCTGAATCAGCACGATGCCGGGCACGCTGCCGCGTCCGGCGCGTCCCGCCACCTGCGTCAGCAGTTGAAAGGTCCGCTCAGCCGCCCGAAAGTCCGGCATCCCCAGCCCGATGTCGGCGGAGATCACGCCCACCAGCGTCACGTTGGGAATATCGTGGCCCTTGGCGATCATCTGCGTGCCCACCAGGATGTCGAAATGTCCGTCGCGGAAATCCTGGAGGATGGTTTCATACTGCCGCTTGCCCGTCACGGTATCGCGGTCCAGCCGCGCGATGCGCGCCGCCGGAAACGCGCGGTGGAGCTCCTCTTCCACCTTCTCCGACCCCACCCCCAGGAAGTAGATGTGGTCGCTCGCGCACTTGGGGCAAATGCTCGGCACCTTTTCCGCGTAGCCGCAGTAGTGGCACAGCAGCCGCCGGTCGCGCTTGTGGTAGGTCAGAGTGAGGGAACAATTCGCGCACTGCACGCGCTCGCCGCAGGCGCGACAGGCGACGAAACTCGAAAAGCCGCGGCGGTTCAGCAGGACGATGGTCTGCTCGCCGTTCTCCAGGCGCGCCCCGATGGCATCAATCAGCTTGCGCGAAAACGTAGCCTGCTGGCGGGTTTCCAGAAACTCCTGGCGCATGTCGATCAGTTCCACCGCCGGCATGGGCCGCTCCTCGATGCGGGCCGGAAGTTCGACCAACCGGTACTTGCCGCGCTCGGCGTTGTAGCGGCTTTCCAGGCTGGGGGTCGCCGAACCCAGCACGACGCACGTGCCGGCCGCCTGGGCGCGCACAATCGCCACATCGCGGCCGTGGTAGCGCGGCGTTTCTTCCTGCTTGTAACTCCCGTCGTGCTCTTCGTCCACCACGATCAGCCCCAGATTGCGCACCGGAGCGAAAACCCCCGACCGCGTCCCGACCACCACCGAAGCCGCGCCGGACCGGATGCGCCGCCATTGCTCCGACCGTTCCAAATCCGTGAAGGCGCTGTGCAGGATGGCCACCCGGTCGCCGAACCGCCCGAAGAATTGGCCCGCCATGGCGGGCGTGAGGGCGATTTCCGGCACCAGCAGCAGCGCGCCGCGCCCTTCCGCCACGGCTACTTCGATCGAGTTGAGGTACACCTCCGTCTTGCCGGAGCCCGTCACGCCGTGCAGCAGAAACGTTTGAAACCGGTGCGCGCGGATCGAGCTCGCGATCTCGCCGCACGCCACCTGCTGGGCCGCATTCAATGTATGCGGCGCGCGCATCCATCCCGATCCCACAACTACTGTCTCCGGTTTCAGCGTCACCAGTCCCTTACGCCCCAGCGAGCGTGCCGCCAGGCTCGCGTTCCGAACCGTGCCTTCCAGCTCTTTGAGGTTGTGCGACCCGGGGTGCAGTTCCAGAAATGCCCGCAGTTCGCGCTCGGGCTTGTTCAACTTGGCATCGCCGGCCACCCCGCTGAGTTCCACGCGCAGCCGTTCCGATGGGGCGCGCAGCGGGTCGCGTGTCATCTCCACCTGCTCCACCACGATGAAGCCCTTGCGCTCGAGCGAACGCATGGCCTTGTCGGCCAGCGGCAGCGCTTTGGCCAGGTACGCCTGCGAAAGCGGCCGCTTTTCCAGCATGTGCAGGATCTGCGCCACCGGATCGTCGGGCGCGGCATCGAGCAGCAACTGGCGCGCCGCGTCGCGCCCGGAGTCCGTGAGCGACCAGATCTTGCCGTGCCGCATCTCCGCCGCCAGCGGTAGCATCCCACGCAGCACATCGCCCAGCGGGGCGCAGTAATATCCGGCGATCCACCGTCCCAGGCCGAGCAATTCGGAATCCAGCACCGGAACGGCGTCGACGAGCCGCAGCGCCTCGCGCGTGGCCATGGCCGGCGGATGGTCGTGGCACCGCAGAATCACGCCGGTCATTTTCCGCGACCCGAACGGCACCACCAGCCGGCAGCCCGCCTGCACGCGGTGCCGCAGCGTCTCGGGCAGCGCATAGGTAAACGGCTGATCGATGGGCACCGGCAGACTCACGTCGCAGAAAAGGTAGTATCCCTCGGGCATGAAACTTCAGGATAGCGAACCTGGCCTGACGCACCGGGATGGCCGACAATGGAGAGCGCAAGCCGAAGAAGTTGGGTGCCGGAAGTCGAGGAAGTCAGAATGAAGATGGCGTTGCAGCAACTGGGGTGCTGGCAGGCGGCACCGCCTGCCCCACCGAGAAAATGAAGACACGTGTGGCGTGGGATGGAAAGAGAAGAAGGGCGTTGCGGCGGCCGGGGCTCGCGGACTTGTCGCCGGGCGTGTCTCCGGATGAATCCGGACCCTGTTACGGGCGGCCGCC
>JBEKYE010000110.1:0-12203 GCA_049511275.1 Bryobacteraceae bacterium
CGGCGGCTGGATATGCGGACGCCGATTTACAACGAGCGGTCGTGCAGCCAGGCGGAATGCCACGCGCACCCGAAGGGCGTGAAGGTGCTGGGGGTGCTGGATCTGGCGTTGAACCTGGAAAGCGTGGATCACGAAGTGTCCGGCATGAAGTTCCGGGTGCTGCTGGTGACGGGCGTCGAGATCACGCTGATCAGCCTGTTCATCATCTTCTTCACGCGCCGTTTTCTAAGCCGTCCGATCGACGAGCTGATCGAAGGCACCAAGGCGGTGAGCCAGATGGAGCTGGATAAACCGATTGAGATTTCGAGCAGCAGCGAGGAACTGGACGAGCTGGCGCGCTCGTTCGACGTGATGCGGGACCGGTTGCGGACGGCGCTGGGGGAGATCAACCAGTTCACCCAGAACCTGGAAAGCAAGGTGGAAGACCGGACGCAGCAGCTCAAAGCGGCGCACCAGAAATTGCTGCAAACGGACCGGCTGGCCTCGCTGGGACAGCTTTCGGCGAGCGTGGCGCACGAAATCAATAATCCGATCGCGGGCGTGCTGAACCTCTCGATGCTGTTGCAGCGGATGTTGAAGGACGACGGCATTCCGGCGGGGCGGATCGAAGAATTCCGCAAGTACCTGACGCAGGTGACCAACGAGACGGCGCGGGTGGGACGGATTGTATCGGACCTGCTGGCATTTTCGCGGCGGTCGAAACCGCAACGGGCGCCGGGCGACGTAAACAAGATCGTGAAGATGACGCTCTCGCTGATCCAGCACAAGATGAAGCTGAGCAACGTGGAGGTGGCGACGCACCTGGCGGAAGACCTGCCGCTGGTGGCGTGCGACCAGTCGCAGATGCAGCAGGTGGCGCTCAACCTGTTGATGAACGCGGCGGAGGCGACGCAGGGAAAGACCGAGCGGCGGGTGAAGGTTTCGACCAGTTCGGGCGACGGCATGGTTCGCCTGGTGGTGGCGGACAACGGCGAGGGAATTCCACCGGAGAATCTGGCCAAGATCTTTCATCCGTTTTTCACGACCAAGCCGGAAGGCAAGGGCGTGGGGCTGGGCCTGGCGGTGACGTACGGGATTATCGAGGCGCACGGCGGCGATGTCGAGGTGGTGAGCAAGGTGGGTGAAGGAACCACGTTCACCATCTCGCTGCCGCTTGAGCCTCCGCAGCGGGCGGAGTTGCCGCTTCCGGAGCTGGCGCGGAAGGAATGAAGTACCTGTACGTGGGGGCGACGCCCGAAGTGGAACGCCAGGCGTACGGCGCGGTGCGCGACCGGGTGGAGAGCGCGTTCGGCGTAGCGGTGCGCGAGATGGAGCTTGGGGCGGTGGATTTCGCCTACGACCGGGAGCGCGGGCAGTACGGGTCGATTGCGGTGCTGGAGATGCTGGCGCGGATTTGCCCGCCGGATGCGGTGAAATTGCTGGCGGTGACCGAGCGGGATTTGTACATCCCGGTCTTGACGTTCGTGTTCGGGCAGGCGCAACTGAGCGGACGGGTGGCGGTGATTTCGCTGGCGAGGCTGCGGCAGGAGTTTTATGGCCTCGCGCCGAACCGGGAGATTTTTCTGGAGCGGGCCATGAAAGAGGCGCTCCACGAAACCGGCCACATGTTCGGGCTGGTGCATTGCGGCGACCGGAGTTGCGCGATGTCGCTGGCGACGAACGTGCGGCAGATCGATTCCAAGCGCGGCGAGTTTTGCGTGCCCTGCGGGGCGCGGCTACGGCGGAATATGGCAGTAAGGGAGCAGGGGTTATGAAGACGCACTGGCAGATTCTGGTGGTGGACGACGAAGAGGTGATGTGCGAATCGCTGGCGGCCTGGCTGCGCGAGGACGGTTATACGGTGGATACCGCGTCGTCGGGGCGGGAAGGGGTGGAGAAAGCGCGGGCGCGCGACTATGCCATCTATTTCGTGGATTTGAAGATGCCGGGCGGGATGGACGGGATCGAGACCATGATGCAGGTGCGGCGGCTGCACCCGGAGGCGTCGATCATCATTATCACGGCGTACGCGACGGTGGATACGGCCATCACGGCGATGAAGGAAGGGGCGCAGGAGTACATCGTGAAGCCGTGCAACCCGGAGGAAATCTCGCTGCTGGTGAACCGGATTATCAAAGTGAAGAACCTGCAGCGCGAGAACACCATCCTGCGGAAGAAGCTGTCGCGGCAGTATGTGGTGGGCGATGTCATCAGCAAAAACGCCAGGATGGGCGACATTTTGAAGCTGTGCCACGAGATCGCGGGGTTGCGCAGCACGGTGCTGATCCAGGGCGAGAGCGGAACCGGCAAGGAGATGATCGCGCGGGCGATTCACAATTCGGGAGACCGGGCGGCCAAGCCGTTTGTAGCGGTATCGTGCGCGGCGCTGGCGGAGACCCTGCTGGAATCGGAATTGTTCGGGCACGAAAAGGGCTCTTTCACGGGGGCCAGCGAGCGCAAACAGGGCAAGTTCGAGATGGCCGACGGCGGCACGATTTTTCTGGATGAGATCGGCGACATCTCGCCCAAACTGCAAGTGGATTTGCTGAGGGTGCTGCAGGAAAGGAGTTTCTACCGGGTAGGCGGGACGGAGGAGGTGCGGGTGGACGCGCGGGTAGTGGCGGCGACGCACGTGAACCTGCAGCAGGCGGTGACGGAGGGAAAGTTTCGCGAGGACTTGTTTTACCGGCTGAACGTGATCGAGATCCGCATCCCGCCGCTGCGCGACCGGCGGGAGGATATTCCGCTGCTGGCGCACCATTTTCTGGAGAGGCTGGCGCACGAGATGGGTAAGGATATCACCGAGATCTCCGAAGGCGGCTTGAAGCTGTTGATGGATTACAACTGGCCGGGCAATGTGCGGGAGCTGGAAAATGCGGTGGAACGGGCGCTGGTGACGAGCCGCGGGCAGGTGCTGACGGAAGAAGATTTTTCGTTCCTGGCGGCCAACGAGGCGGCCAAGGCGTGGACGGCGCCGGCCGGGATGACGCTGCAGGAGATGGAAAAGCTGCTGATTATGGCGACGCTCGAGCGGACCAACGGGAACATCAAGGAATCGGCATCGGTGCTGGGGATCGACCGCTCGACGTTGTACGAGAAAATCAAGCGGTACGAGATCCCGCGATAGGGAGAAATCAACATGTTGGTCAGCGGGCGCAAGAGCGCGACCAGGGGATCGCGCGCAGACGAGGGCGTCTGCCCCACTTAACGGCTGGCGGGCGGCGTTGCGGGGTCGGCCTTGTAGGCCTTCTCGATGCGGTAGATGTAATTGATGGTTTCGCGGAACGGCGGGACGCCGTTATACTTGTCGACCACCGCGGGGCCGGCGTTGTAGGCGGCCAAGGCGTGCCGGAGGCCCCCGTGATATTTGTCGAGGAGATCGCGGAGATAGCGCGCGGCGGCGTCCACGTTTTGCACGGGATCGTACGGATCGGCGCCGAAGTCCTGGGCGGTGGAGGGCATCAACTGCATCAGGCCGATGGCGCCTTTGGGAGAAACGGCTTGCGCCTCGAAGCCGGATTCGGCGGCCATCATGCTGCGGATCAGGACGCGCGGCAGGCCATATTTATCAGCGGCGGCATCGGCTAATTCGAGCGGCGAAGGCAGACGCGGAACCGGGACGACAAGGGGTGGCGGCGAGACCGGAGCCGGCGTTGGCGCGGGTATGGTTTCTTCAGGCTCGAATGTGCGGATCTCCGCGGCGGCGAATTCCGTGAAGCCAGAACCGCTATAAAGGCGGACACGGGCGCCATCCAGCTCGTGGCGATCGGCATGCAGGCGCACGCCGCTGGCGAGTATGGCGTACTCACCGGCGAAAGCCGTCGCGGCGGTCCAAAGGAGCAAAAATCCCAGTAAACGCATCGAGCCTGTACAGTATTTTGACGCAATTTGGGGGCAAAGCGTGCAGGGGGTGAGAAAAGCCTGGCAGGCCAGGCGGCCTGTCCCGCTAAGCTGCTGATTTCATGTGGGACAGGCGTCCTCGCCGGTCTCTTCTACTTCGGCTGATACGCCACGGCGTCGATTTCGATCTTGGCGCCGGGCAGCGGAAGCGCGGGCACCGAAATGGTGGTGCGGGCAGGCTTGATCTCGCCGAAAAACTCGGTGTAGACCTCGTTCATGGCGGCGAAATCCTTGACGTCGGTGAGGAAGACACCGCAGCGGACCACATCGGCCATGGAGGCGCCACAGCCTTCGAGGATGCGGCGGATGTTGTTGAGCACTTGCCGGGTTTCCGTTTTGATGTCGCCGGCGACGGCCTGGTTGGTGGCGGGGTCTACCGGCACCTGGCCGGAAACGTAGATGAAATCACCGGCGCGGACGGCCGGAGAATAAGGGCCGCGGGGCGCGGCGATGCCGGGAGGGTAGATGCGTTCGATCATGGGTCAGTGTCCTTCCGCTTCGAGAAAACGTTCCGCTTCAATGGCGGCCATGCAGCCGGCGGCAGAGGCGGTGATGGCCTGGCGGTAGGTGCGGTCCTCGACGTCGCCGGCGTGGAAAACACCGGCGATGTTGGTGCGCGCGCCGCCTTTGGAAACGATGTAGCCATCGGCATCGGTTTCGATCTGGCCTTTGAAAACTTTGGTGTTGGGGATGTGGCCGATGGCCAGGAAGAAGCCGTCGACGTCCTGCCGCCAGGTTTCGCCGGTTTTGAGATTGCGCAGGCGCACGGAGGTGACCAGCTTCTGGGCAGGGTCGAGGATCTCGTCGACAACGGTGTTGAGGAGAAACTTGACTTTGGGATTAGCGCGGGCGCGATCGAGCATGATTTTGGAGGCGCGGAACTCCTCGCGGCGGTGCACCAGGGTGACCTCGCTGCCAAAGCGGGAGAGGAAGTTGGCTTCCTCCATGGCGGAATCGCCGCCGCCGATGACCATGATCTTGCGGTTGCGGTAGAAGAAGCCGTCGCAAGTGGCGCAGGAGCTGACGCCGTGGCCGATCAGCTTTTGTTCGGACTCGAGGCCCAGCCAGCGGGCGGATGCGCCGGAAGCGACGATCAGGGTGTGGGTTTCCATCCACTCGCCCTCGACGTTGATGCGGAAGGGCCGGCGGGAGAGATCGGTATCGACGACCGAACCGTGGAGGTATTCGGCGCCGAAGTGCTCCGCCTGTTTCTTCATGTTTTCGACGAGGTCGGGACCGTTGATGCCTTCGGGGAAGCCGGGGAAATTCTCCACCAGGGTGGTTAGGGAAAGCTGGCCGCCGGTTTCGTGACCGCTGATTACCAGCGGGTTGAGATTGGCGCGGGCGGCATAGATGGCCGCGGTGTTGCCGGCACAGCCGGAGCCGATGATGACGACGTTGCGCATGGGAAAAAATCAGGGTAGCACGGGGCGGAGACTGGTTCGAATGCTATGCCGGCGTGGCCGGGCGCAGCCTGGCCACGCTGAGAGCTTACCAGATCGGCCGGTATAGCTGGAACGTCAGGAGAGGGTACTCAGCACATCGGCTCACTCTCCCATCAGTTCGTCCGCCTCGCCGGGCAGCGGGCCGGCCATTTCGCGCAGCTTCTCGAACAAGGCGTCGTACAACGATGCGTAGGCTTCGAGCGCCGGGTCCCCTTGGCGCGGCTTGGCAAACGTGCGCCGCATTTGCCGCACCGCAACCAGCAGGAGTTTCAGTTCGTCGTCGGTAAAGCCGGAGGTTTTCGCCATAATATAAAGATGAGTGCCGCGAACGCGGCCGTCCAGGCCAGCACGCTCACCGCCGCCATGATGCGAGGCTCGGCGGTGGCGCGGTATTCGAGTTCGATGTGCGCGGCCGCCGCGGCGAACGGACGCACCACCATAAATCCCAGGTTGTCGGTTTCGATCGGAATCTCGCGGCCGTCCTCGGTGGCGCGCCACCCGGGGTCGGCATTCACGCGCACCGCGATCAGGCGCCCGGCAGGCGCCGCGCCATCGATCGCCAGCGCGTCGGTCCGCAGCCATCGCGTCTGCAACACGGGCCGCGAGGCGTCTTCCATGGCGGCGATGTAGCGCTCCAGCACCCACGGCTTCGCCGCCGCTCGCTCGCCGGGCAGTTCCTCGCGGCTCACCAGGTTCGCCAGCGGACGCGCCGGCAGGCCATAAATGGTGTCGTCTTCCTCGTGGTACACCGGCGCGAGCGCTGCCGTCAGGCGCTCGGCATGAACGTAATCGCGGTAATACTCGCGGCTCTTCGGGCCGTGGATCACCAGGTACTGCGTGTTCATGGCTTTGAGCTGCAACAGGGTGTCGGCGGTCTCGTGGCCGGCGCGTGCGTCCTTACCCGTGCGCACGTGGTACGCCAGGTCCCACGGCATGCGATTGGTGAGGCCGGTTTCGAATCCCCCGCCCACCTGCGGCAAGTCGAACCACGCGTTCATGCGGAAGCGCAGGCCGCCGGAGGCGAAGACGCGGCCCTCGGGGGGATGATCGGCCATCCAGCGGGCCAGGTGGAATTCGATGGTTTGTTCGCGCGGCGCGGGCATCCAGGGGCCCCATCCCTGGGTTGCGTAAGCCCAAAGCTGCGGGGTTCCGGCCAGCAGCAGCATGCCGCCGGTCCCGATGGCGCAGAGCCGCACGGTGGAGTTCGAGCTGCGCATGGCCAGACGCACGGCTTCCACCAGCGCGAGCGCCAGGAACAGTTCGAACTCGATGGCGTAGCGCCGCGATTCGGGGATGGTGTCCAGCCCGTAAAGATAAAAGACCGACGCAATCCAGCCGAAGGTGAAGGCCGCCATGGTCACGAAGCAAAAGTAGAACGATCCGCGGAACAGGCGAAACAGCAGGCGGACGACCAGCACGCCGGCCACCAGGCCGGCCACCAGCCAGCGTTGCGGTTGGTCGAAATGGTATGCGAAGGAATCGGTGGGCCAGTTAAAGACGATGGTGCGGATGAACGTGGGGGTGAGCCAGAAGCAGGCCAGCAGGTAGCCCAGCCCGCCCGCGGCGCAGACGCGCCAGGCGCGGAACTCCGGCTCGCCCAGCGCCGCCGCCAGCAGCACCACGCAAGCAATCGCCAGGGCAAACGCGCCCACCCAGTTCACCAGCGGAGTGGCGGCGAGCAGCAGAGCGGCCACCAGCACCGGCGGGTATCCGCGCCGCCGGGCCGCCATCCACAGCGCCAGCAGAACCAGCGGCATCAGCGCGAGCGCGGTATTGTGGGGACCTTCGCCATACTTCGCCAGTACCTGCACGCGCCAGGGAAGCTGCACGATGCCGCGGTCCTTTTCCACCGCCGGAAACAGACCGTACGAAGGCGAAAGCAGGCTGTAGACCAGCGCCGCGATCAGCGACCAGCGGCGGCTGCGCGTGAAATGCAAAGCCAAGAAGAACGCGGTCACCGGGCCGGCGCAGGTCGCGAGCGAAACCAGGGTGCGGTAAATGTAAGCCAGATCGGCGCGCGGCATCAGGTGCGCGAGCGCGGCGGTGAAATAAGGCAACGCCGGCACGTATAGGAAACGCGTGGGCAGGCCGCAGTATTGAAACGGGTTCCAGCCCCACGGGTTCGGATGCGCCGAAACGAAGCGGGCGATGGCCACGTAGCCGTCTTCGATGGATCCGCGGAAGGGCAGCTCGCCGTGCAGGAATAACGGCCCGTTAAGCGCCACGTTGAGCAGGAAGATGGCAAGCGCCGCGAGCGGCGTGGCCAGCCGTTTCACCGCCTCTGCTCCCGCCGCAGGAATAGCCAGAGCAGCGCGGCCAGCGAAAGCGCGGTCAGCATCCAGCCCACGCGATTTTCCAGCGGCATGGCGAACACCAGCCTGATCTCGTCGTCGCCGGGCGGCGCATCCACCAACAGGAAACCCATGGCATCCTTGCGCAAGCCAAGCCGCGTGCTTCCGGACCAGGCCTGCCACGCCGGGTCCCACGTTTCCTGCACCACAACGGACTGGCCCGCATTCCGTTTGGCGTGCACCAGGATCTGGTCCGTGTCGGGGCGCTCCAGGCTCGCCGGCGCATCCGGCCCATGCTCGATCGCATCCACGTAGGGGCGCAGGCGCTCCATGTCTTGATTGTTGCGCGGCGTCTGCTGCGCATCCAGGAGCGCCGTCTCCACCACGCGGACGCGCGGCGCCCAGCGGCGCGGAATGCGGTGGAGCGCGTTGCCCCGCCCATCGTCGTACAGCAACGGAGTTGCCGGGCCGGCGAATCGATCCAGGTTGCGGAAGTCCTTATAGGGTTCCTCGGATTTCTCCCCGGCTGTGTATATCACGTCCACGCCCAGCGCCTGCATCCACAAAATGGCGAATTGCGGATCGGTTCCCGCGGCGATCTCCCATTGGGCGAACTCAACCAGGGGATTCAGCAATCCCTGCTCCGAGCCTCCGCCCATTTGCGCCAGGTCGTGCCAGGCATCGAACCAGAACCGCACGGTGCCCGCGGGAAGTGCCCGCGCATCGGGCATGTTCTTCCAGAGCCAGCCGGTGATGCGGTATTCCACGCGCGCCTGGTAATCCGGCCAGCGCGGCATGAAACTCCACGCGTGCTTCACAAAGCGATAGGTTGTGGCGAATGCCACGGCCACTATCAGCACAACCACTACCTTCAGCGCGATCCCGCGTCTGCGCCACAGCCATTCGAGCATAGTGAGAACGCCCATGATGATGACCAGGTCCAGTTCCGGGACCAGGCGCCCAGGTTCGCCCATGATGCGAAACCGGATAAACTGGTGGCCCAGAACATTGACCGCAAAGAAGAGCAGGGCGCCGGCGCTGAAGACCGCCCAGGTGCGCTCCGGCCGCGAGCGCGCCAGCTTCCATGAGATCAGCAGAAAAACAGCGGTCACGGCGGCGGCCACCCCGACGGACCACGTGTTGCCGCGCTCGGAGACGTACTGCATGTTGTGGATGGTGATGCGGAAGTAGGAAGGCACCAGCCAGAAGGCGGTCAGGCCGTAGGCCAGGGCCGGAATGGCGACCGCGATGAGCAGGATACGCGAATCCCGTCGGGTGATCCAGAAGCTCCACGCCAGGATGGGATAAAGCATCGCCAGAGCCGTCGCGCCATAGAAATTATTCAACGCCACTGCCGCGCAAAAGATGGCGGCCAGCGCCATCCAGGCCGGCCGCCGCCTCTCCATCGCGAGCCACGTGAAGGCCAGGGCGATGGGAATCAAGGCAAGCGAAGTGATGTGCGGACCCTCGCCGTATTTCACCAGGGCGCCGAAGCGCACCGGTTCCCACCAGCCCGCATCCAGGCGCATGTTTTTCAGGAACAAGAAGGACGGCGACATCAGCCCGGCCGCTGCGCCGCCGGCGTAGGCCGCGGCGCGGGAGCGGCCGCCCACGCGCATCAGCAGGTACACGCCGGCGATGCCCACCGAGTAGAAAAACATGGTGTAGAAGTGGTACGCCTCCACCGGCCAGAGCCCGGTGATCTTGGAGATGATGGCGGTGCCATAGCGCAACGCCGGCGGATACACGTAGTCGAACCGCGTGCCGGTGTACCAGAGCGGCTGCCAGCGTGGATGGGGCCAGTGTGCGGCCAGAAACCGCGCATCGGAAATGAAAGTGCTCTCGATGGACGGCCACTTGTCGGTGTACTTCTTGGTGAAGTAGGGCCACACCAGCGCCGCGCCGAAAAGAAAGAGGATGCAGCAATCCAGCAGGATTTGCCTGCGCCTCGTCATGCCAGCCGCTCCCGCCGCGCGCTCCAGGCGATCAATCCCACCAGGATCAGCAGCGTCAGCAGCGTCACCATGCGCCCGACCCGGTTCTCAAGCGGCGTGACGAACTCCAGGCGGACTTGCCCGTCGCCCGGCGGCGCGTCCACCACCAGGAATCCCATCGCGTCCTTCCGCACCGGCAACTGTGTTCCGCCGGCCCACGCCTGCCAGGCCGGGTCGTAGCTTTCCTGCACCACGATCGACTGTCCGGCCTGCACGGTTGCCCGCACCAGCATCGCGTCGGTGCCGTCGCGCTCCACCGACGGCGACGCATCGGGGCCCTTTTCGATCACGTCCGCGTAAGCGCCCAGATACTCCACGTCGTCGTTGAAGCGCGGCGGTTTCAGCCCGTTCAGCTTCTGCCGGTCCACTACCCGGGCGCGCGCCGCGTACCGCCGCGGAACTTTGTAGAGGAGGTTGCCCTGCTGGTCGTCGTAGATCACCGGCAGGACTCCCGCCAGTTTCCGCGGATGCTGAAAGTCCTTGAACATTTCCTGCGACCGCTGATCCGCAACGTAAATCGCATCCACCCCCAGGCACTGCATCCAGAGGATGGCGGGCTCCGCCTTGGTGCCCAGGTTGGTTTCCCATTGCGCCGCTTCCACCGCGCCGTTCAGCAGCCCCTGTTCCGATCCGCCGCCCAGTTGCGGCAGGTCGTGCCAGGCATCGTACCAGAAACGCACCGACCCGGTGGGGTAGGCTCGCGCGTCGGGCATGTTCTTCCACAGCCAGTCGGTGACCCGGTACTCCACGCGGCTTTGATAGTCCGGCCACGTGGGAAAGACGTGCCACGCGTGGCGGACATAACCTTTCGCCGTCCAGAAGGCCCCCAGCACCATCACGATGGCTACGCCGCGCAGCGCGATGCCGGGGCGGTCCCACATCCAGCGCAGCCCGAGCACGATGGCCATGATGTAGATCATGTCCAGTTCCGGCAGCAGGCGCAGAGGCTCGCCGGAGACGCGGAAGTGGAAATAGAGATTGCCGAGCACGTTCACCGAGAAGAAGACCACGCATCCGGCCACAAAGACGGCCCAGGTGCGGTCCTGGCGGGAGCGCGCGAAACGGTCGGTCGAAACCGCGTATGCCACGGCCACCGCCACCGCCACCCAGATGGACCAGGTGGTGCCGTGCTCGGAAACATACTTCATGTTCTCGGCGGTCACGCGGAAGTAGGAAGGCACCAGCCAGAAGGCCGTCAGGCCGTAAGCCAGCAGCGGAATGGCAACCGCCGGCGCCACGATGCGCTTCTCCTGCCGGGTGATCCAGAAGCTCCAGACCAGGGTGGGATAAAAAACCGCCAGCGCGGACGCGCCGTAGAAATTATTGGCCGCGACTCCCGCTGAAAATACCGCCGCCGCCGCAATCGCCCAGGGCCGCCGCTTCTCCAGCGCCAGCCAGGTGAAGGCCAGCGCGATGGGGATGAGCGCCAGCGCGCTCATGTGCGGGCCTTCGCCGTACTTCACCAGCACGCCCAGCCGCTGCGGCTGCCATTGCCAGGCGTCGCCGCGGAAGCGCGGCAGGAAAAGGAAGATCGGCGACATCAGCGATGTGGCGACGGCCCCCAGCCAGGCGCAGGCCCGCGATTTTGTGCCCACTCGCAGGAACAGGTAGACGCCCGCGATTCCCAGCGCGTAAAACAGCGCCGCATAAAAATGGTACGCCTGCACCGGCCAGAGACCAGTCAGCCTGGAGATGGCGGCGGCGCCGTAACGCATGGCGGGCGGATAAATGTAATCGAACCGCGTTCCGCCATACCACAGCGGCTGCCATTGCGGATGCGGCCAGTGCTCCGCGAGAAACCGCGCGTCGGAAATAAAGGTGCTCTCGATGGACCCCCACTTGTCTTCGTACTTGGCTTTGAAGTACGGTTTCACCAGCATCGCGGCGTACAAAAAAACCAGCAGGAAATCCAGCAGAATTCGCTTGCGGTGGGAGAGTTTCAGCGGAAATTTCAAGTCAGTCGGCCTGATGTTTGATTTCGCCCGCGTTGCGGTAGCGCCGCTCCAGGCTTTGGAAGCGCCGCTGGTGAATGATGCCGGACCGGTGCAGCAGGTATCGCGCCAGCAGCCACAGAATCGAGATGCCGTAGATGGAGCTCTGCAGGAACGACGCCGACGACGCCTGCTTGAAGTACCTGGTCGGCACCGGCACTTCGGTGATCCGCATCTTGATGTTGACCAGTTGCGCCATGATTTCCTGGTCGAAGATGAACTTGTCGGAGTTCATCGCCAGGTTCACGGATTCCAGCGCTTCCCGGTCGAAGGCCCGATAGCCCGTATGGTATTCCGAAAGCTTCAGCCCGAACACAACGTTTTCGGCCATCGTCAGGAAGCGGTTGGAGATGTACTTCCACCACGGCATGCCCTGTTTCATGGGGTGCGCGCCCATAAGCCGCGAGCCCAGCACCACGTTCGCCACGCCGTCTTCAATCGGTTTGATGATTTCCGGCAGCAGTGTCGGATCGTACTGATAATCGGGGTGCACCATCACGATGATATCCGCGCCGGCGCGCAGGGCCTCGCGATAGCAGGTCTTCTGATTGGCGCCGTAGCCGTAATTGCGATCGTGCACGAAAAGCTCCAGCCCCAGTTCGC
>JBEKYE010000111.1:0-12203 GCA_049511275.1 Bryobacteraceae bacterium
CCCGGATGGTTCTGGCACGAGAACGAAAACGCCCGCGTGAAGACGCCCGCCCAGCTCATCGACCTCTACTACAAGTCCGCCGGCCGCGGCGCCAGCCTGCTGCTGAATTCGCCGCCCAACCGCGACGGGTTGCTGCCGGCCGAAGACATCGCGGCGCTGCGCGCATTCGGCGATTACCGCCGCGCCACTTTTTCGCGAAACCTGGCCGCCGGGGCCAAGGTCACGGCCTCCAACGTTCGCGGCAACGCGCGCGCTTATGCCGGAGCCAATCTGGTGGATGCTCGCGCCGACTCCTTTTGGGCCACCGATGACGCCGTGCTCGCTCCCCAAGCGGCTGTCGATTTCGGCCGGCCCATCACTTTCAGCGTGATTCGTCTGCGTGAGGAGATCCGCCTGGGGCAGCGCATTGACAGCGTCGCCGTGGATCGCTGGAACGCGGGAGCCTGGGAGCCGCTCGCCACCGCCACCAGCATCGGAGCGCAGCGCCTGATCCGCCTGGACAAGCCCGTCGAAACGTCGCGCTTGCGGTTGCGGGTCACACAAGCTTCCGCCAGCCCGGCGCTGAGCGAATTTGCCGTTTTTGCCGAGCCGGGCGATGCGCTGCGTTAAGCGTCTGGCCATCCTTCTCTGCGCCGCCTGGTGCGCCCAGCCCACGCGCGCCGTGGAACTCCATCTTCAGTTCGGCGCGCTGGAGCGCATGCTGGCCGAGCAGGTCTTCACCCAGGACGGCCGCCGCTATGTGTACGGCGACAAGAACAACAAGTGCAATTTCGCCTACCTGGAAAAGCCCCAGATTCAGGGCGACGGCGGACGCCTGCGCATCCGCGCGCGCTTCACCGGACGCAGCGCGCTCAATATGCTGGGCCAGTGCGTGGGGCTGGGCGATGCCTTCACTGTCCTGATCGCCGCGACGCCCCAATACCGCGACGGCAACCTGGTGCTGCAGAACATAACCGCGGTGGGCGAAGGCAAGACCGGGTATTACATCCGGCGCGTGTGCGCCGCTTTGGATTCGTCTCTGGCGCGCGATTTCAAGTACCCGTTGGCGGCCGTGGCGCAGAAGTTGCTCGAAGATCCGGCCGCCCAGCCCGGTTATAAGCGCGAGTTGCGGCGCTTCCAGGTGCCCGCCATCCGCGTCTCCAATGACGCGCTGGTGATTGAGCTGGATTTCGAACTCACCGTGAAGTGAAGAGTGGGGCAGGCGCCCCCGCCTGCGCGCGACCCCCTGGTCGCGCTCTTGTAAGGGAGTGATTTCCGGTAAGTGCGCCGGCTGCTAACTGTTCCCCAGATACATCACGTGAACGTAAGTGCCCAGCCGGACATTGTAGGCCAGATACCAGCCCACCTGATCGGGGTCGTCGTAGATCACGATCTGGTCGGAATCCCACAGCCAGTCGCCGCAGTAGCCGATATCAACGGGTGAGACACTGAAGTAGAAACCGCCGAACCAGAAACGCGACGGACCGCCCCCCGCCAGGCGCCACACGTGCCCCTTTCCAATGCCGCCGCTGAAATGGCCGTGTTCCCATGGATGATCCAGGTGGAAGCGCGGATCGTTCGGGCGCGCGTTCCCAACCCACTCATCATTCTTGGCGTGGACGTGCGGAGCTTCCGGATGTCCCGGCTTGTCGGCAACCGCTGTGGGCGGAGCCGCCGGAGCTTTACCGGGTTTCGGAGCCTTCGCCGGAGTAGGGCCATGCGCGGGAATATGGCCCCCGCCGACCTCTTGGTGGGCTGTATTGCCCGGCTTGGCGCCCCCTTTTTGTGGTTGTGTGTAGGCAGCCACGGAGAACATTAGCGAGATCGCAAGTAGACCGAGTAGTTGTTTCATAGGTAGTCTCCTCTTATCGTGAGCTCTCGCAGTTCGCGGGCCAGATTCGCCGCGGACGGCGGGGCAGGTCTTTTCTCCAGTAAATCTTCTCACAATTCGGGCGCCGGTTCTACCTTGGCCCGGCTGGCAGATACTCCTCGAAGAAACTGTAGCGCAGCGTGTCCAGGTGGAGCGGGTCGGAACCTTGCACGCCATGGCGGCGGTTCGGGTACTCCATGAAATGGAATTGCTTGTTGAGCGAAATCAGCCGGTTGAGCAGCCGTTGCGTTCCCTGGAAATGCACGTTGTCGTCGCCCGTGCCGTGGATGATCAGCAGCTTGCCTTTCAACCCCTCGGCGAAACTGATGGGTGAGCCGTCGTGATACCCCTTGGCGTTATCGGTGGGCAGGCCCATGTAGCGCTCCTGGTAAATGGAATCGTAGAGCGTCTGGTCGGCCACTGGCGCGCCTGCCACGCCCACCGAGTACAGGTCGGGATAGCGAAACATCAGGTTCAGGGTCATGGAGCCGCCGCCGCTCCAGCCGTACACGCCCACGCGCGTCAGGTCTACATAAGGATGCGTGGCGGCAAGGCCGCGCAGCGCGGCGGCCTGTTCGTCCGACGCCAGCACCCCAACCGAGCCATAGATCACTTTCCGCCAGTGAGTCCCCTTGGGCGCCGGCGTGCCGCTGTTGTCGAAGCTGGCGATCAGGTAGCCGTCGTCGGCCAGGCCGAGCATCATTAGGTGGCCGCCGCCCCAACTGTCGGTCACCGTGGAAGCCGCCGGCTCGCCATAGACGTTGATGATGATCGGGTACTTCTTACTCGGATCGAAGTGACTCGGCTTGATCAGCCAGCCGTCGATGCTGGTGTCGTGGCCCACCGGGATATGCACCATCTCGGTGCGTCCGGCGATGATCGGTCCCACCTTGGCCTTCTCCGCCGCGTTGTCATTCAGCACGCGCGCCACTTTGTGGTCCGGCAGGCTGACTAAGTCGGATTGCCCCGGCGAATCGAAAGTCGACACGCTGTGGAATGCCCAGTGGCAGTCCGGCGAGATGTTGTAAGTGTGTGTCCCTGGCTGGTTTTGGGGAGTCACTCGTTCCGTCTTCGATCCGTCCAGGCGGGAGCGATACAGGTACCGCTGGGTCGCATTGTCGGGCGATGCGATGTAATACAACCAGCCGCCCGGCTCATCCACCGCCGCGATCGAAACCATGTCGAAGGGCGCGTTGGTCACCAGCCGCGCGTCGCCTTCGCGGGTGATGGCATACAAATGCCGCCAGCCGTCGCGCTCGCTGGTGAACAGTAGGCGCTTGCCGTTTTCGATCCACTTGAGATTGCGGTTCACTTCCACCCACGTGTCGTTCTTGTCCTGGAACATCTGGCGCAGGTCGCCCGTATCCGGATTGGCGATGTATACCGTGTTGGTATTTTGCAGCCGGTTCATGTGCTGCAGGATCACCTGGTTGTCCTCCAGCCACTCCATGTCCGGGATGTACGTGTTGCGCGGATCTCCCGGAGTCTTGAGCCACACGGTCTTGCCGCCCGCGGCGCCGGTCACTCCCACCCGCACCGCCGAATTCGTCTGGCCCGGCTTGGGGTACTTGTATTTCGTAATCACCGGGTAGAGTTGATCGGTGTAATTGATCAGCGCGAAGTCCTCGACGCCGCTCTGGTCGAACTGGTAATAGGCGATCTTCTGGCCGTCCGGGCTCCACAGGAAGCAATCCGCCAGGCTGAACTCTTCGTTGTTGTTCCAGTCGGAAGTGCCGTCGATGATGTCGTCGCTGGCGTCGTAGGTGAGCTGTTTGACCGCGCCGGTCTTCACTTCCTCCACGTAGAGGTTCCACCGGGGCTCGGCGCCCTTGGCCTGGCTCAGGTCGCCCAGGTAGGCCACGCTTTTCCCGTCGGGTGAGAACTTGGCGAACATCAGTCCGGCGGTCGATTTGCCGCCGAGCTTGTGCCAGGAGTTGTCGGTCTTATCCAGCACCCAATAGTCGCTGGCGGTCTTGCGGATCATCACCGTGTGCCCGTTTGTGCTGAACAGCAGCTTGGTGCCGTCGGCGGATGTGCCCGCGGCCATTGCCCTGCCGCCGCCGGGCGGAGTATTGGGCGGTTCCGCCGACAAAACCTGCCGCGCGCCGGTAGCCGTCTCGATGCGCACGCTCTCCATCCCGCCGCCGCTCGCCGGCTCGGTAATTACGTAGGCCTTCCCGCCATCCATCCACCGGCCGCCGCCGCCGCGTCCGCCACGTCCGCCGCCGCCCGCGCCGCGCCCGCCGCCCGCGCTGAATTCCCCGGAATTGATGCGGCGCATCCAATCCTGCATGTTTTGCGACAACTGCGCCTGCGCCGGGAGCGCGCCGAACAAGCCCGTCAGCAGGAGCGTGGCGGGCACAATCATACGTTTGGCGAGTGTGCTGGGCATGGGTTTCCTCTTTCGCAATCGAACAGGAATGAGTGTAACCCATACCGCCGGGTTTCGGCGAAAATACTCTGAATCGGGTATTCTCCGCGGCCGGCTCCCCTTCTTATGCTCGTAGTTGGGGGGACCAATTGACTGGGAACCACGACCACCCGCTGCCATCGCAGGTCTTGGAAGCCATCCGGCAGTTCGACACCTGCAACATCTCGAACGCCATCGAAAAGTTCGGTGTCCGGCTTCGCAATGAGGGCTATACCAGACCCGGTCTGCAGTGCGTGACCGGCGGTTTTCCGCGCCTGCTGGGCTATGCGGCCACCGCCAGAATTCGTTCCTCCGACCCGCCGATGACCGGAAACTCCTACCTGGATCGCACCGATTGGTGGGCCGGCATCCAAAGCCTGCCTGCGCCGCGCATTGCCGTCATCCAGGATCTCCACGCGGAATCCGGCCTGGGATCCGTAGTCGGAGAGGTGCATGCCGCCGTTCTCAAGGCCTTGCAGTGTCAAGGCGTGATCACCAATGGAACGGTTCGCGATATCCCCGCCGTCGCTCGCATGCAGTTTCCCATGTTTGCCCGCGCGCCAGCCGTCTCGCACGCCTACAGCCACATCGTGGACTACGGCCAACCCGTCCGAATCTACGGACTCGAAATCCGCCCGGGCGACTTGCTCTTCGCCGATTGCCATGGCGTGGTCTCCATCCCCCGCCAGATCGCGTCACAACTCCCCGAGGTGGCCGCCCGCATTCGCGCCCAGGAGCAACGCATCGTTGGCGTTTGCCAGTCGCCCGACTTTTCAACCGAGAATCTCCTGGAAGCTATCCGCGCCGCGGATCGAGAAAACTGAATGCGCCCATCGATCGTTTTTGTCTTTCCCTTGCTGCTCGTTGTATGGGGTTCGGTCCTGCTGTCTTCCTGTGGCCGCAACCAAGACGCGCAGGCCGGCGCCGCGGCCGCCGCTGAAATCCCCACCGTCGCCGTCGCTAAAGCCGTCAACGCCGACCTCTCGCGCGATCTCATCCTCACCGCCGAGTTCAAACCGTTCCAGGAAGTCGACGTGATGGCGAAGGTCTCCGGTTACGTCGGCTCCGGATTGACCATCGGCCAGCTCATCACCGATTTCGGCCGCACCAGTAATCTGATCGGCATGGCTAAACTGCAAGCCGCCGCCCAGGACCAGTTCGCCGAAGCCACCCGCGCCGACATTCTTCTGGCTGTCAGCAGCGCCTATTTCGCCGTCCTCAGCGCCCAGTCCGTCTTGCAGGTCGTCGATGCGACTGTGAAAGCGCGCCAGGAAGTGGTGGACCAGGTGACCGCCCTCGCCGAAAGCAAACTGAAATCGACGCTCGACGTCAGCTTCGCCAGCGTCAATCTCTCGGGCGCCAGGCTGCTCCAGGTGCAGGCGCGGAACGAACTGAAAGCCGCCGAAGCTCGTCTCGCGACAGCCATGGGGCTCCCCGGCGAGCAGGCATTCCTGCTGGTCGACGAACCCATGCCTTCAGCCGTGCCCGATCGCGTCCAGGGCTTGATTGACGCCGCCATTCAGAACCGGCCTGAGTTGAAGGATCTGCGCCTTCAACAGAGCGCTGCGGAGCGCATGGCCAGGGCCGAGCACGCTCTCTATTTTCCCAGCGTCGGCGTGCTGGGCGCCGCCGGTTTTGCCCCCGCCGCCGTGGCCCAGGTGCCCGGCCGCTACGGCGCCATCGGCATAAATATCTCCATCCCCATTTTCAATGGCGGTCTCTTCGGCGCCCGCCAGGCCGAAGCCGAACTGAAGGCCAAGGCCGCCGGCGAAAACGTCACCGACCTGCAGAACCGCGTCATCCGCGATGTCCGCATTGCCTGGTTGAACGCCACCACCGCCTATGACCGCATGGCGCTGACCCGGCAATTGGTCCAGCAGGCGCAACTTGCCATGGACCTGTCGCAGAGTTGATACGACCTCGGCCTGGCCGCCATCGTGGAGTTGAGCCAGGCGCAGCTCAACCTCACCTCCGCGCAAATCTCCGACACCACCGCCCGCTACGATTACCAGGCGCAGCGCATCGTCGTCGATTTCCAGACCGGCACGTTGCGCTAGGCTGTAAAGACCGCCCCCCGCCGCAAAACGCCGCAAAACGGGGACTGCTATCCAATTCCCGTCTTTGGAATTGGATAGCTGTCCCCGTTTTGCCCCTTCGCGCCGCCGTTGTTAAGTGTGCCGGACCCCCCGCTGGTCCCGCTCCCGTTTCCACTAAATCAACTGATCACTCCTTTGCGAACCGCGTAGAGTATCAGTTCCGCGGCGCTGTGTAGATTGAGCTTCTGAAGAATGTTGCCCCGGTGAGTTTCCACCGTGTAGAGGCTCAGGTTGAGAATCGCCGCCACTTCTTTGTTGCTCTTGCCCTCGGCCAGCAATTGCAGCACTTCGCGTTCCCGGGCGGTGAGCAGCTCGAAGCTGTCTTCCACCTGCCGTTCCTGCATCTGGCGCATGTAGTCTTCCACCAGCATCTTGCTGATGGCCGGGCTGAAGAAGGCCTTGCCGTCGCTCACCGCCTTGACCGCGTTGATCAGGTCGTGTTCCGCCGAGTCCTTCAGGATATAAGCGCGCGCGCCGGCCTTCAGGGCTTTGAGCACATAGCCTTCGTCGGAATGCATGCTCAGAAAGACCACCGCCGCTTGCGGCTGTTTGGTGGTGATCTGGCGGGTGGCCTCGATGCCGTTGAGCGCCGGCATGGCGACATCCATCACCACCACGTCCGGCGTATGCTGCTCGGCCAGCGCGACGGCTTCGCGGCCATCGGCGGCGTCCGCGATCACCACGAAGCCCGGCTGGCTTTCCAGCAGCAGGCGGAGGCCCTTGCGTACCACCGTGTGATCGTCGGCCAGAAGGATGCGAATGGTTTTCATGCCGTCTCCCCCGCCGGTGGCTCCGCCGGCTGGCGCAGCGGAAGCACCACTTCGATCGACGTGCCCTCGCCCGGCGTCGAATCCACCGTGAAGCTGCCGCCCAGGTGGTTGGCTCGCTCTTCGATGCCCAGCAGCCCCATGCCGCGCTCGCGGCGCGTGTCGAACCCTCGCCCGTCGTCGCGGATCGATAGCCGCAGGCGGTCCTGCTCCTGCCGCACCGCCACCTCCACCTGCCGCGCGCCGGCGTGTTGCTCGCAGTTGTGCAGCGCTTCCTGCACGATGCGGTAAATGCACGTCTTGTGCTCCTCCGGAAGTTTCTCCGAAACCTGATCGGCCGAAACCTTCACCCACACGCCGCTGCGCTTGGAAACTTCGCGCGCCTGCCATTCGAGCGCCGCAATCAGGCCGAGGTCGTCGAGCATCGAAGGACGCAGCAGCAGCGCCATGTTGCGTACCACGCTGATGGAATTCTCCACCTCGTGTTTGATCCCGGCGGCCTTTTCCGCCATGGCTTCCACGTTGCCCTCGCGAATCAGCGTGGAAAGATTGGCCATCTCCACCAGCACTCCCGTCAGGGCCTGGCCCACTTCGTCGTGCAGCTCGCGCGAAATCGAACGCCGCTCCTCTTCCTGCGCCTCCACCAGCCGGGCGGAGAGCGATTTCAGTTCTTGACGCGCCCGGAGGATCTCTTCCAGGTTCGCGGCCGTCTGGTTCTCCAGCCCCAGGATGCGCCGCGTGCTCCACGCCGCCAGCAGCAGGCCCAGCCCCATGGTGAGTCCCAGGATCAACGTCAGGCGCCGGCGGAACTCCGAGAACGTCGCCTCCACCTTCACTCTTCCGGCATTCAGTTGGGCTTCGTTGAGCGCGCGGATCTGGTCGGCCAGCCCCAGCATCGCCATGCGCCGCGGGAAGACCTCGTCGCGCAGGAAAATGTAGCCGTCGCGCCGGCGTTCGGCCGCGCTCCATGCGAAGACCGGCTCCAGCACGCTCCAATAGGACGCCAGGTCCTGCGTGAGTACCTGGAATGGCCCGGCTTCCGCGCCGTTCACCAGTCTCCGGTATTCGTCGAGAGCCGCGTCCATGTCGCTGCGGCTTTCCAGCAGGCTATAGCGGTGGCCTTCCGCCTTGCCGCTTTCCGGCTCCAGCAGGTAGTCGCGGATGTACGTGCCGGAGACGTAGAGGTCGGCGCGAATGCGGTCGAGCACCCGCGTCCGCCGCAGAAAATCTTCGCGGACTGCGTCATTGCTTCTTTGAATCTCCGTGAGCGCCTGCATGCCGTCGAATTCGGCGAAGGCCATCAGCAACAGCAGACCGCCGAAGCCGGCCATCAGGATCAGGCGGCTATTGGCGCCCAACGCGCGATTGCGGGCAATCGAAATCATGTTCTCCGCTTCCTCCGCGCTCTCAGGTCTTGACTTTGGTTCTCTTATTCTCTGCGTCTCCGCGCCTCCGCGGTGAATACACAGTTTACTCTTTAGGCGACATACACGCCCGCCGCACCAGCCCCGCCAGCGCCGCGATGAACCGCGGCGAATCGTTCAACCCCGGCGCCATCCGATAGTCTTCGATCCCCAGGCGGCGCGCCTGTTGGCGGTGCTCGATGTCGATTTCGTGCAGCGTCTCCACGTGGTCCGACACAAACGAAATCGGCACCACCAGCATCCGTTTGCGCTTCTCCGCCCCGAGGCGCGCCAGCGTCTCGTGCATCGAAGGCCGCAGCCACTTGGACGCCCCCACTTTGCTCTGGTAGCAGAGGCGCCGCCTGGCCTGCCATCCGCCGCGCTGCCACACCAGCTCCACCGTCCGCTCGATCTGGCGCTGGTACGGATCACCCCGCTCGATCACCGCCAGCGGAACGCTGTGCGCGCTGAAAACGAAATCGAACTCGCGGCTGTCGTCGCCCGCGAGCGCCGTGCCGATCGATTCCACCACCGAGTCCAGATAGGCCTCGTCCTGGTGAAACTCCTCGATCGCGTGGACCACCGGATTCCAACCGTTGGTGCGGAACTTCCGCCGCCACTCGTTCAGGCTGCTTCCCGTAGTGGTGCGCGAGTACTGCGGATAGAGCGGCAGCAGCACGATCTGCTCCGGACGGTGCGGTTCCAGCAGCCGGATGGCTTCATCCGTAAATGGGCGCCAGTAGCGCATGGCCACCACCACGCGCGCGTCCAATTCCGTCCGCAGCACGGCTTCGAGCGCCGCGGCCTGCCGTTTGGTGTGCTCCAGGATAGGACTCCGCCCGCCGATGGCCGCGTAGTGGTGCTCGACGTGGCGCGACCGCGTCACCGAGATCAACTTCGCCAGCGGCTGGCGGGCAATCCGCGCGAAGGGGAAATCGATGATGTCCGGGTCGCAAAACAGGTTGTATAGGAAAGGCTCGATGCTTTCCAGCGAATCCGGCCCTCCCAGTTGAAACAGCACTACTCCTAATTTCAAAAGCGTCTCCAGGCTCTGTGAGTTTACACTAATATTTTATGGGCTTCCGTCTGGCCTTTGGAATTCTCGCGCTGGCGTCGGCGGTGCTCCGCGCGCAGCCCGCGTCCGCTCCCGCTTCCCCCTGCGCCTCTACGCCGTCTTACGCGACGTGCGAAATGGTTTTCGCGCTCAGTGCCGAGGATGCCGCCGCGCATCCCAATCCCTACACCACCGTCGAACTCACCGTCACGTTCCGCTCGCCGCGCCAGCACTCCTACGCGCTCGCGGCCTATTGGGACGGCGCCAATCGCCTGGTGGTGCGCTTCTCGCCGACCGAGGCGGGCAACTGGGATTACCTGGTCTCGAGCAACATCGCCGCCTGGAACCAGCAGCGCGGCAGTTTCTCCACCGCGCCATCCGATTCCCGCGGCTTCATTCACCCCGCCGCCCTGCACCATTGGGCCTACACCGAAAAGGCCAACGGGCTCGACCAGGGCCATCTCTGGATGGGCGTCAGCGAGCCGCGCTTCGCCTTCCTGGATGACGCCGCCTGGCGCGCCGTGGCCGATGCGCGCGCCGCCCAGAAGTTCACCCACCTGCGCGTCTCGCTGGCCGGCTCTTCCTCCGATCCTTCCCTGTTTCAGGGCCCCGACGTCCCCAATACCGCCTTCTTCCAGGCGCTCGACCAGCGCATCCGCTATCTGAACCAGAAGGGCATCATCGCCGACCTGGTTCTCTGGCGCCGGCCCGCCGATCTCCTCAAGGCCCTCCCCTCGTCCGACCGCCGCCGCCGCTTCGTCCGCTATGTGGCCGGCCGCTACGCCGCTTTCAATGTGACCTGGCAGGCCGTCGATCAATTCGAAGGCGACCCCGACGGCCGCGCCCTGCTCAGCGAGTTCGGCGCCGCGCTCAAGCAGGCCGATCCCTACCAGCATCCCCGCACTGCCGGCGCGCTGCTCACCTCCGCGCCGCTGCTCGACGACCACTGGATGGACTTCGTCTCCTACAGCACGTCCGACGACAACCTCGGCGCCGTCGAACATCAGCTCTATCCGGTGCCCTTCGTCAACGGGAATTTCGGCCGCGAAGACAGCGGGGCGGGAAAGTCCGGCCCGGACGATGTCGATGCCGCCACCTTCCGCCATCGCTTGTGGAACGCCACCATGGACGGCCAGTACGTCACCTACGCCAACACCGGCTCCGGCGCTCCATACCTCGATTCGCCCGGCGCCAGGGCCATGAGCGTCTGGTTCGATATCCTCTCCGCCACGCGCCACTGGGAGATGGAGCCCTTCTTTGATATCGACAACGGCCGCGGGCTGGCGCTCGAAGATTCCGATTACCTCATCTACATCGAGAAGCCCGGCCCCATCGAGTTGATCGTCGAGCACCACAGCTACGATATTTTCTGGATCAATCCCGCCGATGGCGAAACCGTCCGCAAGAAATGGTCGGGCGATCACTTCACTTCCGAACCGCCCGACCGCTCGCACGACTGGGTGCTGCGCGTCGTGCGTCTCTCCCGCATCGAGAGCATGAACAAGTCCTACAAGCTGGAGTCGCGCGAAGATCACGATGGGAATTTCGCGCCGATTGCCCTTCAGGAGATCGAGGCCAACACCGCCAAGGTGCCCTTCGCCATCGAGCAGCCTGCCGGCGACCTTCCTTTCGCCGCGCCCGTCTCCTACTCCGCCAAACTCACGCGCGAAAGCCGCGCCACCCGCCTGATGCGCTGGCTCTGGATCGGCGACGTGGCGGCTGATGGCCAGGGCTACCGCGTGCTGGCCACCAGCCAGAAGGGCACTTTCCGCCTGCCGCCCGATCTCGCCAGCGAGTTTCCCGCCATCATGCACCTCCGCCTCTATGGCATGAACGCCAACGGCAAAGTCTACGAGGTGGATACCGGTTGCGGGCTGGTCAAGTGAAGCCCTGCATTCTGGCGGTGGATACCACCCACGAATTCGGCAGCCTGGCCCTGGCGCGCGGCGAAGAACTGCTGGAGGAGTTGCCGCTCCACGCCCCCACCGGCTTTGCCCATGTGCTCTACCAGCACCTGGCCGCGCTCCTCCGCAACCACCGGCTGAAGGTTGGCGAGATCGATTGTTTCGCCGCCGCCTCCGGCCCCGGCTCTTTCACCGGCGTGCGCATTGGCCTGGCTTGCGTCAAGGGGCTGGCCGAAGCTCTCGGCAAGCCCGCCGTGGCCGTGTCGAACCTGCAGGCGCTCGCCACCTTCGGGTCCGCCGCGCTGCGCGCCGTGGTGCTGGACGCCCGCCGTGGTGAAATCTACGGCGCCGTTTATGACGCCGCCGCGCGCATCGTCGCTCCGGAAGTGGTCGCGAAGTTTCCGGAGTGGATCTCGATGTTGCCCCCCGGCGATCCCGAATTCATCTCGCAGGAGTCGGTCGCACTCCAGTCCCTGTTGGCCGGCACCACTTTCGAGAATGCCCGTGTCACCATCGCGCCCCGCTCTCTGGCTGCCGCCATTGCCCGGCTGGCCTTCGCTGCCGCACCTTCCGATCCCGCCGCCCTGGACGCTAATTACGTGCGCCGCTCCGACGCCGAATTGTTCTGGAAAGAGTAGGTACGTGGTTTCAGTAGTTCGCTCACGTATCCAAAACCGCTTGCTAACGCGCGCGGCTCCGATCGGAGCCGCGACCGTAAGG
>JBEKYE010000112.1:0-12003 GCA_049511275.1 Bryobacteraceae bacterium
CAGATCGTGTTCGTCGATGCCGCCGGGGACCACGACCTGTTTTGTATACGGCCTGCCAGGATCGATCGCGACTGTCTCCCGCAACAGAACCCGGTCGCCGGCTTTGAGCATCACCACCGCGGCTGGATGCGCCGCGGTGGCGTAGAAGCCGATCTTGGCGGTCCCACCGTTGACGTCCAGGTTCACCGCCGCGTCGAGGTTGGCCTTTTTGACTCCACCGATGTCGCGGAACGGGTACCAGTTCACGGTGAACCGGCGCACCTCATACGGTTGCAGCCAGCTATAGTCCGGCTGGTTGTCGGAGTAGGCTCCCACCATCAGCTCGATATACGGGCCGTCGTCGTCGGTCAGCGTTTGGTCCCAGGACTTACCGCTCGGGCCGTTGCCCCACGTCCAGAATTTCTTGCCCGGCACCACGTTGTGGTCCGCGACGCTCATGGTTCCCGCCTCTTTGCCGTGGTCGTAGCCGGCGAAGAAATCGTCCTCATAGTTCCAGGCGAAAACCGAGTTGGCCGAAATGTGGTTCTTGTACCAACTGATGTCGACGCCCCGGGTGAAGTCGGCGCCGCCGTACTCGGAGTCGGAAACAGGCCACTTGGTGAAGACGCGCTTGGCGTGATGGACACCGTACTGCGTGCTGGGCGGAAAGATCACCTGGTAGTCGTCGTTGGCATGAACGGCCAGGTTCGCAAAGCACAGCATGGTGTGCTCCACGGGCGTGCGGTTCAGAATCCGCACCGAGGCTTCCAGGTACGCCTTGCCGGGCCGCAGCGTGTAGCCCACGGCCCAGCGCATCCGTTCGCGAAGTTCCAGCTCGCCCACCCACACGGTCTTGCTGCCGTCGGCATTCTCCTCCACGCGGTACTGCACGGGGATGAAGGTGGAGGCCCGGTGGTGGTGCGGGATGTTCCACTCCACGCCACCGGAAATCCACGCGCCGATGAGGCCGATGAGCGCCGGCTTGATCACGTGCTGGCGGTAGATGAAGTTGTAGTTGTTGGTCTTGTCCACCCCCTCGAAAATGCGGCCGCCAATCTCCGGCAGAATTCCGATCCGGATGTACTGGTTTTCGAGACGCACCATCTTGTAGGTCTTGTCCACTTTCCTGGCGGTGAGGGTGTCATACATCGGGTAAGGATAGACCGGCCCTTGCGCTCCCTGGGAACTCCGGCCGAAGAAAAACATCGGGTTGGGTTCCGGGTCGCCGGCCAGGTAGGTGGGTATAACGATGTTTTCCTCCCACACCTTGACGCCTGGCTCGCTGGCGGCGGACGCGGTTTGGACCGTCCCGCCGGGCCCGACCAATGCGCGCAGAAACAGTAACGCCGCCGCGATCGCGACGGCGCAAAACATGGCCGTAGGCCGCTGGGAAGGTCTGCTAGCTTTCATGGGATCACTACTCTCTGGTGTACGCGCGCACGTAATCCACGTCAAAAGGGGCCGGCCACTCCGTAGTTTCGTCCGGCGGCACTGGCCAGGAGCCTCCGATCGCCAGGTTCACCAGCAGGTACATGGGCTGGTGGGGCACTCCCTGGTCGGAACGAAATTTCTCGAAGCCATCGAAATACCAGATGATCGCCTCCGGGGTCCACTCGACGGCATAGGTGTGAAAATCGGCCGAGAGGTCGGGCGTGGCTATTCTGCCCGACCCGTTGGAAGCGTGTTTGCCGTCCGGAACCGTGAAATGATTGGTAAAGTACGCCACCCTGGTGTCTTCACCGAGGCTTTCGAGCACGTCAATCTCCGGCGGCCAGCCCAACGGCTCGGGCAACATCCAGAACGCCGGCCACAGCCCATTGCCTCTGGGTACGCGGCAGCGGATTTCAAACCAGCCGTACTTCTGGGCGAATTTGCGGTACGTGGTCATCATGCCGGAAGTGTACTGGCGCGTCGCGCCATCGTAGTCGGCGGCACGTTTTTCAGCCTTGATGTGCAGGACGCCGTCGTACACCGCGAAGGCGTCCTGCACGTAAGCCTGTAATTCATTATTGCGAACTCTACTCCATGGGTCCTGGGGATTCCACTTGGAGAGGTCCAGTCTGGCGCCGTCAAACTCGTCTTGAAACGTGAGTTTCCATCCAGGTTTCTGCTGGGCCAGGCAAGGCACAGCGGATGCCAGCGCGACCATTGTCGCGAGCAGCCTCATGGTTTTCCTGAAAGCGGCTCCGCGGCCGGCCAAAGAAGCTGCGGTCTGTTCATGTCAGTTACGCTACTACCGTTTGGGCACCGAAATCGTGAGGTTCCGGAACCGGATGCCGGCCGCGTGAGTGCCTTGCAGGTTAAACGGTCCCGGAGCGTCCTCATTGCTGTCCAAGGCGCCTCCCGTGATCCCGGGAATCTCCTGATTGTCGATGATAGTCACGCCGTTGCGAACCACCGTCACCCACCGGCCCAGCAGTGTGATGTCCATGGTTTCCCATTCGCCGGGCTTATTCGGCAGGTCCTGGGACGGGGCGACGTAACCGAAGATCGAGCCCATGCCGTGAATCTTGTCATTCACACCCTCGGACGAGTACTCGATCTGGACCTGATACCGCCCGCGCAGGAAGATGCCGCTGTTGACCCCATCGGGACAGTTGAACTCCAGGTGCAGCTTGAAATCGTCGAATTTACCCGTAGTGCGCAGGTTCGAGCCGGGCTGCTGGTTCACCAGTTCGCCGTTCTGCACCACCCAGTGATTCTCCGCCGGATTGCCGGGCTCCCACCAGGTGAGATCTTTCCCGTTGAACAGGGCTTCGGGGCTCGTCCAATTCTTGGATGGCTTGTTTTTCAGCTCCGGTGCGCGCTGCCCGCCGATCTGTCCCTGCACTTCCTGCCCGCGCTTGACGGAGCCGGTGAGCACGCCGCCCTTCACGTTCAGCTCCCAGGTGAAGGCTGGACGGTCCTCCGCGGCCGGAGAAATCGTGAGGATCAACTGGTTGCCTTCCAGCTTGACCTCGTGGGCGGGCCGCACGCTGCCGCCCCGCGGCTGGATGCGGGCTTCGGGCTGGCCGTCCTTGTCGGACACCTCGACCCACGCGGGATACGTCGCACTGGGTGTCTTCACGGTGAGGTCCCATCGGCCTGCAAAAGGACTCTTGCCGACTGCGCCAAGCAGGAGGGCCAAGGCGCCGAGCAGACTGCCGAGCTGTCTCATGCCTGCATTGTGCGGCTAAAGGACGAAGATATCAAGATGAAAAAGTGGGGTAAGAATCCCGCTCAAATCCGAAGAGATGCCTTGGTCCCCACACTCCCACGGCGGTCCGTCCGCAGAAGAACAGCCACGGATGTCACAAACACCCCCGCAATGGAACAGCACCCGCCGTCCTTCGCGCGGATCCGCCCTAATCCCGTTCCCCGAACTCTTCCTCGGCTGCCGCGATTTCTTCTTCGGCCTGCAGCCAGTCATCCAATTCCGAGCCGGACTCGTTTCCCCGCTCGATATAGAGCTCAAAAGCTCTGGTGCGGATCCGCTCTTCCAAGGGAGCTACATTCGCACGCGGTTTTGTTTCCATGGAAATCACCTCCGTTTCACAGCCCGGGCGGCAGCGGTCACCAACCGTGCGCGACCTCGGTCTGGATGAGCGATGCGATGGCGGGCCGGGCAAGCCTGCGATACTCGGCGGTCCGCAGGTGAATCACCTCGCGGTGCGTTCCGGCATTGAAGGCGATGTTGTCCTGGCCGGCCAACGTGGCGTCGAGATAGACCGGGAGGCCGTAGAGGCTGCCGAATGCCGGCATGGCGCCCAGTTCGCAATCGGGGAAAAGTCGCCCAAGTTCATGTTCGGTGGCCATGCGAGCGTGGGCCAGCCCCAGGGCAATGCGGACTTCGTGAAAATCGATGAGCTTGTTGGCGGGGACGACGAGCATGAAGAATCGATCGTCGCTGGTAATGACAATAATCTTAGCAACCTCCCGTGCGGGCAGATGCTCCGCCGCAGCGACCTCGCGAGCCGTCAGGGCGTTGGGGTGAATGGTCAGCGTGAATTCGGCCTGATGGGCATCCAGGAAATCACGCAGCTTTTCGAGAAGCGGCATAACCACCTCCGCTGATCGCATTGTACGCCTGACGCAGCCCGAAGGCGATGCAGTTAATTCTTCGAGCGGGGTTGAGGATCGGGTTCCAATAGACACCGCAAATTTCGCTTTTCCCTGCGCGCCGGCGTTCGCCCCAGCCTGTGTGGCGCGCGAAGAAACGAAATCCGGCGGGAAGGGCGGCCTAAAGAAACGTGGCCGGCGATAGCGCGCGCAGTCTTTTGACCGATTCGATGAGGCGGTGCGCGGCGTGGTCGAGCTCTTCCTCCGTGTTGAAACGGCCCAGGCCGATGCGGATGGAGGAGTGCGCCAGCTCATCGCTCACGCCCAGCGCGCGGAGCACGTGGCTGGGTTCCGGCGTGCCGGAAGTGCACGCGGAACCGGTGGAGAGCGCGATGTCCGGGAGCGCCATCAGCAGGCTTTCGGCGTCCACCCCAGCGAAGCTCAGGTTCAGGTTGCCGGGGAGCCGGTATGCCAGCGAACCGTTGACCGTAACGCCGTCGAGCGCGGCCGTAAGGCGCGCCAGCAACTGGTCCCGCAAGGCGGCGAGGCGCGCGGCTTCCTCGGGCATTTCGCGGGAGCAGACGGCGCAGGCCTCGCCGAAGCCCACGATCGCGGGAACGTTCAGGGTCCCGGAGCGCAGTCCGTTTTCGTGGCCGCCGCCGTCCATCTGCGCGGCCAACTGAAAACGCGGGGCGCTGCGGCGCACGTACAGGAAGCCGGCGCCCTTGGGGCCATAGATCTTGTGCGCGCTCGCCGACATCAGGTCGATATGGAGGGCGTTCACGTCGATCGGCACTTTGCCAAAGGCCTGAGCGGCGTCGCAGTGGAACAGCACGCCGCGCTCCCGGCAGATGGCTCCGATTTCGGCGACCGGCTGCAGGACGCCGATTTCGTTATTGGCGTGCATAACGCTCACCAGCAGCGTCTCGGGCAAAATAGCGCGGCGCAGTTCGTCCGGATCGAGCAGCCCGTCCGGGCGCGGCGCCAGCACCGTGACGCGCGAACCCTGGCGTTCCAGGTGGCGCAGCGGGTCGAGCACCGCGCGGTGCTCGGTGGTCACGGTAATGAAGTGGTTCCGCGCGGGGTTGGCTTCGGCCGCGCCTTTAATTGCCAGGTTGTTGGACTCGGTCGCGCCGCTGGTGAAGACGATCTCGCGGGGTTGCGCGCCGGCCAGGTGGGCGACGCGCTTGCGGGCGTGCTCGACGGCCTTTTCGGCGGCCCAGCCAAAACTGTGGGCGCGGCTGGCCGCATTCCCGAAGTTGAGCCCGAAGAAGGGCAGCATGGCGGTGAGAACCCGCGGGTCCACCGGCGTGGTGGCGTGATGGTCGAGATAGACCGGGGCGTGCATGTAGATAACCGCACTTCTATTTTGACAGGGTCCGGATGGGGTTGTGAAGCGGCGGCGTGCTGGCGGATACTATTCTTTACCGGCGGTGGGCCGGCGCCATGCCAAACCCGGCGGTTTCTCCCGAAACGGAAGCTGCGCGGCGGGACCAGTTGGTTCCGCTCTACCGCGTCGTGCTACTCGACGACAACGATCATACTTACGACTACGTCATCGAAATGCTCCAGCACATTTTCATCTTCACGCTGGCCCAGGCTTACCGGCACGCCGAAGAAGTGGACCGCCGCGGGCGCACGGTGCTGATCACCTGCGAGTTGCCGGAAGCCGAGTTCGCCAAGAGCCAGATCCATGCCTATGGCCGGGATTGGCGGCTGGAACGGTCGCAGGGGTCGATGTCGGCGGTAGTCGAGCCGGTGCAGTAGCGGCGTCGGGTATCATGGAGAAATGACGATTCTTCGCAGTATAGTCTTATTTTGTCCAGCAACCTTCCTGCTGGCCCAGACGCCTCCTCCGAAGACGCCCCCGCCGATACCGGAGATCACCAGACACATCGATGTCGGCAAGATGATTGCGCCGACCGTCCCGGCCGATCGGGTGGTCATCACCGCGGGGGATGTGAAGATTACAGCCGCGCAGTTCGACCAGTTGGTCGAATCGCTCCCCGAGCAATACCGGGCGATGGCGCGGACCACCGGACGGAAGCAGTTCGGTGACAACATCGTGCAGATCCTGACGCTGGCACAGGAAGGCCAGCGGCGCAAAATCAATGAGACCACCGAGTACAAGACCCTGGCCGCTTTCCAGCTATCCAACGTGCTGGCCGCCCTGGCGGTGGAGGCCATGCGCAAGGACGTGAAGGTGGAAGAGGCCGATCTGCGGAAGTATTACGACCAGCACAAGTCGGATTACGAGCAGGTGCATGGCGCCCACATTCTGGTCCGGTTCCAGGGCTCGCAAGTGCCCCTGCGTCCGGGCCTGAAGGACCTTACCGATGCGGAAGCCTTGGCCAAAGCACAGGAATTGCGGGCCAAGATCGTGGCCGGCGCCGATTTCGCGGATCTGGCGAAAAAGGAATCCGACGATATCGGCTCCGGCAACAACGGCGGAGACCTGGGCACGTTCAAACACGGGCAGATGGTGCCCTCGTTCGAAGCGGCGGCATTCAAGCTGAAGCCCGGGGAACTGAGCGAACCGATCAAGACGCAGTTCGGTTACCACCTGATCAGGGTTCAAACCCACGATTTCAAGAGCTTTGAAGATGCGCGCGCGGAAGTCGAGACTAAGGTGAAACCGGACGCGCTCAAGGCCGCCGTGGATGAGTTGGGAAAGAAATCCCCGGCGGTCTTCGACCCGGAGTTTTTCAGCCTGGACAAGAAATAGGGTGAAAACGCGGAAGCTGGAAATGCACTGTCCGACGTGCGGTTCGGGCGAAGTGTTCTACAGTTGCACGCCGAACTGTTGCTTCAATCACGTGTGCGCGGAGTGTGGGACCACTTTCGAGCCGGTGACGGCGCTGGCGGGAGGCACGGTGGCGGGAATCGTGCCTCCCGATTCACTGCCCCGAGCCGCCGATCCCACTGCGGCTTGTATACGATGCGATTCGACTGAGGTTTACCTGGGCGAAGACGGAACTCCGGTGTGCGCCAAGTGCGGTGCGCGGCTGAAGTTGGAGCTCACCGAGGTGGCGCCCGGCTAGCGGCTTTGCAGTCGCCCTAACATCACCCACTTTGAGTTGGTGTGGCCCGGCTGGATCGCCTGAAACCCGTTCCGGGTACTACTCAGGCTTGTAGCAGCACGTGAAAAATGTTAACTTGAAGTTGCCGTGAATTGGTTCTTCGGACTCCTGGAGTCCGGCAATGCACGGTTCGGTCTGTTCGAAAACTCGACCCTGGCGCCTCACCGGCACCAGGGTTTTTTATTTCTCGGGCTGGCGGACACGAAGTTGCAGTACCCTTTGGCGCGGGAATGTGCGCTTGCCGCTATGCACCATGAAAGATTTGCGCCATAATACTTACAAGCCAGTCCGGACCAGGGGGCACCGGATGGCAGGCGCGGCCAGCGATGCTCATGGGACCGAAATCGAGGATCAGGCGGGATCCGGTGGCGAGACTCGGGCTGGTAGCTTGTCTGGCGGTGGCGCCGCTGCGATTTGCGGGGGCGCAGGATTTGATTCAGGCTGGCGCCGGCGGCCCGGTGCGGCTTTTCAATGGCGACACGGCCATCCTGGAAGCCACAGATAACCGCAAGGATCTGCCCTGCACGGTGACACCGGAGAAACCCTCGCTCGGTTTCGATCTCAAGTTTCATGCCGGCTATGAGGTCAGCGTTCCGTTGAAGGAGCTGGCCGGCGCGGAGAACCAGCTCACCATGGTCTTCCGCGTCAGGCGGTCGGATGGTGGGGGCGACGGGATTTATCTGTCGCAGCACATGCTGGTCCCGGCGATCGATCCGGATGAAAGCGGTCAAGCCTATTTGCAGGGCTGGTTCAACCTGGGGGAAGGCAAGTACCACATCGACTGGCTGATGCGCGACCGCGCCGAACGGATGTGCTCCTACCATTGGGACGCCGAAGCCAGCCTGCCGCCGAAGGACAAGCAGATGGCCCTTACCATCGCGGCCGGCGCGGTGCAGGTGGTGGATGCGGAGCTGTTTAAGCCGGAGGCTCCGGTCAAGCGGGAACAGCATAATGGGCCCATCAACATCAAGGTGATGATGAATTTCGCGCCGCAGGATGCCACTTCGGCGACGCTCGAACCGCTGGATACCAGCGCCCTGCTTTCGATCTTGCGGAGCATCGCGCGCGAGCCGCGCATCTGCCGGTTTTCGATTGTCGCGTACAACGTGCAGCAACAGCAGGTATTTTACCGGCAGGATGGAGCTCCGCAGATCGACTTTCCGTCGCTGGGCGACGCGGTGAAGGCGCTGCACCTGGGCACGGTAGACCTGAAGAGGCTGGCGCAGAAGCACGGGGATACGGATTTTGTGGCCGATTTGTTCACTCGGGAAGTGAAAGACGCGAAAGACAATCCCGATGCCCTGGTGTTCGCGGGGCCCAAGGTGATGCTGGATGACGGGCTATCTCCGGACACCTTGAAACAGCTTTCCGATGTCAAATTCCCGGTCTTTTACATGAATTACAACCTGAACCCGCAGGCCAATCCCTGGCGGGACTCGATCAGCGCGGCGGTCCGGTTCCTGAAGGGCGCAGAGTATACCATCAGCCGGCCGCGCGATTTGTTCTTTGCCTGGACCGAAATCATGGGCCGTATTGTAAAATTAAAGTCAGGGAGGACTGCCACGGCTGATGCCTCCTCGCACTAATCCAATGCGGACTCTATCCATCGCGCTGTTGACCGCTTGCGTAGCGGCTTCGGCTTTCGCTCAGAAATTCTCCCCGGAAAACCTGGGACCTTCGATCCCCACTCCCGAACCGGTGGTGGAAAGAATGCTGGCGCTGGCGCACATCAAGACCGGTGACGTGGTCTACGACCTGGGCAGCGGCGATGGGCGCATCGTGATCGAGGCGGCGCAGAAATACGGCGCGCGCTCGGTTGGCGTGGAGGTAGTTCCCGGCCTCTGCCGCAAGGCGGAGGCGCGCATCAAGTCACTCGGGTTGGAAGATCGCGCCTCGATTGTCGAAGGCAACGTATTCCATGTGGATCTCAGCCCCGCGACGGTGGTGACCATGTACTTCATGACCACCTCCAACGAGCGGCTGCGGCCCAACCTGGAGAAGTACCTCAAACCGGGCACGCGCGTGATCTCCAACCAGTTTCCGATCAAGGGCTGGAAGCCGGTGACGGTGGAGCACATCAGGGCCGGGATGGACTACACCATCTACGTGTACGAAATCGGGCGCGAGAAGTAGCAACCCCTACTTCGCCTTTCCTGCATTCTCCGCGATGGTCTGTGCCAGGTAGTTGACGATCTTGGCGCTGTTGCGGGCCATTTCGTAATAGGCGGCCTGCAGGAGCTGATCGCGGCGGTTGAGGAGCGTTTCCTTGATCTGCTGTTGCACGCGCGGATCGTTGAGATCGCGCTGTCCGGCCGGTTCCTTCTCAAACACTTTCAGGATGCGGTAGCCCTCGGGCATATTGATGATGGGCGAGATACCGCCGGGCTGGAGGGATTCCAGCATCTTGCGCAATTCGGGGCTCAGCTTTTCGAGCTGGGAAGTGGGGATGAAGCCCATGTCGCCGCCGTTGGGAGTGGTGGTGGGATCTTCCGAGTAGCTCTGCGCCAGCATGCCGAAATCCTCACCGTTTTGGAGGCGGTGCTGGATGTCCTGGATTTTGGTTTTGGCCTCGGCGGCGTTTTGCGCCTTGCTGTTCTTCAAATTGCGAACGTTGGGGTCGGGATTGGGCGTCACCAGGATCTGCGCCAGGTGGATGGTGGGCTCGGCGGAATTGTAGGCCGCCTTGTTGGCATTATAGAAGTTCGCGACGTCCGCGTCGGTGATGTTGATCTTGGACGTGATTTCCTTGGCGATCAGCTTGTTGACCGTGAGGTCGCGGCGGAACTGGGCTTTGAGGTCGTCCACCGTCATGTGGCGCTCGGCGAGCTTCTTATCGAACTCTTCCTTGGTGTAAGGGGCCTTCATCTTGTTGATTTCGGCATCGATGTCGGCATCCACCGCGGTCAGGCCCTGCTTTTCGGCGCGCTGGCAATAAATTTCGGTGGTGATGAGCCGGGTAAGGAGATCGAGCCTTTGGGCCATCACCTGGTCTTCGTTGGTTTCCTCCATCGGCTGGGGATACTGCGTGGCGTATAGTTTTTCGAAATCGGCGGTCTTGATAGGGACGCCGTTGACTTCGGCCACGACACCGGCCGGCGGCGCGTGCTTGCAAGACACGAGTGTCAGCGCGGCTATAACCGCGATAAGAACCGCAGAATCACGTTGCATGCGATTCCTCATTGTAACCGGAAGCCGGGCGGAGGGTTGCGGGCCCGAGCGTCGGGGGCGCGCAACACAAAAGTTTGCGCCAATGTGATTCATCGGCAAAACGGCTTGAGTCTGAGCGTATGTGTACGCAAGGCAGGGCGCGCCCACACCAGGCGTCGGGTAGAATGGTGGTTCCATGAAAGCCGGGATCATCGGCACGGGAGCGGTTGCCCACAAGCACGCGCGCGCGCTTCAGAACATCGGCTGCCGCCTCACGGTGTGCGCCAACCGCCGCGAAGAAGCGGGGCGCGAGTTCGCCGCGCGGTATGGCGCGGCCTTTGTGGGCGCCTGGCAGGAAGTCTGCCGCCACCCCGAGGTGGACTTCGTGAACGTGTGTACGTTTCCGGAGTTCCGCCTGGAGGCGGTGGAGTTGTGCGCCGCAACCGGGAAGCACGTGATGGTGGAGAAGCCCATCGCGACCAGCCTGGAGACAGCCGGCCGGATGATCGAAACGGCGCGGCGCGGGGGCATCCTGCTGGGGGTGGTCAGCCAGCACCGCTTCGATGACGCCAGCCTGTTTCTGGGCCGGGCAATGGCCGCGGGCCGCCTGGGCAAGTTGCTCCAGTGCGACTGCTACGTGAAGTGGTTCCGTTCCGCCGAATATTACCGCCGTCCGGCGAAGGGCTCGTGGAAGACCGAAGGCGGCGGGGCGCTGATCGGCCAGGCGATTCACCAGGTGGACTTGCTGCGCTGGTTGGCCGGCCGGGTGGCGGAGGTGGCCGGAATGTGGCAACTGGGCGCGCGCCACGCCATCGAATCCGAGGACGTGGTCAACGCCGTAGTGCGCTACCGGAGCGGCGCCACGGGTGTGTTGCAGGCGGCGACGGCTTTTTGGCCGGGCTACCCGGAGCGGCTCGAACTGCATGGCACGAAGGGCTCGGCCGTCATCTCCGGCGACAAGCTGACTGTTTGGGACGTGGAAGAAGATGGCGGCGAGCCGGCGCCGGTAGTGGCCCCGGCGGCCTCGGGCGCGTCCGACCCGATGGCCATTTCGCTCGAACCCTTCGAGCGCCAGTTTCGCGATTTCGGCGACGCGATCGCGGCCGGCCGCAAACCGCTGGTGGCCGGCGAGGAAGGCTACCAGGCGCTCGAAGTGGTGGACGCCGTGTACCGTTCCTGCCGGACGGGGCAGAAGGTGACGTTGTAAAAAAGGGCGGCCGCCCCACAATATTAATCGAACGTGTACAACAGCGTGCCCGGCGCCGGCTCGGCGGGGCCTCCGGCCGGTACCGGGACTTCGCCCTCGGCATTGGCGGGAACTTCGCCGGCAGGCACTTCAATTTCCACGTTCACCTGGCGATAGAAGATGCCGGAATCGCCGAGGTAGACTTCCAGATCGGCGGGGCGGGGCAGCGAACCCTGGATCAGCGCCTCGGAGAGTGGGTCTTCAATGTACTTCTGCAAGGCGCGGCGCAGGGGGCGCGCGCCATAACTGCGGTCGCCGCAGGTTTTCTCGAGCACGTACTTGGCGGCGTCGGTACCCAGCCGGATCTTTACCTGCTTGGCCACCAGGTTGCCGTTGATCAGGTTCACCAGCAGGCCGATGATCTTGAGCAGGTCGTCGTCGGTGAGCGAGGTGAACAGGATCACTTCGTCCAGGCGGTTGAGAAACTCGGGATTGAAGGCCTTCTTGACCTCGCTGCGCACCATGTCCTCCACCTTGCTCGGGATGCCTTCGCCCATCGGCGTCGAGAATCCC
>JBEKYE010000113.1:0-11989 GCA_049511275.1 Bryobacteraceae bacterium
CCGGAAGAAGAGAAGAACGATCCGGAGTTCGCCAAAAAGCTGGCGTCGCTGTGCGATGTCTACGTCAACGACGCCTTCGGCTCGGCGCATCGCGCGCATGCCTCCACCGAAGGCATGGTCCGGTTCGTTCCCAAGGCCGCCGCCGGTCTGCTGATGGAGACCGAATTGAAGTACCTGGGAATGGTCACCACCAACCCGGCTCGCCCGTCGGTCGCAATTCTGGGCGGCGCGAAGGTTTCCGACAAAATCGAGATCATCCGGAACCTGGGCAAGGTAGTCGATAAGCTGCTGATCGGCGGCGCCATGGCCTACACATTTTTGAAGGCGCAGGGCTTGCCGGTCGGCAAATCGCTGGTGGAGGACGACAAGCTGGAGCTGGCCAAGAGCCTGCTCGCCGAGTTGGGCGCCAAGCTGATGTTGCCGGTGGACCACGTGGTGGTTTCCGAGATCGCAGCCGGCGCCGCCAGCGAAGTGGTCGAGACCATCGCCGATGGAAAGATCGGCGTGGACATCGGCCCGAAGACCATCGACGCGTATTCCAAAGTCATCGCGGGTGCGAAGACGGTGATCTGGAACGGGCCAATGGGCATCTTCGAAAAGCCGCCTTTCGACGCGGGCACGGTGGCGCTCGCCAAGGCGGTTGCCGCATCGGGAGCGGTTTCGGTGGTCGGCGGCGGCGATTCCGAAAAGGCCATCAAGGCGGCCGGCGTCACCAGCAAGATCAGTCACGTCTCGACGGGCGGGGGAGCCTCGCTCGAGTTTCTGGCGGGCATCGAACTGCCGGGAGTGGCTGCGCTGAACCGGTAGGGCGGACCCCTGGTCCGAATCAGATTTCGGCATGGCTCACGATACGAACAGGCCGACGGGGGCGTCGGCCGCGGACCAGGAGGTCCGCCCCACCGAGCCCGGATCAGATGCCGGCATCGCTCACGATACGAACAGGCCGACGGGGGCGTCGGCCGCGGACCAGGAGGTCCGCCCTCCTCGCGACCTGGAAGAGGCCCGCCGTCCGGCTGAAGGCGTCATGCTTCTACGGACGGTGAGACTGCACTGGAGTTTCCGGCTTTGGTGGATCCGCCGGCTTGGAACCGTTAGTACGTCGCGCCGCGACGTTGCAGGAGCCGGACATTCAAGTGGATACGCCGAAGTGGGGTAACACCCACTTCATCAGGACCACGTAAGCGGCGAAAATCAGGACGGGCAAGAGCCAATCGGGCATCTGCGTGTATAGATGCAGAGCAGGGAGGATTGGTGACAGGAGACCGGTTCAACCAAGCGAACAGGCCGACGGGGGCGTCGGCCGCGGACCAGGGGGTCCGCCCTCCAGATCGTCGACCGTCAGGTCAAGCTCTATGACAGGAGACCGGTTCAACCAAGCGCAACACCCCGGCCCTGGGACCGCGCCCGGGCATACACCCACTGCGCGGCCGCCACATCTTCCACGGCAATTCCCAAGGGCTTGTAAATGACCACTTCGGCTTCGGAGGTACGGCCCGAGGCCGCGCCGCCGATTACCGCCCCAATCTCCGCCGCGACGTGTTCCGGCCCGAAGTAGCCCTCCGCCATGGCCATCACCAAGTCGCCCGATTCCTGCAACGCGGCCGCCCGGGAGTCGGCGATCAGCCGTCCCCGCGCTACCAGCTTCGGGTCCATCTCGCGCTGCGAAGGCACGCAGGCGCCCACCGAGATCACGCAGGCCCCGTCGGCAACCCAGTCGTTCCACACCACCGGAGTTGCCGACGCCGTGACGATGGCCACTACATCCGCTCCGCGCACCGCCTGCTCGGCACTCGCCGCCATCCGCACCTCGGGATGCGCGGCGGCGAACCTTCGCAGGTTCGCCCCGGTGGGACTCCAGCAGCGCACATCCTCAAACTTCCGCACCAGCGCGAGCGCCGCCAGGTGACTCCCCGCCTGCACGCCGCTGCCCAGCAACGCCAGACTCTTCGCGCCGCCGCGCGCCAGCGCGCGCAGCGCCACGGCCGAAGACGCCGCCGTCCGCACTTCCGTGATGTAGCGTCCGTCCACCACGGCCAACAGCGCGCCGCTCAAAGCGTCCATGAGCACGATGACCGCCTGGTGCGTCGGCAGGCCCTGGCGCGCATTCCGAGGAAACAGCGTCACCAGCTTGGCGCCCATCACCGGCCCCGCTTCGAGAACTGCCGGCATGGTCGCGAAGAACGTCCCGGGCAACCCCGCCTCGATCACCGTGCGCACCGGTTGCCGCACCTGTCCCGCGGAGAAAGCCACCAGGGCCCCTTGCATGCATTCGATCAGCTCCTCCAGCCGCAACACCGCGCGGGCATCCTCTTCGTTCAACCAGATCGCCATCTCTCCACAAGTCTATCCCGGCTGCGCGAGAATAGTGCCATGAGCATGGAAAAAGTGAAGCTTGGTTCGCAGGGCGCGGTGGTCTCCCGCATGGGGCTCGGTTGCATGGGCATGAGCGAGTTCTATGGCGAGCGCAATGACGAGGAGTCGGCCGCGACCATCCTGCGGGCGCTGGACCTGGGAATCAACTTCCTGGATACGGCCGACGCCTATGGCATTGGCGATAACGAGGAACTGATCGGCAAGACCATCCGCGGCCGCCGCGATCAAGTCTTCCTGGCGACAAAGTTCGCGAACGTGCGCAAGAAGGAGGACCCGAGCTACTGGGCCGTGAGCGGCAAGCCGGAGTATGTGGCGGCGGCGTGCGACGCTTCGCTGAAGCGCCTGGGAGTGGAGCATATCGACCTGTACTACCAGCACAGGGTGGACCCGGCGACTCCCATCGAGGAGACCGTGGGCGCAATGGCGCAACTGGTGAAGGCCGGAAAAGTGAAGTACCTGGGATTGTCGGAGGCGTCGCCCGCGACCATACGCCGTGCCCACAAGGTGCATCCGATCACCGCGCTGCAAACCGAGTATTCGCTGTGGGAGCGCCACGTGGAGGCGGAGATCCTTGCCACGGTGCGGGAACTGGGCATTGGCTTTGTGGCGTACAGCCCGCTGGGCAGGGGCTTTCTCACCGGCGCAATCCGGAAGAAGAGCGATTTCGGCGCGAAGGACTTCCGGACTGAGCGGTATCCGCGCCTGGCCGGTGAGAACTTCGACAAGAACCAGGTGCTGGTGGACCGCCTGCGAGCCATTGCCGGACGCCGGGGCGTCAAGGCCGGCCAACTGGCGTTGGCGTGGGTAATGGCGAAGGGCCGGGACGTGGCGCCGATTCCCGGAACCAAGCGCCGGAAGTACCTAGAGGAGAATGCGGCCTCGGCAGAGATCCGGTTGACTGCGGCTGAGGTGGCGGAGCTGGAAGCCGCCGTTCCGCAGAATGAGATTGCGGGCGATCGATATGGCGCGGCGAGCATGAAGAACATCGACCGCTGAGGAAAGACGCCGGCTGAAAGCCTGGCCCCACTTTGCCGAGGAAGCGGACCGAAGTTTGATGTTAGAATCGTGGCGTGGCATCCTTCATTCAAAACCAGTTTGAACAGAATATCGTCACCACCTCGGTAGACCAGGTGTTCAATTGGGCGCGGCTGTCATCCATCTGGCCGCTCACTTTCGGCCTGGCTTGCTGCGCCATCGAGATGATCGCCGCCAGCACCTCGCGTTTCGATATCGCGCGGTTCGGCGCGGAAGTCTTCCGTCCCAGCCCGCGGCAATCGGACCTCATGATCGTGGCCGGCACCGTGACGCTGAAGATGGCGCCGGTTCTGAAACGCATCTGGGACCAGATGCCCGATCCCAAGTGGTGCATCTCCATGGGCGCCTGCTCCAGCGTCGGCGGCCCCTTCAATACCTACGCCGTGCTGCAGGGCGTCGATAAAGTGGTTCCCGTGGATGTCTACATCACGGGCTGCCCGCCGCGGCCCGAGAATCTCTTTTTCGGCTTAATGAAGCTGCAGGATAAGATCGACCAGATGACCACGCTGGTGAAGCGGCCCACCGAAGTGCGTCTCGACGAAAGCATGCTCGAGAACTTCAAACAGCAGATCCGCATCGCGCAGGTTCAGAACCCGGCGTAATCGTGTTCTATTGCGATTCCCGCCACATCTACCGATCCACCGAGCTGGACGCATTACCCTGGCTGGTCCACGGCTTCGGCACGCGCCGCTCGGCTATTCCCGCCCTGTTTAAAAACCTGGCGACGGTCCAGCAGGTGCACTCCGGCAGTTGCATTTCGGCGGATGGACGCAGCGGCGTTTTGGGGCAGGGCGACGCGCTGCTCGAAGACGCGCCCGGCGCCGTGATCGCCGTGAAAACCGCCGATTGCGTGCCGATCCTGCTGGTGGATGAGCGCAATCGCGCCGTGGCCGCCGTGCATGCGGGATGGCGGGGCACGGTGGCGCGCATCGCCGTTGGGGCGGTTCAGGCCATGAGCCGCCGCTTCTCCACCAATCCGCGCGATTTGCATGCGGCCATCGGCCCGGCCATCGGCGCCTGCTGCTATGAAGTGGGGACGGACGTTGCGGCGCAGTTCGGCATCCAGGGCCGCGCGCATATCGACCTGGGGGCCGCGAATCGCGCGCAGCTTCTGGAATCGGGCGTAACGGCGGACCGCATCTACGCGTCGAATCTCTGCACCATGTGCCGGCCCGAAGAATTTCATTCCTTCCGCCGCGACCGCCAGGCCGCCGGCCGCCTGTATTCTTTCGCCGGCATTACCGCGCGTTAAAGTAGGAGTGAGGCACACACATGTTCACGTGGATTTGTCCGCAATGCGGGCGCGAGGTTCCTCCGTCGTATAACGATTGCCCGGATTGCGCCGCGAAAACCGCGAGTGGAGCGCCGCCGCAGCCGCCGGCCGCGACGGCAGGCAGGCCGTTGGGCCCGGCCGCGCCGCCGCCACCGGCTCCGGCGCCGGCCTACACCCCGCCGCCATCGCCACCACCCCGCATATTCCGGCCCGAGCCGCCGCCGCCACCCCCCACGTTCCGGCCGGAGCCGCCGCCGCCGCCACCGGCCGCGTACCAGCCGGAGCCGCCGCCGCCCACTGCGTACCAGCCTGCGCCGCCTCCGCCGCCAGCGTTCGAGCCGGCACATGCGCTGTCTCCCTTATTCGCCGCCCCGCCGCCGCCTCCACCGCCGCCAAGGCATCGCGCCGGCGCCATGCTGCCCACATGGGCCCTGGGCGTCCTGTTCACCATGGCATTCCTCGGCGTTCTTTTGGGCGCTTATGCCATCGTCACGCGCAACCACGCTTCCAACCGGGAGGCGGCGGCCGCCACCAACGTGGATAACCCGGCCGCCAAGCCCGGCACCAAGGTGAACGCGCTGCAGAAGTACATCGAGGTTTCGGGCCTGCGCTTCAGCACGGACAAGCAAGACAAGAAGGTGATCAACGCGAGCTTCGTGCTCATCAACCATTCCGATGTGGATGTGGACCGGCTCACCGGCAACGTCACCGTGTGGGGCCGCACGCGGAATTCGGAAGAAGACGCCGTGGGCACTTTCGCCTTCATGACCAGCATCCCGGCGACGACGTCCAAGGAGCTGGTCATGCCCTTCAACACCAAGCTCAAGTTCATTGAATTGCCGGACTGGCAGAACATCACCGTGGACGTGCAAATCACCGGCCCGGCAACTTATTGAGATTCTCGCGAGCTTCGGCAAGTTCCGGATCGATGGCGAGGGCCCGCTCGAAATCCAGGCGCGCGGCTTCGGTCTGACCGATCTCCGCCAGCGCCACACCCCGATTGTTGAGGTTGACGGCGTTCCGCGGATCGAGCGCCAGCGCGCGCGTGAACTCCGTGAGGGCCGCGTCGGGTTGCCTTTCGTCCAGCAGCACCTTTCCGATGGCCGCCGGCACGTCCGGATCGTGAGGATCGAGCTCGCGCGCCTGGTTCAACAGATCGAGCGCCTCGGCCGCCGGCACGTCATGCGCCAGTTGAACCTTGGGCCGCACTTTATGCGGCGCGCGCCGCACCGCTTCGCGCCACAAGCGCTCGTCGGAGAGCCACACCCAGGTTCGCGCGGCGCCCGCCGCCGTCAGCAGCAGCACCACGCCAATCGCCGCCGCGCGCGGCTTCACGCGCTCGAGCAGAATACCGGCCGCCGCGCAGAAGCCAATCATGGGCAGATACATGCGGTAATCGGCCGCCAGGTCCCGCGCGGGGAATAGCGCGCTGCCCAGGATGAGGATCAAGCCGGCGAAAGCCCAGCGGATGGCCGGGCTCCTGGCTCTCCAGCGCCACAACGCGGCAGCCGCCAGCAGCAGGGCCGCCCATGCCGCGACTGCAAGCCAGACCGCCGGCTGGCGGATATCGGGATCGACCGTGAAGCCCCAGGGCGCCACCAGCAGCCGCAGGTATCGCCACGCAACCACGCCCTGTGCCAGCCAGTACCGCGCGGGGTGAACTCCAGGAGCCGCGCGCAGAGTCCACTGGTTGTTGGCCAGCAGCATTGCGCCCAGGAACAACAGGGCAGGCGCTTTGGCCCGCCAACCGTTCTTCCCACGGCTTCTCAGCCAGCTCGCGAAAGCCGCCAGCAAGAGCGTGGCCGCCAGCAGAACGCCGCGCGCCGAAACGTAGTCGACGGCGCCGGCCTGCAGTGGATGCACCGCAAAGATGGCCGCCGCGAGAAAGGCCGCGCGCTCACCTTCCAGCCGCCGCACGCACTCAAACAGCAGCAGCACCGCAGCCAAATGCAATGCCAGGTTGAACGCATGACACAGCGCCGCCCCACCGCCGGCCTGGTAGTTCAGCCAGAAGCTGAATCTGGCGAGCAGCCCGGGCGTCAAAAGCGGGCCGGAGAAAATGGCATAATCATCAAAGTGAAAACCCGAACCGAGCGAAGCGCCGTACGCAACCAAAGCAGCGGCCAGCAGAAGAAGACGCGCGCGCATGTCCAACCACAGCGTAACGTGAATCGTCCCAAGACCGCAGCCGAACGCAGCGCCCGCCTGGCTGCCATTCTATCCGCCCTGGATGAAATGTACCCCGCGGCCACCTGCGCGCTCCATCATCACAACGCATGGGAACTGCTGGTGGCGACCATTCTCTCGGCGCAGTGCACCGATAAGCGCGTCAACGAAGTCACCCCGGGGCTGTTCGCGAAATATCCCACGCCGGCCGATTTCGCCGCTGTGCGCCCCGAGGTGCTGGCGCAGGACATCCGCAGCACCGGCTTTTTCAACAACAAGGCGAAATCCATCGTCGGCGCCGCGAAGAAAGTGATCGCGGATTTCGGCGGCCGCGTGCCGCGCACCATGGAAGAAATGCTGACCATCCCCGGCGCCGCGCGCAAGACCGCCAACGTGGTGCTCGGCACGGGTTATGGCATCGCTTCGGGCATCGTGGTGGATACGCACGTGCAGCGCATTGCGCGCCGCCTGGGCCTCACCAGGCAGACCGACCCGGTGAAGATCGAGCAGGACCTGGTGCGTATCATCCCGCGCGACAAGTGGATTCTATTCTCGCACCAGGTGATTCTGCACGGCCGCGCGCTGTGCCAGGCGCGCAAACCGAAATGCGGCGAGTGCAAGCTCAATTCACTCTGTTATTCAAAGGACAAGACGGCGTAGCGCCGGGTTTCCCGGGAGAACTGGCAAGCATTGTGGGGCAGGCAATTGTGCCGGCAGCCTGAACAGGCTGCCCCACAACGGACTTACTGCGCATTTACTCTCTATTTACAAAGCAGCCTAAACCGGACTGGCCTCCCATGCGTAAGTATATGCAGGAGGGACAAAGAGATGAAATTCGGAATGTGGGGTAAGTCACTCATGGCTGCGGCGCTGCTGGTATGCGCCGGAGTGGCCGGCGCGGCCGATAAACCGGCCGCCGGAACGCCCGCCACCGATAAGGAGATCGCCGCAAAGGTCCGGCATGAAATCCTGATGTACCCCCGGTACACCATCTGGGACGATGTTAGTTTCAGCGTCGCCGGGGGCGCTGTCGAACTGAACGGCGACGTGAGCCAGCCTTATAAGAAATCCGACATCGAAAAGATAGTCCGCAACCTGCCGGGTGTCACTAACGTCAAAGACGCCATCGTGGTGCTGCCGTTATCCCCCCAAGACGACCGGTTGCGTGTGCTGGTGGCGCGCGCGATTTACGGTAACGCCAATTTCACGCGGTACGCGATGCAGGCCATGCGACCCATCCATATCATCGTCGAAAACGGCCACGTGCGGCTGGAAGGCGTGGTAGCCACCGAATTCGACAAAGATCTCGCCGGAGTCCGGGCTTCCGCCGCCGGGATGAGCTTCGGCCCCGTCGCCAACAACCTCCAGGTAGAACAGCCGCCCGCCAAGAAGACGTAACCCGCCAGATTCCTTCCACTCCGGGCGGCCGGCGACAGACCGGCCGCCCACGTCCTTTTTGTCCCGCTGCTACAATCCCAACTGGCATGCAATTTTTCCTGGGCGTGGATGGCGGGCAATCCGGCACCACCGCATTAATCGGAAACGAGCAAGGCCGCATCGCCGGCCGCGGCGAAGGTGGACCGTGCAACCACGCCGCCGCCGGCGAGGGACGCGCCAAGCTGGAGCGGGCCATCGAGGAGAGCGTGGGAGCCGCGTGCCGCGAAGCCGGCCTGGACCCTGCCACGGTGAGCTTCCGCGCCGCCTGTTTCGGCATGAGCGGGGGGCCGGACGATAAAGAAGCCATCCTGGCCGGCGTGCTGCGCTCCGGGCGGTTGCTGGTGACGCACGACGCCGCCACAGCGCTCGCCGGAGCTACCAATACGGGGCAGGGCATCGTGGTGATCGCCGGCACCGGATCCATTGCCTTCGGCCGCAACGCGGCGGGAAGCACCGCGCGGTCGGGCGGATGGGGCTACGTATTCGGCGATGAGGCCGGCGCATTCGATATCGCCCGCCAGGCTACCCGCGCCGCGCTCCGCATGGAAGAAGGCTGGGGCCCTCCGACGGCTCTGCGCCAGGCGCTGCTCGAAGCCACGGGCGCGCGGAGCGCCAACCAGGCGTTGCACGATTTCTACAGTCCCGCGTGGCCGCGCTCGCGCGTGGCCACCCTGGCTCCGCTGGTGGACGCCGCCGCGATCAACGGCGACGCCGTGGCGCTACAGATCCTGGATCGCGCCGCCCAGGACCTGGCCTTGCTGGCCGCTGCCGTGCGCGGGCAACTCTGGAAGGCCGGCGATGCCGTCGAGGTTGCTTATGTCGGCGGTGTGTTCCGGAGCGGTCGTTTGCTGGAGCGCTTTCGGATACTGACGGAATTTGAGGAAGGGAACCAGTGTCACGCGCCGGTGCGGGGCCCGGCGGAAGGCGCGCTGCTCGAGGCCTATCGCAGCGAGGGCCTCAACCCGGAATTGAGGGCTCCGCGGGCGCGCGAAGCGTGACTCGAACGGCCTTCGGCGGCTGTCTATTGGCGGGGGTGAATCGTTGTGAGGTAGGCTTGCCACTCGCGCTGTAGCTGTCCCCCCGCTCCTGTTGGAGCTCGGCGATGTGGAGGAGGTTTTCTATTTGATCGTCGTGGGCGGTGATGGATGGGGCGAGGGCACCCGTGACCTGGGTTAGTTTCTCGAGGTTGGTTTCGATGCGATCGAGTCTTGGGTTGCTGGCCATGGGAGCGGGTGCCTCCTTTCTTGAGTTTATCTCAGTGCTCTGAATTCTTGTGCGGTAGCTCGTCAAGAACCGGAGGGGATCTGCTGCGGTGGTCTGCCGTTTGACTTCTGATAACGAATATTATGTAAACTCTTTGAGGAATCCCGGCTCATTCCCCAAAAAAACGGCCCGGCCACCCGCTGAATGGGGACCGGGCCTAAGGGAAGAAACTGACTGCTTTCCACAAAGGAAACTGGTTTACCGGCGACCGCCTCCACCATGGCTGCCCCCGCTGGAACTGGTGTGGCCACCACCACTGCCGCTAGAGGCCGGATGGCTGCTCCCGCTCGGAGCCGGCGCGGAACGCGGCGCGCTGTAGCTGGGACTGGACGGCTGCTGTCGCGGCGCGCTGTAGCTGGGCGCCTGCGTCTGCCTCTGGTCGGGCCGGGCGTTCTGGCTCGGCGGATTGTACGGCTGCCGTGCCGGCGTGCTCGATCCGGATCCGGACGTGCCGAAAGAATTCCAGCCGTTCGTCCGCTGGTTCTGGTTCGTGGCCGGGCGATGAGCCGCCGGCTGGCTCGAACCAGGCTCGCCGAACCGCCGGATGCCGTCGGTCCGGACCGCGGGCGCCTGGTTGCCGCCAGACGTTTGCGCGGGACGCGAATTCTGGGCCGCACCGTTCACGCCAGGCTCGCCGAACCGGCGAAATCCCGATTGAGTCTGGGCTGCACCCGCGGGACGGCCGGCAGTTCCCTGCCCGGCCGACCTGCCGGCTTGCCCCTGCTGTCCGAAGAAATGCATGTTGTCGCTGGCGTGCGAAACGCTGGCCGGCGGGCGGTTGGAAAACTGCCGGCTGCCCGCACTGGGACCCACCGGCATCTGCCCGTGAATCGACCCTGCCACGCCCACCTGCGCTCCGGATACGCGCTGGATGCCGCCGAACCGCCCGTTGCGGAAATCCTCCGCGCTGACGGCTGCAATGCCATTGGCGACACGCGCATTTCTATAAGCGTTTGTGACGTTTACGTTGGTAATATTAATCCCACGGTTGAAGCTGCCGGCGCCGTTGAGGCCGCGGCCCCACCAGGGATGGAAGGCTTCGAATGGAGCCAGCGGCACCCATCCGATATTGCCGAACCCAAATCCCACGCCAAAGCCCACTCCGCGACCGAATCCGAAGAACCCCACCAGCGCCGGCGACCAATAATGGCGCATGCCGAAAGCGCCGGGGTACCACGCCCAACCGAAGCTGGCATCATAGAACCAACGGCCGTAGTGATACGGCGCCCAGCCCCAGGAATCGTAGCTGACCCAAACCCATCCATACCAGTCTTCCCACACCCAGCGGCCATAGCGATAAGGCGACCAGCCGGGCGCCACCACGGTGGGACGCCACACATAGCCGTACGGCGGATCATTGACCCATGTGCCGGCATTGTCCAGATCCTCGGTGCCATAGACGCCCTGCGGAACATACTGGGCGCTGGTGGATTGCAGCAAGGCGCGATCCCGGGTGTCGTTCCAGCGATCCCAATCGTCGTAAGAAAGAGCCGTGACCATCTGGAATTCCGGGTCGGCTGCGGTGCCGCGGGCCATCATGGTCTGCCCGTTATAAACCCATTGCGAACCGCGCGGCGTGAAGACTTCCACGTCGCCGGCCCGGGCTGTAATTTCGGTCTCACCGGCTTCGTTGACGGTGATCCGGTAGCTGCCCTCGCGCGACGGCCGCACCGAAACGCTGGGGGTATCCAGTTCGGCGTTGGCCTGCGAGGCATGCAAAATGCGGTACGTGACCGTGCCTTTGGCGATTTCCAGATGATAAATGCCGGACTCCAATTGCGCCAGGCGCACTTCGGCGTTGCCGCCGATGCGCAACACATTGGAGGAATCGAACTCCACTTCCGAGCGGGAATTGGCGCCGGTCGCGATACGATCGTCGGTCAGCAGCGGAGCGTTGATCACGCCCGCCACCCATTCGCCCGAATCGCCGCGCCGCACCGAGACGTCTCCATTGATCAAACTGACGCGAGCTACGCCGCGCTTCAAATCGTCGGGATCCTGGGCGCGCAACGGCGTCGCCGCGCCGGCCATCCAAAGCACCGCGCCCGTCATCACCAAGAACCGGATATCGAATATGCGTTTCATGGCAAAGCCTCGTCAACTACGCCGCTCTTATGGCACGGCGGGTGCCAAATAGAAACTCTTTTAGAATGAATGGATTCTCCGAGGCTATTGGCCAGTTGCGGTGGCCGAAAACCACCACCGCTGGCTGTGTTGCAGCATAGCTCTAACGAGCCAGCAGGATGCCGCCATCCCGATGCAGCACAACCAGTTGCCCTTGCCCAGCGAGCGAGGCGCCGGATTCCGGCAGCACATAATAGTCGGCGGAGGCATCGGAAAACTGCCAGCTCGCCAGACGAAATCGCGACCGGTAGAAGCTCAGCACGGGGGCCACCGCAGCGCTGGCCCGCACGCGAATTGGCTCCGTCCCGCGCTCCCGGC
>JBEKYE010000114.1:0-11964 GCA_049511275.1 Bryobacteraceae bacterium
CGCTATCCTCGGACATGCGCTCCAAGACGCGTTTGCCATTGCCGCCGCCGCCGAAGATTCCATAGGCGCCGGGGTCGGCGTACAGAATGGAATAGATGAGTGTGCCGGCGCGCTGGGCCGCCTCCACGGCATCCTTCAGCGTGCCGTAGCTGCCGACGTCCACGCCATCGGAAAGCACGATCAGAGCTTTCCGGCCGCTGAGCTTTCTCATCACCTGGTCGGATGCCTGGGCCACGGCATCGTAAAGCAGAGTGCCGCCGCCACCCTGCATGCGCAACTGGCGCATGGTCTCCGTGTCCACGTAGGCCATGGCGTCGTCTAATTCGCGGACCGATGAAGTGAGTGCCTGGCGCATTTGCACGGCGCTGTCGAACTGCATGATGAAAACGTGGTCTTGCTTTTCGCGGAACACGTGATCCAGGAAGCGCAGGCTGGCGCCGCGCTCGGCGTCCAGCACGCGCCGCTGGCTGCCGCTGGTATCCACCATCAGGCCGAGCGTCAGCGGCAAGTCGCTCTCGCGAGCGAAATAGCGGATGGTTTGCGGGCGGCCATCTTCAGACAGCGAAAAATCGTCCTGGCTGAGATTGCCGACCAGCGATCCGGTTTTGTTGCGCACCGTAGCCAGAACATTTACCACTTTCACATCCGTGGAAAAAACCGGCGTGTCCTGACCACGGGCAAAGCGGACGCCGCACAGAGCCGCCGCACCCAGCAGGATCTCGCGTCTGGTCGAACGATTCCGCATGGAAAAGTCTATTGTATCGGGCCGCGCGTCGGCTACGCCTTCCTCCACGAATTCACCGGCAACTTCGCGGAGTGTTAAGATCTTCTGAGACCCATGGAACTGCCCGGGCAGCCAGTGAAGGTGTGGGTTCTGTCCGCCGCCCGGGGATGGTTCCGTGTGGCCGTGCGAAAGAGGTGATGCGAAGATGCCGCCGGCGCGCCGCAATATCGTTTTTTGGATTTTCGGCGGCGGTTTTATCGGTTCGCTGATCTCGTTTCTATATCCGGCCATCCGGTTCCTGAATCCTCCGGCAGTTTCAGAGGCCTCGGTGAACGAGGTGGTGGGCGGCAAGGAACAGGATCTCGCCCCCAACGCCGGCAAGATCGTCAAGTTCGGCACCCAGCCCGTGCTGCTTGTCCGGATCACGCAAACCGAATGGCGCGCCTTCTCGGCGGTTTGCACGCATCTGAGCTGCATCGTGCAATACGACGCGTCGCGAAAGCTGATCTGGTGCGCCTGTCACAACGGCCAGTACGATCTGAACGGCAAAGTGATTGCGGGCCCGCCGCCCGCCCCGTTGAAGGAATATGCGGTTCATTTGCGCGGGGAAGACGTGGTGATCTCCCGCGGTTGAGGCGAATCAGAGGCCATGCTCCCCACCCAGCCAAGCCCGCGCAGGAAAGCAATCACGGCATGGTTTCAGGACCGGCTGGCGTGGGATTCCGTCCGCGAGTTCCTCGCGCATAAAACCGTGCCGGTCCACTCGGGCACCATCTGGTACGCCTTTGGCGGTATCACGCTGTTCCTGTTCGTCATCCAGGTGGTCACCGGCATTTTGCTGCTGGTGTACTACCGCCCCACCCCCACGGAAGCTTACGAGAGCGTCCAATTCATCATGACCCGGGTGGCGTTCGGCTGGCTCATCCGGTCGATCCACATCTGGTCGGCGAACCTGATGATCCTGTCGGCCTTCGTCCACATGTTCAGCGTGGCGTTTCTGCACGCTTACCGGAAGCCGCGCGAGCTGGTATGGCTCAGCGGGTTGGTGCTGCTGGCCCTCGCGCTGGGCTTCGGATTCAGCGGCTACCTTTTGCCCTGGAATACCATCTCGTTCTTTGCCACCAAAGTCGGGACCGATATGGCCACATTTGTTCCGTGGATCGGCTCGACCGCGGGGCGTTATCTGCGAGGAGGCGACGCTGTGGGCGGCGCCACGCTGACCCGGTTCTTCGGATTCCACGTGGCTGTGTTGCCCGCCCTCACTTCGCTATTCCTGCTCTTCCACCTGGGGTTAGTCCAGAAGTTCGGCATCAGTACGCCTCCCTGGGTGGAAAGGCGGTCGCGTGGCGTCGGCGCGAAAACGCCGCAGATGCCGTTTTTCCCGGATTTTTTTCTGCATGAGCTCATGGTCTGGTATGGCGCTCTGGCGCTCCTGGGAATATTAGCGGCCCTGTTTCCCTGGGAATTGGGCGATAAGGCCGATGCGTTTGCCTCGGCTCCCGCGGGGATTCGGCCGGAGTGGTATTTTCTGGCGCCGTTCTACACCCTGAAGCTGATACCCGGCCACGTGGCGGGCATAGAAGGGGAAGTCGTCGGGCTGCTGGGATTCGGCCTGCTGGCATTTTGGTGGGTCACACTCCCATTTTGGGGAGCGCGCCCCGACGGGACCGTGCGATCCAAACTGGTGACCGGTGGCGCAGTGGCGTTCCTGGCCTATCTCGCGACATTTTCCCTGCTGGGGTATCTGCGATGAAGCACGCACTGCTCCTCCTCCTGCTGGCGGCCGCGCGGTTGCCCGGAAAGGACTCCTGTCTGGAGTGCCACTCCCAAATGACGGGCGATCTGCAGGCGCCGGCAACCGCATTTCGAAACAGCGTGCACCTGCAGCATGGATTCACCTGCGCCGATTGCCACGGCGGCGATCCCAATTCGGACGATCCCGAGGCCTCCATGAGCAAGGCCCACGGATTCGCCGGCGTGCCGCTACGGACGGCCATCCCGAAACTCTGCGCGCGGTGCCACAGCGATCCGAACTTCATGCGGAAGTATAACCCGTCGGAGCGAGTGGACCAGGCCGCCGAATATGCGACCAGCGTCCACGGCCAGCACCTGGCGAAGGGCGACGTCAAGGTGGCCACCTGCATCGATTGCCACGGCGTGCATGATATTCGCGCCTCCCGCGACCCCTTGTCGCCGGTGTACCCGCTGAACCTCCCCAAGACCTGCTCGCAGTGCCATGCGGACGCGGCCCGCATGGCCCCGTACAAAATCCCCACCGATCAGTACGCCAGTTATCTGAAGAGCGTGCATTGGGAGGAGTTGTCCAAGCGCGGCGATCTCTCCGCGCCCAACTGCGCTACTTGTCACGGCAACCACGGCGCCAAACCGCCGGCGGTCTCTTCGGTGGCCGCGGTGTGCGGGACGTGTCACGTTTTTGAGGAGCAGCTCTTCGACAAGAGCCCCCACCAGCCGGTGTTTGCGGCGATGTCCACGGGCGCCTGCGTAGTCTGCCATAGCAACCACGCCATCCTGAAGACCTCCGATCAGATGCTGGGAGGCAAGGACGCGGTGTGCGGCGAATGCCATGACGCCGACTCGGCCGGCGGAAAAATTGCCGCCCAAGCAGCCGGCCTGATACAGAATCTCCAGAACAGGATCGTCGCCACAGACGCGATTCTCGAGCAGGCGCGGACTTCCGGGATGGAGGTTTCCGAGGCCATCCTGCGTCAAACCGATGCGCGCCAGAACCTGGTGAAAGCCCGCGCGAATGTGCACGCCTTTGCGATCGAGGCGGTGAGCCAGCCGGTCGAGGCCGGCCTGGCCATCGCCGCCGAGGATTACCGGGCCGGAGAGGCCGCACTGAAAGAGAAGTACATCCGGCGCATGGGCCTGGCCATTTCTCTGGCGGCTATTTTCGTGACAATGGCTGGCCTCTGGCTGATCATCCGCTGGCTGCATCGGGCCGAGACGGGGTCAGGAGTTAGGAGTTAGGAGTTGGGAGTTGGGAGTCAGGAGTCAGGAGTGGGAATGGATGGCAAAGAATCTATGTCTGAAGAGAAGCGCGAACTTTTGGAGAAATTGAAATTCGAATTGGCCTTCGTCGAGGACGGCGGATACGGCCGGTCGGTTCGTACACCCCAGAAATCCACAGCTCCTTTCCAAGACTCGCTGACCTGCCTGAATTTCGGCGATCCGTCGCGTCCGCATCCGTGCGACGAGTGCATTCTCATGCAGTTCGTGCCCGAGTCTCGCAGGGGAGAAGATGTCCCGTGTCACCATATTCCACTCGATGGCGAGAACAGAACGATCGTCACTCTGGATGCGCCCGAGGCCGAAGAGGCGCTCAAGCGGTGGCTTCGCCATGAGATCGAGAGGCTTGAAGGAGAGCTCGCGGTTTAGAACGGGTCAGCCGTTTTCAGTGCGCAATCAGATACAAGGCACCGAAGTAAGCACCCGCCACCACAAGAATCGAGAGGCTTAGAATCATGGCCAGGCGCACGGAATGTTGTGCCGCCACCTCCATCCTTTCCTGCTGGTTGGGTCCGTTGGTATTTACCAGGACTTTCATCGCATTGAACTCCTATCGACTGTGGCAGGGCCGCCTCCGCCAATGTTAATTGCCTGCCAGTTGGTCTCCTCTGGCTTGCGCCTGCCGCTCCAGATCGCCCGCCTTCAGGCGGAACGCGGCTGCCCTGATCCGATACCACACGCGTGGGTCGGAGTTCTCATCCCCGAGTTGAAACATACGCTGGACATAGGGCCGGGCACGCTCCGGCGAAACGAAGTACTGCATCGCGTACTCAACCAGTTGGTCCAGCGTGCCTACCTCCATCATCTTGGCCGTCACGATGGAGCGCACCTGGCCCTGCGCGGCTTGTTCCTGCGAACCGGCGCCGTCGGGAAACACTCCGACTGCCGCTCGCATCACCAGCAGCAGTTCCTTCCCGTTGGATGCCTTGTCAGCCATTCGCAGGATCACTTTCTGCTGCGCCGGCGACTGCGGAGCCGCTAAACTGGCAGCCACGTAAAGGTCCTTAAGGGTCTGGCCGACTAGCTGTTGCGCTTCCGGCACAGGGGTTGCGGCCCTCCTCGCAACAGCGTCGCAGGAAGCCAGATTCCAGGCGATCAGCACGATCACCGGCACACCGCGAAAACGCTTCCACATACTGGGAGCGTACATCTAAATTGGATTTCTGAACAGACTTTTTTCACAATTTGACGACAATTGCGACGCAATATAAGATTCAGGAGCCCTTATGTCTGGTTTTGCGGTCCAGGACTGGCCGGCTTGTTGAAAAACACCACACCGCCGATGTTTGAACTCCCCAGGTGACGCAATTTGAGAATTTAAGGTCTGATGTTGAATTTTTCATCACAGTAAGTACAGAATGTGTTGAAAAAAACATTGACAATGTAAGATGAGTCATGAAATAGTTAATCAGGTTAACCTTTGACCGGGGTAATTACATTACCCGGAAACCCGGGGTGGGCCGGCACTACGGGATCTGTGGGACCTGAGAGGAGCGAAAGCTCATGGCGCGGCCGGCCAGTTCTGAGCAACACTCCTTTCCCGCCCAACGGCGAGCCGTCTCCCCCAATGCCTTCCAGTGCAACCGCTCCACGGCAGGATGTCCACCCTCACTGGCGCTGGACCTCACTCCCGCGCAAATCGTAGCTTACCTGCTGCCGGACGGGTGGGACCCGGCTCTATTTAACCATCGCACGGGCCTGATATGACAGAAACGTCTGATCCCTCACTGCTAACCGAAGTCCGCAGATACGGTGTCTTCAACGCACGCGGGTGTTTCAATTGCGGTAGCTGCACAATCGATTGCGACCTGGCGACCGATTCAGCTTCGTTTCCTCGTAGAACCATGCAATCCGTGGTGTTGGGATTGAAGGACTCCGTGCACCAGAGCTTCGATCCATGGCTCTGTCATGACTGCGGAGATTGTTCGGTCACTTGTCCCAGAGAGGCAAAACCCCGGGAGTCGATGAAGACGCTGCGGCGTTACCTGACGGCGCAATACGACTGGACCGGCTTGTCTCGAGTCATCTGCCGTTCACCGGGGTGGGAGATAGGGGCACTCTCATTGGTAGCAGGGCTGGTGCTGGCACTCATCATTCTCTATCACCTGTATGTCGAGCATCTGGAAATGTCCGTTTTTCGCTCCACGGCCATGGGGTTGGAGCACATGTTCAGCAGGATCACGTATTTTACGGTGGCCGTTTTCCTGCTATCGGCATTCTTCATTGCTTCCCACGCGGCGCGTATGCTCTCACTCACGATGCGCCACGGCCCCCATGGGGTTATCCCTCTGAAATACTATCTGGCCGAAGCCAAGACCATGTTTCTGCAGATGGTCACACATAGGCAGACCCTGAAGTGTCCCGCAACCATGCAGAAGCGGCGATGGGCCATGCATTGGCTTCTGGCGTTTGGATGCTGCCTGATGTTCGTAATCAAGTTTTTCTTCCTGCGATGGTTCCAGACGGACAAGATACTCCCTATTTATAATCCGCAAAGATGGCTCGGCTACATGGCCGCTGCTTTTCTGGTCGCAGGTACGCTCGACATTCTGATCGAGCGGGCCAGGAAACGCCAACCGATCTACAGGCAGTCGGGGTTGCGCGATCTGATGCTGCCGGTGCTGATTCTCCTGACAGCGTTGAGCGGCATCGCGGTGCATGTTCTCAGGTATGTGGGGCTGGGGTTAGGCGCTCATTATTGCTACGCCGTTCACCTGATGATCGCGGTCCCAATGCTCCTGGTGGAGATACCGTTCGGAGGTTCGTCGCACATGATCTACCGTCCTCTGGCGCTCTACTTTGCGGCTGTAAAGGAAAGGGCCTTAGAGGCTGAAATTCGCCTGGAGGAAAAGATCGCATGAATGCCCAGGATCGGAATTCCGCTGTGGGCGCCGCGATGGTTGTGGGTGGCGGCATCGGGGGCATGCAGGCCGCGCTCGATCTGGCGGACGCCGGCATCAAGGTTTACCTGGTGGAGACCAAGTCCGCCATAGGCGGCAGGATGGCGCAGCTCGATAAGACCTTCCCGACCAACGACTGCGCCATGTGCACCATGGCGCCTCGCCTGGTGGAGATCGGCCGCCATCGCGATATCGAGATCCTCACCCTGAGCGACGTGGAACGGGTAGAGGGGCAGGCCGGGAACTTCTCGATCACGGTGAAGCGGCGTGCGCGGTTCGTGGACGAGAGCAAGTGCACGGGCTGCGGGTTGTGCACCAGTTCCTGCCCGGTGACGCTGCCTTCCGAGTTCGATTTCGGTCTGGGCCAGCGTAAGGCCATTTACCGGCCCTTCCCGCAAGCGGTTCCCAATGTCTTCGCGATCTCCCGGCGCGGCGCCTCTCCGTGCCAGGCAGGGTGCCCCATCCACCAGAGCGCGCAGGGATACGTGGCGCTGGTGGCGCAAGGCCGTTTCGATGACGCGCTCAACGTCATCCTCCGGGACAATCCCATTCCGTCCATCTGCGGCCGCATTTGTACGCATCCTTGCGGCACGGCCTGCACCCGCCGGTTTGTGGACGACCGGATCAACATGCCCGCGCTGAAGCGCTTCGTCACCGACCGGCGTCCCGATTACCAGTTCCCCAAGCCGAGCGTGCCGGACCGGCCGGAGCAGATTGCGGTGGTGGGGTCCGGGCCAGCGGGGCTGGTCTGTGCCTACCACCTTCGCCAGAAGGGTTACCAACCCGTGGTCTTCGAGGCGTTGCCGGTGGCCGGCGGGATGCTGGCGGTGGGTATTCCCACGTTCCGGCTGCCGCGGCCGGTGCTGCACGCCGAGTTGGAACGGCTGACCGCGCTCGGCATCCAGATCCGCGTGGATACGCCTGTCGGCCGGGCCATCCGCTTCGACGAAATACGGAAGCAATACGCCGCGGTGTTCGTGGCCATCGGCGCCCACCTGGAGCGCCGGCTTTCGGTGCCGGGCGAAGACCTGGCGGGCGTACTCGGCGGCCTGGAGTTTCTGCGGCGCGTGAACCTGGAAGGGCCGCAAGCGGTCGGCCGCCGCGTGCTGGTGATTGGCGGCGGCAATTCCGCTCTGGACGCGGCGCGCACCGCGCTGCGCTGCGGAGCCGAGCAAGTCACCCTGGTATACCGGCGCACGCGGGCGGAAATGCCGGCCAATGCGCGCGAGATCGAAGATGCCGAGCGCGAGGGCGTGAAGCTGGTAGTCCTGGCCGCGCCGAGCGTGTTCCAGGCGGCCACAGACGGGCGCCTGGAGGGACTGCAGTGCGTTCGCATGCGCCTGGGCGCGCCGGACGCGAGCGGACGGCCAGCCCCGCAGCCAATTCCCGGCTCGGAGTTTGTTCTCCCCTGCGATACGGTGATCGTTTCCATCGGGCAATCGCCGGACGTGGCGGCGCTGGGGGAGCGGCTCGGCCTGGATGCGACCAGATCGGGTACGCTATCGGCGGACCCCGTCACCCTGGAGACCGCCGTGCCTGGCGTGTTCGTCGGCGGCGATTGCGTGACCGGTCCGGACGTGGTGGTGACGGCCATGATGGCCGGCAAGAAGGCGGCCATTTCGATCGACCGCTGGATCAACGGGCAGGACCTGCGGGCGGGACGCGAGTTGGAAGGCCCATATCCCACCCAGTACGTGGTCGATACGGCCGGTTGGCAGACGCAGCGGCAGGTTGCGGTGCCGGAACTCGCGCCGGCCGAGCGGGCCAGGAACTTCGACGAGGTTCAGACCGGTTACACCGAGGAACAGGCCGTGGAGGAAGCGCGCCGCTGCCTCAGTTGCGGCATTTGCTCCGATTGCCACATGTGCGCCGATGCGTGCGAAGCCGGAGCGATCAATTTTGGCATGCACGAAGAGCATCGGGAGGTGAAGGTGGGCGCGGTGGTGCTGGCGCCCGGTTTTGAGCCCTTCGATCCGGCAGCGCTGCCGCGCTACGGTTACGGCCGCTTCCCGAACGTCATCACGGCGCTCGAGTTCGAGCGGATCCTGTCCGCATCCGGACCTTATTCCGGCCATGTCCAGCGTCCCGGCGACCATCGGGAGCCGAAGCGGATTGCCTTTATCCAGTGCGTCGGCTCGCGGGATTGCGAGCGCGACTACTGCTCCAGCGTCTGCTGCATGTACGCCACCAAGGAAGCGCTGATGGCCAAGGAACATGTCGGCGAGGGCGTGGAGTGCGACATCTTTTACATGGACTTGCGCGCCTTCGGCAAGGGTTTTGAGGCGTACTACGAGCGGGCGAAGGGCCGGGGAGTGAATTATATAAGGTCCAGGCCGGCGTCGGTAGACGAGGTAACCGAGACCGGAAATCTGATCATCCATTACCTGGGCGACGGGGACCGCAAAAAGACCCGCGAATACGACCTGGTGGTCCTCTCGACCGGCATGCAGGCGCCCCGGGACGCCAAGCGCCTGGCCGGCATATTCGGCATGGAGCTGAACCAATTTAACTTCTGCCAGACCTCGGTATTCGCGCCGGCGCAGGTGCGCGAGGGGGTCTATGTGGGCGGGCCTTTCACCGAGCCCAAGGACATCCCGGAAACCGTGATGCAGGCGTCGGCGGCCGCGGCCAAAGTGCTGGCGCTTTTGAGCGAGGCCAAGGGCTCGCTGATCGCGGTCAAGGAATATCCTCCGGAAATCGATGTCAGCGGGCAGGCGCCGCGAATCGGAGTTTTTGTCTGCCACTGCGGAAGCAACATCGCCGGCGTGGTGGATGTGCCGAGCGTGGTGGAGTATGTCAGGACGCTCGACAACGTGGTGTATGCGGAGAACAATGTATACACCTGCGCGAACGACACCCAGGACCGGATCAAGCAGCAGATCCACGACCACGATCTGAATCGCGTGATCGTGGCGTCCTGCTCGCCGCGGACACATGAGCCGCTGTTCCGGAACACGTGTCGCGAGGCCGGGCTCAACCCGTATCTGTTCGAGATGGCCAACATCCGCGATCAGTGCTCGTGGGTGCACATGCAGGAGCACGAGAAGGCCACCGGGAAAGCCAAGGACCTGGTCCGCATGGCGGTGGCCAAGTCCCGGCTGCTGGATCCGCTGAAGAAGGGGAAGCTCGAGATTGAGAAAGCGGCCCTGGTAATCGGCGGCGGCCTGGCCGGCATGGTAGCCGCCAGGGAACTCGCCGCGCAGGGCGTCCCGGTGTACCTGGTGGAAAGGGAAAAAGAGCTGGGTGGAAGTCTGCGGCGCATCCGATACCTGCTGAACGGCGAGAAGCCTCAGGAGGAGTTGCATAAGCTGATCGGGGACGTGAGCGGCGACGAGCATATTCACGTATTCACCGAGTCCCGGATCACGGCCATCGACGGTTCCATCGGCCATTTCAAGACAACCATTTCCAATGGTCGTGGTGTCGAGACGGTCGACCATGGCGTGGTGATCGTGGCGACCGGCGCCCAACAGTACCAGCCCAAGGAATACGGGTACGGAAATGGCTGGCCGGAGGTCGTCACCCAATTGGATCTGGAATCCAGGTTGAGCGACCCCGGCCAGGGTGGGATCTCGGGCACCGTCGTGATGATCCAGTGCGTGGGTTCCCGCGACAAGGAACACCCTTACTGCTCGCGGGTGTGCTGCACGGAAGCGGTCAAGAACGCCCTGAAGATCAAGCAGCAGAATCCCAACGCCAATGTCTATGTCCTGTACCGGGACATCCGCACCTACGGTTTCCGGGAATCCTATTATTCCAAAGCGCGGGAACAGGGAGTTGTCTTCCTGCGCTACGAGGAAGACCGAAAGCCGGAGGTCAAGAAGAACGACGGGCGCCTGGACGTAACGGTCTACTCGCCGCATATGGAACGGGAAATCCGGATTGAGGCCGACCTGGTGGTGCTCTCGGCCGGCATCGTGCCGGACCATGGGAACCTGGAGACGGCGCAACTCCTGAAGATTCCGCGCAACCAGGACGGCTTCTTCCTGGAAGCCCATATGAAACTCCGGCCCGTGGATTTCGCGACCGACGGCGTTTTCGTTTGCGGCCTGGCGCACGCACCGAAGTCGATTGAGGAAAGCATCATCCAGGCGCAGGCCGCGGCGGCCCGGGCCAGCGCGATTCTGAGCAAGGAGTATGTGGAGCTGGAGGGCACGATTTCGTTCGTCATGGACGAAAACTGCGATGGCTGCGCCTACTGCGTGGATCCCTGCCCGTACAAGGCCCTGACCCTAATCGAATACGTCAGAGGCGGAGTCTTCAAGAAGACCGTCGAGGTGAACGAGAGCCTGTGCAAGGGCTGTGGCACGTGCCAGGCGACCTGCCCCAAGGGGGGCATTGTGGTGAGAGGCTTCAGGCCGGAGCAACTGGCGGCGCAAGTGGCCGCCGCGCTGGAGGTGATGTGACCATGGGTACGGCGGTGGAACAGGGATTTGAGCCGGTCATTCTGGCGCTGGCTTGCAACTGGTGTTCCTATGCGGGCGCGGACCTGGCCGGCATATCGCGCTGCCAGTACCCGACCAACGTGCGGATCATCCGGGTGATGTGTTCGGGGATGGTGCATCCGAACCTGGTGATTGAAGCTCTGACGAAAGGCGCGGACGGCGTGGTGATGTGTGGATGCCATCCCGGCGATTGCCACTATCAGGAAGGAAACCTCAAAGCCGAAAGGCGGGCGGAGGCCATCACTCTCATGCTCCAGGATTTCGGAATCGAGGAGGAAAGATTCAAACTGGCATGGGTATCGGCATCGGAAGGGCCGCAGTTCGCCAAACTGATGACCGATTTTACGGAGCAGATCAAGCGGCTGGGTCCCAGCCCGTACAGAACTTAGCGCAGCCCACTGGGGAGTCCCGATGACGAATTATCGAATTGTGAACGGCAGGAAGTTTATATGGGACGGGCAAACGTGCCTCTCCAGGGAGGCTGTCGAACAGGCGGTGGCGCGTTACCAGAGTGCGGGCTTCGAAACCGAGATTGTAGAAGAGGCAGGAAAATTCCTGGCGTATACCAGAAGAGAAGCAAAGAAAGAGGCTGTGGAACAGCCAGGCTAAGTGGCGCACGCACTCCTGCGTGCCGTGTCGAGACTCTTCTCGACACGCCCTCGCGGCTGCGGTCGGCCACCGGGAAGAGTTCGGAAATTGAAAGAAACTGACGTCGTAAGAAAGGACATGTAACATGGCAGCTCGACTAGCCGAGGAGTGGTTCACAATCTGCGGCGGATGCGAGGTGACAATCCTCGATATCGGTGAACCATTGTTGGACTTGCTGGAAAAAGTGCAGATTGTGCACATGCCGGTGCTGATGGAC
>JBEKYE010000115.1:0-11964 GCA_049511275.1 Bryobacteraceae bacterium
CGAGTAGCGCCGCCTTGCAACAGTTCACCCACCGGCTCACCGTTCTCACCGAGGGCAAGGGCCTCTACGAGATCACGCGCCCCATCGCCCAATGGGTGGCCGCCCGCGACGTCTCCACCGGCCTGCTCACGGTCTTCGCGCAGCACACTTCCGCTTCGCTCACCATCCAGGAAAACGCCGATCCCGACGTGGTTCACGATCTCGCCGCCTTCTTCAACCGCCTGGTCCCCGAGGATGCCCGCCTCTATCGCCATGCCGTCGAGGGCGCCGACGACATGCCCGCCCATATCCGCGCCGCTCTCACCCTGACGCAGCTTTCCATACCGGTTGAGGAAGGCCGCATGGCGCTCGGCACGTGGCAGGGCATCTACCTCTTTGAGCACCGCGCAGCGCCGCACCGCCGCATCGTCGTCCTGCACCTGCTGGGATAACCTTCTCGGACCAGGGCGGTGCCGTACGCGGCTTTTCAGCCCTCGTAAGGAAACTTGTTGAGCGTCTTCACACACTCCGACAGCGCTTCCATCATGGTCTTTCCCCATCCGCACGGCCGGTAGGGCGCGTGCTTCTGGTTGGTGAACTTGTCGGTCTGCGCGAAGAAATGCATGGTCGGTTCCTTCGGGGTGACGTACTCTTTCACGGTGATGATGAACTCCACTTCGCCTTTCTTGATCGAAAAGTAGTGCAGTTCCGCCATCTCCTGCGAAGCGTGGGTTTGCGCGAACCCCCAATCTTTCATTCAGCCATCCTCCTGACCGGATTCTCCATCATACAAGCTGCCGGCCCGCCCCGCCTACTCGCGAAACCGCATTCACCAGTTTTCGGTAGGGGATGTCTGCGAAGCTCTCGAACCCCAGCCACTCTCCTTCCCGCCAGCTCGAGTAATACCACCGCGCCAGCAGCGCCAGATACTCCCGCCGCTCCCGCACCCTCAGCTTGCGCGCTTCCACGCCCGCGAAACTCTCCCGCAGTTTGCGGTCCAGCGAGACCGTCACGCCTTCCTCCACGCCGTAGCGGAACCGCTGCCGCTCCTGCCAGTGGCCATCGCGCACTGGCCACAGTTCCACCGCATCCGGCGCCAGCGACACGGTAATCGCCACGCCGTTGAACCGGTCCACGTCGCGCGCCAGATCGTCGCGCAGCTTCAACACTTCCTGCACTTTCTCGAACCGCTTGTGCTGCCGCGCCGCCTCTTCGAATTTCATATCCTCGCTCAGCCGGTCGCGGGAATGCCCGATCGCCTCCAGCAGCGACCGCCCGTCGGTCTGCAGGAACTCCACCACGCGCGCCACCTCGTGCCCGTATTCCGCCGCGCCCACCACCTGCTGGCACGGCCGCAGGCACATTCCCATCTCGCCGTAAATGCAGCCCGGATGCTCCCGCGTTGGCGCCAGGTCTTCCTGGCACCGCCGCATCTGGAACAGGTCCAGAAACTGCCCCTCGAACCGCTCCGCCGAGACGCGCGAACGGAACGGCCCGAAATACAATCCGGCCGATTTCGTCAGTTGCGTCGAAATGTGGCTGCGCGGAAACTCGTTCCCCAGAACGATCTTCACGTACGGCGGCATGCGCAATTTCAGCAGCTCCAGGTACGTCTCCGGAAAGTGCCGCTTGGCCTGCTCGTACATCACGACGCTCGATTCGAGGCCCGAGCCCGTCAGCCAGTATTCGATGCGCCGCATCGTATGCCGCAGGTTCAGCAATCGCGAAGGCCGCTCGCGTTCCTTCAGCAGCCGCAGCAGCAGCCGCCGCAACAGCCCGGTTTTCGACAGGTATGGCTCACCCTCGCGCGGCCACAGCAAGAACACCGCCGGGCTGTTTGGCAGCGCTTCCACCGCCCGGTCCAGTTGCGCCAGGTCCTCGCCGATTTCGATCGCCGTCATAGCCCGTAGAACTTAGCCCGCATGTTCTTAAGGCTACACTGAAATAGTAAGGCCATGCCCGAACCGGTTCAGCCCGCCGCCGAATTCTACTGTCCGGCCTGTGCCAAGCCCGTCCCCGATCCGCTGGTCTGCGGAGATTGCCACTCCCTCATCTGCCGCACGTGTGGCGCCCCGCTCGAGCGGATTGACGATCTGGGGATCGGCTGACGGGTGACAACGTGATCCGCATCCAAATCAGACTCGACAAACAGGACTACACCCTGATCAAGAAAGAGGCCAAGGCCCTTGGTGTGCCGATTGCCGAACTCGTCCGCCGGGCCATCCGCCAGACCCTGCCGCCGGGTAACCAGCCCTCCTGGATGCGCTATGCCGGCTTCGTCGAATCCGGTAACGCCCGCTCCGGCCGGAAAAATGCGAACAACTGGTATGGAGTTCGAAGCTTGTTCCGAGCGGTGGCCGTCGGCAAACCGAAGTGGACCGACCAATATTTTGATCCCGCGTTCAACGCTCATAGAGGATAGAGTCGTTCTATTCCAGGCCACCGACTTTGACGACGCGATAGAGCAGGCTGAAACGAAGCGCGCCGCTATTGCGAGGTCACTAGGTTCGTTAATTTTTATGGGCAAAGCGTTCGCTTAAGGCTTCTTAGAGCGACCGACGCTTTCTCTATACTTGACTGCCAGTTGGGCGCAGGCTGCGAAGTGTATTCGTCAACGGCGATAGCCCCTGATTCGGTCAGCGACGCTCGCGTGGTGACCGAACGTCTTGGGGAAAGGGACAGCCGCGGTCGGCAGTCCCGCTACCAGTTTATCGACGGCAAGATCCTGACGGACGCGCTTACGCTGATCAAGCAATCACCAGAGAAGCGTTCAGCACGCTCCGCGGCTCGGAAGAGTATCCACTCTTAGAATTCGGTTGGAGCAGGGCCGATGCCAAATGGCAAAACAGACTTTCTGGAAAGAGTCTTCCTACTCCGGCACCCACGTCCTCAAAAACCGCGCCCCCCCGCGCACCACTGGTTGCTCGCCCTTTTCCGGCAGCAGCCACACTTCGCCCGCCCGCACCTCTTCGCCGCCAATCGTGCCGCTGCCTTCCACGCAAATCCACAACTGGCACTTCTCCGCGGCCGGCACGAACTGTCCCACCTGCACCGACTCCGTCACAAAGTGCTTCGACCGCACCAGCAATTCGCGCCCCTCGGAAATCGCCACCGGCAAAACAGCCCCCGGATGCACGTCCAAATCCGCAATCGCCGCCGCCTGCTCCACGTGCAGCGGCCGGTCCCGCCCGTAATCCCACAGCCGGTACGTCACATCCGAATTCTGCTGAATCTCGCACAAAACAATCCCCGCGCCGATCGCGTGCACCGTGTGCGCCGCGGTGAAATAGGTCTCGCCGGCCTTCACCGGCATCCAGTTGATGAGCCGCTCGATTTCGCCCGTCCGCGCCGCCTCCCGCAGATGCTCGCGCGTGATTGGCTCGCGAAACCCGAGCGCGATCGTCGCGCCCGCTTCCGCGGCCAGGATGTGCCACATCTCCGTCTTGCCGCGCGGCCCGTCTTCGCCATCGTCCGGGTGCACCTGCACGCTCAGCCGTTCGGAAGTGAAGATCAGCTTGACCAGCAATGGCAATTCGCGCCCGGTCAGAAACCAGGCCTCGCCGATGGGCCGCGCGGAATCCGCGAACCACGGCTCAAGGTGCGTCGCGCCCCACACTTTCTCCCGCAGCGAGGGCGTGAGGCGAATGGGTTTGTCCATAACTATGAATTCTGATAACGAATTCTTCGGCTACGAATTTTTCGCGATGAACCCGTGCAGACGCTCCAGCCCGCGCGCCAGTTCCTTCATCGATGTGGCGTATGAGATCCGCACATGCCGGTCCGTGCCGAATGCCTCGCCCGGAACCACCGCCAGGCGCGCTTCCGCCAGCAGCCGCTCCGCCAGTTGGTGCACGCTGCCGATCCCGTTCTTGCCCAGCACCACTCCCACATTCGGATACGCGTAGAATGCCCCGCGCGGCTCCTGGCACGTCACTCCCGGAATCGCACGCAGCCGCTCCACCACGAAGTCGCGCCGCTTCCGGTATTCCGCCAGCATCGCCGACACCGATTCCTGCGGCCCCCGCAGAGCTTCCACCGCCGACTTCTGCGAGATCGATGTGGGGTTCGACGTCGAATGGCTTTGCAGCTTCAGCATCGCTCCCACAATCGCCGCCGGCCCGAGGCCGAACCCGATCCGCCATCCCGTCATGGCATAGGTCTTCGAAAGCGAGCCCGCCACCAGCACCGTCTCCTTCGCTCCCGCCATCGACGCAATCGAGTACGGCTCGCTGTCATACAGGAACTTGCAGTAACATTCGTCCGTCAGCAGGTAGATTCCCCGCGCCGACGTCATGCGGAAGATTCTCTCGAACTCCTCGCGCTCCACCAGGGCCCCGCTCGGGTTTGACGGTGAATTGACAATCAGCATCTTCGTCCGGTCCGTCAGGTGCGGCTCGATCATCGCCGCCGTCAGCGCAAACCCGTTGTTTTCGTCCGTCTCCACGAACACGCACTTGCCGCCGGCGTAGTTCACCACGTCCCGGTACGTCACCCAGTAGGGCACCGGGATCACCACTTCGTCGCCCGGGTCCACCAGCGCCTGTGTCAGGTTAAAGATGGCGTGCTTGCCGCCCACCGTGATCAGGCACTCGCTTGGTGTGTAATCCGTGCCGAAATCCTGCGCGTGCCGCTCGCACACCGCTTTCTTCAGCTCCGCCGTGCCGCCCGCCGGCGTGTACTTCGTGAAGTTCTGCTCCAGCGCGCGAATCGCCGCCTGCTTGATGTTGTCGGGTGTCGGAAAATCGGGCTCGCCCGCTCCGAAGTCCACCACGTCCACGCCGTCCGCGCGAAGCTTTTCCGCGTCCGCCGCCACTTTCAGCGTGGACGATACGCTGATCGATGAGATCCGCTCCGCGATCGGGTCCTTGGTCGCCTGCATTCGCTTGGTTATGCCCCTTTGTGTTTAGTCTTCGCCAATCTCCGGTGCATCCGGGCCTCTACCGATGGCGGCACCAGCCCCGAGATATTCCCGCCCAGCCCGTACACTTCCTTCACCAGCCGCGAGCTGATGAACGAATAGGCCTCGTTCGCCATCATGAACACCGTCTCGATATCCGGCCGCAGCCGCCGGTTCATCAGCGCCATCTGCAGCTCGTACTCGTAATCCGAAATCGCGCGAATCCCGCGCAGCAGCACGGTGGCCCGGCGCGCCGCCGCGTGATCCACCAGCAGCCCGTCGAACGAATCCACTTCCACGTTCGGGTACACGTGGATCACCTCCGCCAGCATCTCTTTCCGCTCTTCGACGGAGAACAGCGGCTTCTTGGCGTCGTGGCGCAGAATCGACACGATCAATTTATCGAACATCCGCGCCCCCCGCTGGATCAGATCGAGGTGTCCGTTCGTAATCGGATCGAACGATCCGGGGTAAATCGCAATCACGCTGGAGGGTTTCCGCGACATGGACAATGTTTCATTTTACCCTTTCTTCTTCCCCGCGATCTGCCATTCCGTGAACGGCGAACGCACCCCCCGGATCTTGACGTTCAGACAATACGGCACGCCCGCCGCGAAGGCGCGCTCCACCGCCGGCGAAACTTCGTCCAGCCGCTCCACGGTTTCGCCGCCGCCGCCGAATCCTTTCATGATCAGATCGTAGCGGGTCGATTGCAGCTCGCACGCCACCGTTGCCGCTCCCCGCGTGGCGGACCGCTGCAATTCCCGCTCGAGTCCCCACCCCGCGTCGTTGCCCACCATCAGCACCACCGGCAGTTTGTGCCGCACCAGGCTGTCCATCTCCGCCAGGTAGAATCCCAATGCGCCATCACCCGTGATCATCGCCACCGGCCTTCCCGGATGCGCCAGTTGCAATGCCACCGAGTTGGGCAGCGACGACCCAATCGTTCCCAGCGGCCCCAGGCGCAGCCATCCGCCCGCCTGCCGCGCTTCGAGCGACGCCCGTCCCCAATGCGCGAAATCGCCGCCGTCCCACGAATACAGCACGTCCCGCGGCAGTGCCCGCCGCAGTTCCCGGAAGAACGCCGCCGGATGCATCGCCCCGCTCTCGTCTCTTCCCTTCTCCGCCAGGCATGCCAGCCACTGGTCCCTCAACTCCCGCACCCGCGCCAGCCAGGGCCGCGGCGCCCACGGCTCCGCGCCCGCCGCTTCCGTCATCGCCTCCAGCGCCACGCGCGCATCCGCGCAAATCGCCACATCCAGCGGCCGGTTCAGGCCCAGCTCCTCTTCATGCACATCGATCTGTACGAACCGCGCGCCCTCCGGAAACAGGCGCGCGCTCCCCATCGCCAGCCGGTAATCGATCCGCTTCCCCACCACCAGAAACAAATCCGCCTCGCGAAACACCGTATGCACGGCATAATTAAGCGCCGGGTCCGCATACCCCATCGCCAGCGGATGATCGTCCGAAACCGTCCCGCGCCCCATGGTAATCGTGTAGAGCGGCAACGTGGTCCGCTCGACGAATCTCCGCAGCGCCTCTTCCGCTCCCGCCCACCACACCCCGCTCCCCGCAATCACCACCGCCCGCTCGGCCCCGCGCAACAGCTCCATCGCGCGCGCCACATCGGGGACTGACTTCTCTGTCTCAAGGCGCTGGCCTTGCGCGGCGTGGATAGAGTTGTCTGTCCCCGTCCCCGGCGTATCCGCCGCGCCCGCCGTCATCACATCCACCGGCACCGTCAAATGCACGCACCCTCTGCGCCCCGCGTTCGCCGTCGCATACGCCTGCCGCAAAAACCGCGGGATCTCGCCCGCCTCCGGCACTTCCGCCGCCCACTTCACCGCCGGCCGCGCCATCCCCACCTGATCGATATCCTGAAACGCCTGCCGGTGCGCCATGGTGCTCGGCCGGCTGCCGCTCACCGCGATCAGCGGGCTCCCCGCCAGGTGGGCCGTCGCCAGTCCGGTCAGCGAATTGGTATGCCCCGGCCCGCCGGTCACCAGCGAAAGCGCCGGCCGCCGGTGAATCCGCGCCCACGCATCCGCCGCATGCGCCACCCCCGACTCGTGCCGCATATCCACCACCCGCATCCCGCTCCGCGCCGCCACCGCCAGCACTTCGTTCAGGTGATCGCCCACCAGCGTGAAAACCGTATCGATCCCCAACTCCAGGGCCGTCGCGACGAACAACTCCGCGCCATTTGGCATAGAACCGCCATGCTACTACAATCGAGTCTTGGACTCCCGACGCATCCTCATAACCGGCGGCGCCGGCTACATCGGCTCCCACACCGTGCGCCTGCTGCTCGAACAGGGCCACGATGTCATCGTGGTCGACAACCTCTCGAAAGGCTATCGCCACAACGTTCCCGCCGGCCGCCTGTTCGAGTTCAACATCGCCGATACCGCCGCGCTCGCCGGCCTGATCCGCCACAAGCGCCCGCAGGCCGTCATTCACTTCGCCGCCTTCATCGCGGTCGGCGAATCCATGCGCGAGCCCGCCCGCTACTTCGCCAACAACCTCGGCGGTTCGCTCTCGCTCCTCACCGCCATGGTCGAAACCGGCGTCCGCCACCTGGTCTTCTCTTCCAGTGCCGCCGTCTACGGCGATCCGCCTTCCAGCCCCATTCTCGAAACCTTCCCCATCCAAGCCGTGAATCCCTATGGCGAGTCGAAGGTCATGGCGGAAACGCTGCTCCGCTGGTTCGATGAGATCCACCACCTGACCAGCGTCTCCCTGCGCTACTTCAACGCCTCCGGGGCCGACCCCGCCGGCCACTTAGGCGAAGAACACAAGCCCGAAACGCACCTCATCCCGCTTCTGTTCCGCGCCATCCTCACCGGCAACCCCATCACAGTCTTCGGCGACGATTACCCCACTCCCGACGGCACCTGCGTCCGCGATTACATCCACGTCGACGACTTAGCCCAGGCCCACATCCTGTCTCTGGAGTATCTCCTCAACGGCGGCGCCTCGGACCAGTTCAACGTCGGCACCGGCGCCGGACATACCGTTTTGGAAATGATTCGAGCGGTGGAAGAAGTCACCGGCCGGAAGGTTCCCTACGTGATTGGCCCGCGCCGCGCCGGCGATTCCCCCAGCCTGGTCGCCGATCCCGCTAAGTTACGCAGCCGTCTTGCGTGGCAACCGCGCTACGCCGACTTGAAGACCATCATCGAACACGCCTGGAAGTTCGCCAGCGCGCATGCGAAACCGCGAGCCTAGGTCGGCTGCCCTCCGTGATGCTTACTTCCCCTTCACCACATCCTCGTAATACTTCTCGTACATCGGAATGATCTTCTCCGCGCAGAATCTCTCCGATGCGTTCCATCGGCCCGCTTTCCGCATCCGGTAGTGCAGTTCCTCGTCGGTCAGCAGTTCCACCACCCGCGCGGATTGCGCCGCAACATCGCCCACCGCCTCCAGGAATCCATCCTCCCGGTCCGTGATCAGCTCGGCCACGCCGCCCACGTTGGTCGCCACCGGTACCACCCCGCACGCCATCGCCTCCAGCGCCACCAGCCCGAACGATTCCAATTCGCTCGGCATCAGCAGCACGTGCGCCAGCGGGATCAGCCGCTCCACGTGGTTCTGCTTCCCCAGGAAAGACACGTGCTTCTCCACCTTCAGTTCCCGCGCCAGGTGCTCCGCCGGCCCGCGGTCCGGACCGTCGCCCGCCATCAGCAGGTGCGCCGGCGTGCTCTTGCGCACCTCCGCCAGAATCCGCACGCAATCCAGCGCCCGCTTTACCGGCCGGAAATTCGAAAGGTGCAGCAGCAGCTTTTCGCCCGCCGGCGCATAATGCGCCGCTCCGGCTTTTTCGTCGTCCGGCTTGTAGCGGTCGCAATTCACGAAGTTCTTGATCACGCGGATCTCGTTGGTCACTCCGAACACTTCCACCGTCCGCTCCCTCAGGTAATCGCTCACCGCCGAAATCCCGTTCGAACGCTCGATCGAGAACTTGGTGATCGGAAAATAGGAAGGGTCCGCTCCCACCAGCGTGATGTCCGTCCCGTGCAGCGTGGTGATGAACGGCAGCCGCCGCTTGGGCTCGAGCATCTGCTGCGCCAGCATGGCCGAGATGGAATGCGGAACCGCGTAGTGCACGTGCAGCACGTCCAGGTCATAGGACTCCGCCACCTCCGCCATCCGCGACGCCAGCGCCAGGCAATACGGCGGATATTGGAACAGCGGGTAGGTGGAAACCTCCACCTCGTGATAATGAATGCGCGGCATGCCCGCATCCAGCCGGATGGGGTTCGAGTAGCTGATGAAGTGGACTTCGTGGCCGCGGGTGGCCAGCTCGAGGCCCAGTTCGGTCGCCACAATCCCGCTGCCGCCGTACGTGGGATAACAGGTAATTCCGACGTTCACTTTTCGAGCGTAGCACTAACCGGGCGCAGCACCCCAAAACCAATCTGCCCATGAATGTTTTCGTCCGCCCGCGCCACGTCGCCGCCGCCAAACCACACCAGCACGTGGTCTGGGTCCACCACCACGCTCGGGTCGCATATCACTTTCGCATCCCATGCCTGCGCGCCGGCGAACTCCACCGCGAGGCGCGTCCACCGCACGCCGTCCTCCGATCGAGCCAGCCGCAGGCGCCGCGTTTCGTCCGCCAGCCGCGCCGTATACAGCATCCAGTAAAACCCGTGCGACTGCCACACCGCCGGCTCGCCCACGTTGTCGTCGGCTTCCAGCACCGGGTTGCTCCGCAGCTTCTCCCACCGCACCCCGTCGCGCGAACGCGCCACCCCGATTTTCTGCCGCGCCCCGCGGTCCTGCCCCAAATAATAAAGGTAGAAATACGGCTCCACGCGAAGCACATAAGGGTCCGCCACGGCGCGCTCGTCCCAGCTTCCCCACGGCCCCGGCTCCAGCACCGCCTCTCCCCGCAGGCCGATACGCAACCGCTCTCGCGCCCCGGCTTCATACCAATACCAGATCTGCCCGCCGTAAAACAGCGCCGATCCGTTGGCCGCGATATAAGAACCTTCCCAGGTCGCCGGATCGGGCGAAAGCACTTTGCCCGTATCGCGCCACTGAATGCCATCCGCGGATTCAGCCACGCGGGTGTGCCAGGTTTTGCCGTCGAACATCGAGTAGTAGTTGGTGTATCCGTTGCCCGCGCGAAACACCGAGGGATTGAGCAAATCGCTGGCGCTCCCGCGCTCCATCACGGGCGCTGTCCGCTCCTCGAAGGCAAACGTGGTTTTTGGATCGCCCCCCGCCACCACCGGCAACGTGAAGTCCGCATACCGCCCGCACCCGCAAAGCGCCAGCAGAGCCGCGAGCGTCAGAAGCCGCGGGAAGAACGAGCGGCTGAAACCGTGGGGCAGACCCCCTGGTCTGCAGCCGGCCCCCCGGCCGGCTTCTTGTTCGCAGCAGAAGCTTGATTCTTCTTGGCGAGAGCGGGTCCAAGGGGACCCGCGCAGACCAGGGGGTCTGCCCCACAGCTTCCCCGCCCTCATTGCAGCGGAATTCGGAACTTGATGCCCGATCCCCGTCCCGGCCGCGATTCCAGCAGCAGGTCCGCGTTCAACGACCGCGCCCGCCGCTTCAGGCTCGCCGGGCCCAGCCGCAGCAGTTCCAGTTCTTCCAGCGAATACGTGCCGGCGAAGCTGAAGCCGTGCCCGTTGTCGTCCACCGAAATCTCCAGGCCACGGTCGGTCTTCTCCACTTCCACCGCCACGCGCGTCGCCGCGGCGTGCTTCTGCACGTTGTGCAGCGCCTCGCGCAGCATCTGCAGAACTTCCAGCGTCATCTCCTGCGGCAACCCCACCGGCTTGTTCGTGCCCAGGAACGTCACCGGGATGCCGCTCTCTTTCTGGAATCCCTCCGCCGTTCGCCGCGCCGTGGCGATCAGGTTGGCGCCGTCCACATCCACTGGACGCATGCTGTGCACGAACGCGCGCAAGTCCCTCACCTGCGATTGCGCCAGGGATTGCAGTTGCTTCAGGTCCTGCATGCCGGCCTCGAAATCGCGATCCAGCAGCTTGCGCAGAATCTCCAGGCGCATTTGCAGACTGATGAAGCTCTGCAACGGCCCGTCGTGGAAATCCGAAGCGATCCGCTGCCGCTCTTCCTCGCTGGCCTTTTCCGCCGCCTTCTGCGCCTCCTCCAGTTGCGCCGCCAGTTCTTCCGTCCGCCGGCTCAGCCTGCGCTTGCTGACTGCGAAACCGCACGCCAGCACGCCCGCCAGCACCACCGCTGGAACATGAATCTGCTGTTTGGGCAGGACCGCGCAGAAAACCGCGCTGCCCGCCGTGATCACTCCCACCTCCACCGGCCCGTAGAATACCAGCGCTTCCGTCAGCAGGTAGAGGAAAAACACCGACTCCAGCCACAACATCTGCGGGCTTCCGAAATAAGCCACAATCAGGAAGTAGACCGTGTCCGCAAACAGCGCCAGCAGGCCCAGCATCCCGCTCCGCGCCTTGTCGCGCAACTCCGCCAGGATGCTCGCCGCCAGGAACACTCCCAGGAGCGCTACGAACGGCAGGTTGCGCTCGGTGTCCACGCTCGCTATGATCAGCGCCACGGCTGCCAGCAGGACGCGAGCCCTGGACAGGTACCGCGGCCATTGGAATTCCGGAGGAAACATCAGTCCATCACTTCCGGTAGAGGTAGAGCGTGTGACTTCGCCCTTCGCCGTCGTCGGCGATGTTCTCCACCTTATCCGGCGTCCAGTTCTTGAATTCGAAATCGTGCGCCACCACGCGGGCGCCTTTCTTCAACTGCTGATCGAGCATCGGCTGAACCTTGTCGATGAAGCCCGGCAGCAGGTAAACCGTGACCAGGTCCGCGGAACTGTAGTTCTGCTTCAGCAAGTCCCCGTTGACGATGTGCGCGTTCTTCTCCAGGTGCAGTTTCAGGATCTTGTCCGTGCTCAGCTTGCACAGATCCTTGTCCAGTTCCACGCCGATCGCGTCCGCATGGAACTTCTGCGCCGCCATGATCACGATGCGCCCGTCGCCCGACCCGAGATCGTACACCTTCTCCCCGGCCTTCAGGCTGCCGAGCTGCAGCATCTTTTCGACGATGGTCTCAGGCGTGGGATAGTACGGCGCCAGCTTTTCGACGTC
>JBEKYE010000116.1:0-11922 GCA_049511275.1 Bryobacteraceae bacterium
TCCTGCCTCCGCCGATTCCGAACTGCGTATTACGAATTTGACAATGGTATTGCCACATGAGAATCTCTCAGTAGCACGGAATATAAATTCGTAGCACCGAGCGGTATTTTGATGATCGAAGCCGTACCAGCAGCCGCTGTGTTCGTCATGCTGAGCTGGCTGCCGGGCAACTTCCCGTTGCCGGCGGCCGACGGACGCGTAGCGGGTCAGTTAACCGATCCGCAGGGCAAACCCGTCGCGAATGGCCGAGTGCGTCTCTCGTCGAACGGCGATTCCCAGAGCCGTGAAACCATCACCAGCCCGGAGGGTGAGTTTCTGTTTGCGCCGGTTCACGGCGGAACGTGGAAACTGACGGCTTCCGCCTCCGGGCTGGTGGATATCAGCCGGACCGTCAACCTCGCCGATTCCCAGGAGTTGACGGTCAACCTGCAGTTTGGCCTGGTGGCGCCACACAGCGACGCCGTAACCGTCACCGCAGACGTGAAGGAGGCGACCATCGAACAACCGGACCCCGCGCAGCGGGTGCTGGTGCGCGACGAGATGCTGGATGCCAATCCGGGACGGCCCGGCGCACCGGTTTCGATCCCGGGCTTGCCGGTGGAAACGGCCTCCGGCGGGATCAAGGCTCCGCAATATTTCGCTCCCGGAGTTGCCGGCGATCACGGCGAACCCATCGCCCAGTTTCTGCAGGTGGGCAGTTTTCTGCTGCCGAACAACCTCAGCGCCAACGCTCACGGCAACGGCTATGCCGACCCGAACATCATGGTGCCCGCCATTATCGAGAGCGTGCAGACCGACGGTGGAGCTTTCAATGTCCGCGAGGGCGACCATTCGGTCAACCTGGCGGCCACTTATGTGCTGCGGCCCGGCCTGCAACCGTTTATGACGCTCACGGGCGACAATCGCGATGCCGATTTGAGCGCGGGATGGAACTGGCTGGCGGTGGAAGCCTCCTATGGCAACGGCTTTCTGGATGCGCTCGAGCATCGCCAACAGTACAAGGCCAACGCCATCAAGGGCTGGGATTTGGGAGCTCATCGGCTCACGGTGCTGTTCCTCGGCTACCACGGGCAATCCAAAGTACCCGGCCTGACGCCGATCGACGTTCCGAATCTTCATGACACCATCGACCCCCGACAACGCGATCAAACCCACACCGGCGAAATCGCCGCCAACGATGTCTGGCGCTTGAATGCGGCGAGCGATTTGCAACTTTCCAGCTTCTTTCGCACTTATAATTTGTCGCTCGATTCAAACTTCGGCGACGGCCTAATCCGGCAGAGCGAATTCCGCACCGAGACCGGCGGCAACGCCGCTTACATCCGCCGCTTGGGATCGCACCTTTCGTTCCTGACGGGCTTCGATTTCTTTCGCGAGGCTCCGCGCCGAGACGATCTGGACCACTACGCTTCCACCGATCCCTCTTACTACGGGCCTTTTCAGAAAGTCACCGCGAACAACATCACGCTGAATTTTCTAACGCCGTTCGCGGCGGTGGAAGGCGATGTTGTGCCGTGGCTTCGGTATTACCTGGGGTGGCGGCGCGACCAGATCGGGTTCGACAACACCGACCTTCTGGTCCCCGCCAATTGCTTCCATCGATGGGTGGGAATCAACTCGCCGAAAGCCAGTTTGAGCATTCTTCCTCCAAAGGGGCTGTTGCTGCCATCCGTCTCGTTGAGTTTCGGCCAGACGTTTTTCACGAACGATCCTCGAATCGGGACGGGAAGGCAGCAAGGCAGCCTGGTGAGCCAGGCGCATGCTTACCAGTTGGTGGTCAGTAAGACCGTTCTGAAAACCGATCTGCGAGTTACATTGGGACGCGTGACTCAGGAAGCATCTTTCGCCAAGATCGACCCGGATACGGGTTTGCAATACAACGAAGGGCCAAGCCGCGACCGCTACATGACGGTTTCGGCGCGCCGCTATTTCGCGGCAGGCTTCCTGCAAGCTTCCGTTTCCAAGGCCGATTCGAGAGATTTGTCCGATGGCACGCCGGTTCCGGAGGCGCCGCGGCTCATCATCGATGTCCTTGGCACCTTGGACCGGTTGCCGTTCGGGCTGCACGCGCGGGTGGAATTTGAAGAAGTCGGGCGGAAGCCTCTGGGCGATGGATTTACGAGCGTTCCGGTCCAGGAGTTTCGGGGCGCGCTGGTGCGCAGCTTCCAAGAAGGCAAACTGCAGGCCGGTGTTCACTTTCAGATCGCGCGCGGCTATAGCGGCCAAACCACGGAAGTGCTGGCGCTGCCCGGAGAAGGCGACGCGTTCGAAAGGGTTGTGGGCGTGTTTATTCCCTCTTATGCGACGGTGTCGTTCACCTGGCATTGCGGGCGCCAGGGCCGTCCGTAGCCCCTCACCCGAAAGGATACCGGCGGCAAGACCCCCGGCGCTACCAGTTGGTCTTAGGGGGGCAGCAGTTTCCTGGCGGCGCCGTCGCGGAAGATCATCACCGGCCGGCCGTGTGGCCGGCGCTGTCTTTCAGGATGACCAGGTTCCGCGTGAACCACGGACCATGCGCGCCGCTGAGATTCAGCAGCATGCTGTCGTGTCCCGCCACCGGGACCACAAGCATTTCCGCCACCGTTGGCGTCATGCCGGCTCCTTGCGCAGCTCCACCCGCTGGATGTCGCCGACCACGAACAGGTAGCAGACGATGGCAGCCACCGCGTTGGCGGCGACAAAAACGAGAGCGCCATTGAACGACCTGGTTCCCTGGACGATGTATCCGATCACGGTGGGCGTGGTGATGGCCGCGGTGTTGCCGAACATATTGAACAGCCCGCCGCAGAGGCCGGCGGCGTCCTTCGGCGCGGTATCGGACACCACGGCCCATCCCAGGGATCCGATTCCCTTGCCAAAGAAGGCCAGGCTCATGATGCCGACCACCAGCCAGACCGCGTGCACGTAGTTGCACACAATCATGCTGACCGAGAGCAGCATGCCCGCCACGATGGGCACTTTCCTGGCGAATGCCAGGGAGTGGCCGCGCCTCAGCAGATAGTCCGAGAACAGGCCGCCCAGCACGCCGCCAGAGAATCCGCACAGGGCGGGAAGGGAAACGGCAAAACCGGCCTTCAGAACGGACAGATGGCGTTCCTGCATCAGGTAAATCGGGAACCAGGTGAGGAAGAAATAAGTCAGGGTAGTGATGCAGTACTGGCCGAGGAAAATGCCCAGGAGCATTCGGTTGGCCAGCATTTGTTTCACGTGCGACCAGTTCGGGCCTGTGGTGTGGGCGGCGATGGCCGGCTGGTCCATGTCGATCAGGCCTCCGCCCCGCTGGATATACGCCAACTCGGCTCTGTTGACAAGCGGATGCTCGCGGGGGTTGTAAATCGACTTCACCCATAGGAGCGTGAGAAGGACGCCCAGGCCGCCCATCACCCAGAAAACGTATTGCCAGCCGTAAGCGTGGGTAAGCCATCCGGTGAGCGGGGCGAACACAACCGTCGCGAAATACTGAGCGGCATTGAAGATGGCAGAGGCGGTTCCCCGTTCGCTGGTGGGAAACCAGGCGGCGACGATCCGGCTGTTTCCAGGAAACGAAGGCGATTCGGCCAGCCCCAGCAGGAGGCGAAGCGAGAAGAGCGAAATCAAAGCCGCGGCCGGTCCAAAGTAACCGACGAAGCCCTGCAGGGCGGTGACCACCGACCAGGCCAGGATGCTCAGCGTGTACACGTTCTTCGAGCCGAAACGATCCAGCAGCACGCCGCCAGGTATCTGGCCAAACACGTAGGCCCAGCCGAACGCGGAGAACACATATCCCATGGCCACCGCGCCGAGGCCGAGTTGTCCGGCTGCCGCGGGCCCGGCAATCGAGAGCGTGGCGCGGTCGGCAAAGTTCAGGGTGGTGGCCACAAACAGCATGGCGAGCACCAGGTAGCGAACCCGGGTGGGCGCGGGTGACGCCGCGGTTTCAGGCATGCATGAGAATCTCCGTGCCACTAAGCCGCCGCGCGCCGGGAAACCCGGGGCTTACCGGCGGCCACTTCGCAGTTTCGCACATCGTCCGGCTGGAGCGACGGACCTGCGGCGCGCGGGGGGCCGGGCAGAGTCAAGCGATCACTTCGCCGGAACCAGCCGCAGCGTCACCAGGTAACTTGACCGCTAACTATGGCTATATAATCGAAGATCAGGAGGTGTTGCGTTGGCGGTTCGCATGAAAGACATCGCGGAGGACCTGGGCGTGTCGTTGATGACGGTGTCGAAGGCTCTGCGCAACCACAGCGATATCAGCGAGAAGACCCGCGACCGGGTGCTCAAACGGATGCGGGAGCTCAATTACCAGCCCGATTGGATCGCCCGCAGCATGGTCACCGGCCGCACTTATCTGGTGGGCCTGGTTTTACCGGACCTGATGCACTCCTTCTTTGCGGAGGTGGCTAAGGGCGTCGCCCGCAAGCTGCAGCCCAGGGGCTATCAAGTGGTGATTTCCGACACTGAAGAGGACGGCGGAATTGAACGCCGACAGGTCGGCGTGCTGGTCAACCGCAAGGTGGATGGCTTGATCATCGCATCGGCTCAGCACAACGGCCGCCTGGAGCTGTTTCAGATGCTCGAACGCAACAAGATCCCTTATGTGCTCATCGATCGCATCCTACCCGGGACCCAGGCCAATTTCGTGGGCGTGAAGGACGACGATCTGGGCGCGCTGGCCACCGAACACTTGATCGCGCAGGGGTGCCAGAGGATCGCGCACATCCGAGGTCCCGCGGTCGCTACGGGCACCGGCCGCCTGCGCGGTTATCGCCGCGCACTGGCCCGCCACGGAATGACGGCCCGCCCGCAACACATTGCCAGCGGCGAGTACGGCGATAACACCGGCTATGAGGCCATGCAGCAGCTTCTGCGCACCAGCCCGCGGCCCGACGGGGTGTTTTGCTATAACGACCCGGTGGCTGCCGGCGCCATCAAGGCAATCCTGGAAGCCCGGCTGCGGGTCCCCAAAGATATCGCCGTGATCGGCGCGGGCAACGTCCACTACTCGGACCTGCTGCGGGTTCCGCTTTCCACGGTGGATCAATCGAGCTCGACCATCGGCGAAACCGCCGCGGACCTGCTGCTGCAGGCCATGGAATCAAAGAAACCGGCGGCTCCGCAGCGAATTTTCATTCCCCCGCGGCTGGTAGTCCGCGATTCCAGCCGCCGCAGGGGTTGACGCCCTTCCGTTCCGCGCAGACCGCTCCCTTACGGTCGCGGCTCTGGTCGCCTCCGTTAGCGCTATAGTCCTTACGCGAGCTGGGCGCTATAATCGAGCACGTGGTTGTATTCACTATGCGTGATCTGGCGCGTCCACTAATCTAATGCGGCGCAGGGACTTTCTCAGCAGCGCAGCACTCGCCGCCGCCGCCGGTCGCGCGCGGGGCGCCGAAAAGTTCGACCTTGCCTCGATGGAACGGCCCCGCGTGCTGCGCGCCGCAGACCGTTATCTCGCCGGCCAGCCCGTCACCGTGACGGCTTCCAGTTCTCCGCGCAGCGCCGGCGGTCCACACGATTTCTTCTCCGAAGCCGACTATTACTGGCCCGACCCGAAGAACCCCAGCGGCCCCTACATCAACCGCGACGGCATGAGCAACCCCGACAATTTCCTCGGGCATCGGCGCGCCATGGTGCGTTTGAGCCTGATTGTGCCCGCGCTGGCGGCGGCCTGGCAGTTGACCAAACAGAAAAAGTACGCGGATCACGCCGCCACGCATTTGCGCGCCTGGTTCCTGGATGATGCGACGCGCATGAACCCCAACCTGCAATATGCCCAGGCCATCAAGGGCCTCGTCACGGGCCGGGGCATCGGCATCATCGATACCTTGCATCTAGTGGAAGTGGCGCGCGCCGCGCGGTGCCTGCCTCTCACCCCCACCGTCCGCGAGGGCGTCCAGCAATGGTTTGCCGCCTATCTGCAGTGGATGACCACGCATCCGTACGGCATCGCCGAGCGGGACGCGAAGAATAATCACGGCAGTTGCTGGGTGGCGCAGGCGGCCTCGTTTGCCCAGCTTACCGGCGATGGCCCGCTCACCGTCTGGTGCCGCGAACGCTTCCGCAGCGTGCTGATTCCCAACCAGGAAGCGCCCGACGGCAGCTTCCCCGAGGAACTCCGCCGCACCAAACCTTACGGTTACTCCTTGTTCAACCTCGACGCCCTGTCCATCATCGCGCAAACCCTCACCACTGCGAACGACTCGCTGTGGCGCTGGCAGTTGCCCGATGGGCGCGGCATGGGCCGCGCCATATCTTATATGTATCCGTACATGCTGGACAAAACAAAGTGGCCGCTTCCGCCCGACGTGATGTATTACAACGAATGGCCGGTGCGCCAGCCCAGCCTGCTTTTCGCCGGGCTGGCGCTCGGCCGGCCCGAGTACCTGGCGCTGTGGCGCCGGCTCGATCCCGACCCGACCGTGGAGGAAGTGCTGCGCAATTTTCCGCTGCGGCAGCCGCTGCTTTGGGTATGAAACCGCCGACCTCTCGCCGCGAATTATTCCGGACCGCTGCCGCGCCAGCGGTGTGCGGCAAGCAGATAGTGAGGCATCCAATCCTGGCTGCCGCCGGCTTTCAGCCGGCGCTTTTCGGTGAACGAAGACACTCGCCGGCACCGAAAGAGCCGCCTGAAAGGCGGCTCCAGGCAAGATTGCCTGCCCCACAAAACCGGCATGCGCGTGATGCTAAAAAGGTTATGTAAGTGGAGTAACCGGGAGGCTATTCATCGTGTCCGACGTTATCTATCTGGTTGCGAACGGCGATTTGCGGCTTTCCGCCAATCGCCAGTGCTGGGCGGCCCAGAATCAGGCTGAGCAGGCGATCATGCAGGCCATCCGCCGTGAAGGCCGTCAAATCGACCGCGCCCACCCCTATGATCCCGAGCGGCAGCACGGTTTCATCGATAGCCAGAAGTACGGGAACCAGGTCTTCCGCAATATCCCCGGCCATGCGCCGGTGGTGGTTTGCGAGGCCGTCTGGCAATACAGCCATCACATTCTCCCCGGCCTGGTGGGCCACAAAGGACCGATCCTCACGGTGGCCAACTGGAGCGGCACCTGGCCGGGCCTGGTGGGCATGCTCAATCTCAACGGATGCCTCACCAAGGCCGGCGTCCCCTATTCCACGCTGTGGAGCGAAGACTTCGCCGACGAGACGTTTCTGCGCGGGTTGCGCCAGTGGCTGGCCGGCGGCATGGTGGAGCACGATACCAGTCACGCGCGCCCGCTGGGGGAGTTTCACCTGCCCATCGACGCGGAAATCGCCGGCCGCGAGTTGGCCGCCGACCTGCTCCGCAACCGCGCCATCATGGGCATCTTCGACGAAGGTTGCATGGGAATGTACAACGCCATCATCCCCGATGAATGCATGATGCCCTTCGGCGTCTTCAAGGAGCGCTTGAGCCAGTCCAGCCTGTATGCCACGATGTGCCGCGTGAGCGATGCCGAGGCCCAGGCGGTGCGCGACTGGCTTGACCGTAAAGGGATGACTTTCCGCACCGGCTCCAATCCCGAAACCGATCTCACCGAAGACCAGATCCTGGGCCAGTGCAAGATGTACATCGCCGCCTTGCGGATCGCCGACGATTTTGGTTGCGACGTCATCGGCATTCAATACCAGCAGGGTCTCAAGGATCTCGCGCCGGCCTCGGACCTGGCGGAGGGCCTGCTCAACAACGTCGACCGGCCCCCTGTCACGGCCGCACCGAACGGCCACGCCAACGGCCGCGTCCTCTATGAAGGCCGCGCGTTGCCTCACTTCAATGAGGTGGATGAGTGCGCCGGCCTGGACGCACTGGTCACCAACCGCGTCTGGAACAGCTTGGGCTACGAGCCGGAAACCACCCTTCACGACGTTCGATACGGCGAAGCGTATAACGGCGAATTCGTCTGGGTCCTGGAGATCTCCGGCTCGGTCCCGCCCCAGCACCTGACCGGCGGCTACGCCGGCGCCATCAGCGAGCGCCAGCCGCCCATGTTTTTCCGGCTGGGCGGCGGCACCATCAAGGGCGTCAGCAAGCCCGGCGAGATTGTCTGGAGCCGCATCTATGTGGAAGGCGGCAAGCTGCACGCCGATATCGGCCGTGCCAAGGCGATCAGTCTGCCGCCAGCGGAAACCGAACGCCGCTGGCAGGTGACCACGCCGCAGTGGCCCGTCATGCACGCCGTCACCTACGGCATTTCACGCGATCAGTTCATGGCCAAGCACCAGGCAAATCACATCCAGGTGGCCTACGCTCCCGATGCCGGCGGCGCCAATCGGGGGCTGGCCGTGAAGGCCGCCATGTTCCGCGAAATGGGAATCGCGGTCAACATTTGCGGCAGCGAGCACGGCCTGGAATAACCGCCGACCAATGCAAACGGCGGGGCTGCTTTGTCAAGGCCCGCCGCTTGACTTGCTGCTGTTGTTGCTGTTGCGCTTACGGTCTGCCGATCTTCACCTTCGGCATGGCCACGTATCCCACGACTTCGTCTTTCTTCACTTCGTTCACCACGATCTCAACCGGCTGGCGGTTGCCGGCCAGGTAAAGCTGCACCGGCTCGTTGATGGTGCGATCTCTCTTCTGTACTGTCTTGTCGTCAGCCAGGACATTCATCGTGAAACGATTTCGCTTGGGGTCGGCTTTCGTAAGCGACAACTGGATGGTGCCGATCCTCTGCAGGCCGCCGGTCCTCTTAATATCGAATTCCTGGTAATTGCGCTCACCGAGGTCCTTCAGCGCGGAGAGTTGCCCGGCATTGGTGGCGATCAAGCCGCTCATCACACCCATGTCGCCGGTCATGCGCTTGAGCTCGGAGCCGGTCTTCTCCACCTCAGCCTGCGTGGATGCGACGTCGCCCTTGACGTTGGTCACATCACCCGAGATCGCGATGAGCTTCGAACTGGCGTCGGTGTTGGCAGCTTTCAGGTTCTCCAACTCGCCGGCCACCTGTTGCTGTGTCTGCCGCTCGGTCTGCCCTTGTTCGGCGAGCTTTGCGGACAGGGTCGCGGCGCTCTTCCGCATTTCGGATCGCGCCTTGTCCTCCACGGAAGCGGCGGTATCGTGCGCTTCCTGCGCCGCCATGTCAGCCCGCTGGGCGTTCTCGGTGGCGCTCTGAGCCACCTGGTCGCTCAGCCTGACGATCTGCGCCTGGGTGCTGTCGTTGAGACGCGACACCTGGGTCGCCAGCCGGTGCACACCGACGAAGAGGCCCACGATCGCAACCAGAGCCACTCCGAATGCCACGTACCAGAGAACATGCACGGGCGCGCGCCGCGGCTGCTGTGCCGCCCCCAGGTACCTGTCTTGGTTGTTATCGTTCTTGTCGTTCAGTTGCGTAGTCATGTATAACCAGCCTCCGGGTGCTACCAATGCATCTCGCGTGCCAAACCCGCCGGAGCTGTGTTTGCATCGATCCACGCGGTGTGCGCCGCGCAGCAGAGCATTTTATTCACGATCGCGGAAGGTACTCTTTCCCGCAAAGGTGTACTTACGTCCAGCCCATGCAAGAGTGGGTTGGTAGCTGGCAAGCCGTTTGCCCACGGCCGCTCCCAACACTGCTATCATTTCCAATTCATGCGGTTTCTCGTTTGGCTTTCGCTGCTTATGTTGTACACACCCGGACACGCACAAGATCGCGCGCAGGCGCGCTCGATGGTCATCAGCGGGCGCGGTATCGTCGCAACCAGCCAGACGCTGGCTTCGCAGGCGGGCGCGCAGATCCTGGCGCGCGGCGGCTCCGCCATGGATGCCGCCATCGCCGCCAACGCCGCGCTCGGCGTGGTGGAACCCGAAAGCAACGGCATGGGCGGCGATCTCTTCGCTATTTATTGGGACGCCAAAACCGGAAAGCTCTCGGCCATCAACGCCAGCGGTTGGGCGCCCACCGGGCTTACTATCGACTTCCTGAAGGCGCAAGGCGTAACCAAGATGCCGCAGGAAGGCATCCACTCGGTCACCGTGCCGGGTTGCGTGGACGGCTGGGCCAGGCTGCACAAGCGCTTCGGCAAGCTGCCGTGGAGCGACCTGTTTCAACCGGCCATTTATTTCGCCGATCACGGATACCCGGTCACGGAGATGATCGGCGCGGCGTGGAAGATGGAAGAGGAGAAGCTGGGCAAAGACCAGAACGGAAAGCGCGTTTTCCTGCACGAGGGCCGCGCTCCCAAGGTGGGCGAGGTCTTCCGCGATCCGGAAATGGCCGCCGCGCTCAAGTTGGTGGCCTCGCAGGGGGCGCCGGCGTTCTATAAAGGCGCCATCGCCAATGCCATCCTGAAGACCAGCCAACGGCTGGGCGGCAAGATTACCGCGGCCGACCTCGCCGAGTTTCAGGCGGAATGGGTCGAACCCATTTCCACCGACTACCATGGCTGGAAGGTTTACGAACTGCCGCCCAACGGGCAGGGAATCGCCGCCATCCAGATGCTGAACCTGTTCTCTCTGTTTCCGCTGGCCGACTACCCGCCGCGCGGCTTCGAGGAGCTGCACCTGCAAATCGAAGCCCAGAAGCTGGCCTACTCCGATCTGGCGCGATATGTCGCCGACCCCAAGTTCAGCAAGGTTCCGGTGGCAGGAATGATTTCGATGGAATACGCGCGCGAGCGCGCCAAATTGATCGACCCGGTTCGCGCGCGCTGCGAGGTCGCGCCCGGCCAGCCGCCGGTGGTGCACGGCGACACGATCTACCTTTCGGTGGTCGACCACGAGGGCAATATCGTTTCACTGATCCAGAGCCTCTACCAGCACTTTGGTTCGGGCGTGGTGGTGGATGAGTACGGATTCGCGCTGCAGAATCGCGGCGGCCTGTTCGAAATGGACGCCGGACACCCCAACGCGCTCGCGCCGCGCAAGCGGCCTTTCCACACCATCATTCCGGCCTTCATGGAAAAGGGCAGCCTGCACATGGGTTTCGGCATCATGGGCGGGCTGAACCAGGCGCAGGCGCACGCGCAGTTCGTCTCGAACGTGGTGGATCACGGAATGAATATTCAGATGGCGCTGGAGGCGCCGCGCTTCACCAAGAAGACTTTTGGCGGCTGCGACATCTCCGTGGAGAGTCGCTTTCCGCCGGAGGTTCGCGAGGCACTGATAGCGCGCGGCCACCAGTTGGAACTGCTGGGAGATTTCTCGAGCTCGATGGGCGGCGGCCAGGCGGTGGTCCACGATTCGGCCACGGGAGTGAATTGGGGAGCTTCGGACCCGCGCAAGGATGGCGCCGCGGTGCCCGAACCAGAGCCGTATTTCGCGGCGCCGAAAAAATAGCTGCGCAGCGGCGGCGGTCTTTTCCGCCGGTGCTCTCTCCTTAAGAACCGCGAACCAGACACCGGCGGCAAGACCGCCGGCGCTACCAGTTATTCTCCGAACCGGGCCTCGAAAGCCGCGATCTTTCCCAGCCGCCGGCGATGCCGTTCGGCGCCAGAGAATACCGCGTTCACATAATCCCGCACCAGTTCGAGGGCCAATTCCGGCCCCACTATCCGCGCGCCCAGGCACAGCACATTGACGTCGTCATCCTCCACGCATTGGTGCGCGGAGAAGCTGTCGTGGCAGGTAGCGGCGCGAATGCCCTTGAACTTATTGGCCGCCACGCACGCGCCCGCGCCGCTGCCGCAGATCAGCACGGCGCGCTGGGCGCGGCCTTCGAGGATCTCGCGAGCCACGGCCTCCGCGTAGTCGGGGTAATCCACGGGCTCGGCCGAATTCGTCCCCAGATCCGTCACGTGGTGCCCCAGCCGTTTCAACTCCTGGATGATGCGTTCCTTCAGCGGGAAACCGCCGTGATCGGTTGCGACTGCCAGGTTCACGAGTCCATCATACCGCCCCCGAGGTGGCACGGACGCCCGGGCCCAAACTGGCCGGCAAGCTGCACTTCGCGGTGGGCGATGCCGACAGCTAGGTTGAGGAGGCCGTGGAACCCCAGGGCTGAACGTTGCGCACTTTCCGGAAGACCGTTTCCCAGGACTCAA
>JBEKYE010000117.1:0-11850 GCA_049511275.1 Bryobacteraceae bacterium
TTTCCAGGGTGTCGGCAAGGCGCCGCAGCTCGCGGGTGATCCGGCTACGAGGAAAACCTTGGGCCTGTGCCTCGGCCACCATCTCTCGCAAGCGGCGCTGAAAGGCTTCGCCAGTCCCGGGATCGCAACGATTCGACACGGTCCGTGCAACCACCCGCGCGCCGCTGCGCCGTCCGATCTCCAGCCATCCTTCCTCTTCGAGCGTGCGGTACGCCTCCGCCACGGTGTTGAAATGGACCCCGAGGTCGAGGGCGAGCCGGCGCACGGGCGGCAAGGAATCGCCGGGATTCAGTTGGCCGTTGACCAGCAGGATGCGAAGGGCGTCCACAATCTGCCGGTACACAGGAACCGGCGACTCGAGATCGATTCGCAAGATCACTATTGTACCTTGTACATATACAGTGTACAATGATGTCGGGAAGAATGCAATGTATTTCTTCCAGGTTTTGCCGGCGGCGAAGCCGGAGTGCTTTGACCGGCTGATGTTGCTCTTGTCCGGGAAACCACTCCCTCACGGTCTTGGCTCGCATCCGAGTTGTGAGCACGATGGGGCGGCTGCGGAAAGGCACTAAAACACCCGGTCAGAGGACTACCCGCCGATGGAGTACATGGGGCGCGGGGGAGCGACGAACTTCGCCGAGTTGATTTCGTGGCCTTCCCACTTGCCGGCGATGTTGCGGCGGACCAGCGCGGCGATCTCGCCGTCGGAAGCGCCACCGCGCATCAGAGTCTTGACATCGTCCTCTTCGATGGCGAACAGGCAGTAGCGCAATTTGCCGTCGGCAGTGAGGCGGATGCGGTTGCAGTTCAGGCAGAATGGACGGCTCACCGAGGCGATGAAACCGACCTGGCCGCTGCCGTCGGCGAAGGCGTATTGGGCGGCGGGGGCGCGCGGATCGGGATCGGGGACCGGAATGAGCGGCGAGATCTCGCGCGAAAGAAGCGCGATGATGTCGCCGGCCAGGAGCACTTTGGAGCGGTCCCAAAGGTTCTGCGCGTCCAGCGGCATGAATTCGATGTAGCGCACTTCGAACCCGTTTTCGCGCGCGTAGCGGGCCAACGGAACGATGTCCGGTTCCACCAGATTTTTCAGCGCGACGGCATTCAGCTTGATGCGGGAGAAGCCGGCCTGCCGGGCGAGCGCCAGGCCGGCGAGGACCTTATCCAGGTCGTCGCGGCGGGTGATTTCGAGGAAGCGCGCGCGGTCCAGCGTGTCGAGGTGAACGTTCAGGCGGCGCAGGCCGGCTTGGTAGAGCGGAACGGCAAACTCCGGGAGCAGCACGCCATTGGTGGTGAGGGCCAGATCGCGAATGCCGGGAATGGCGGCCAAGCGGCGGATCAGCAGGGGCAGATCGCGGCGCACCAGCGGCTCGCCGCCAGTGACCCGCAGCTTGGTTACACCCAACGGGACGGCGATGCGCACGAAGCGCTCGATCTCTTCGAAACTGAGGATCTCGCCATGGTCGACGAATTTCACGCCGGTTTCCGGCATGCAGTAGAAGCAGCGGATGTTACAGCGGTCGGTGACACTGATGCGGAGACTGTCGTGGACGCGGCCGAAGGAATCGAGCAAAGGCGCGGCGAGCATCTATTTCACGGCCAGCATGCGCTCGAGCGGCAGCAGCGCGCGGCGCATGGTCTCGCGGGACAATTCCACGCGCGGTTGCAGGCTGAGCAGGCAGTCGCGGAGTTTCTCCAGACTGTTGAGCTTCATGTAGGGGCACTCGCTGCAATTGCAGTTTTCGTTGGCCACGAAGTAGAAGCGCTTGGAAGGCGCCACACGCGCGAGCGAATACTGGATGCCGCTTTCGGTCATGACGATGAACTCCCGGGCGCTGGACGCGGCACAGTGCCGGATGAGGGCGGAAGTGGAACCGATGAAATCGGCCATCGCCAGCACCGCTTCGGGGCACTCGGGGTGGGCTACCACTTCGGCGCCGGGGTGCTCGACCTTGGCCTCCGCTACGCGGCGGGCCGGGAAGGTGGCGTGCACGATGCAGGCGCCCTGCCAGATCCGCATGTTTTCGCGGCCGGTTTCGCGGCGCACATAATTGCCCAGGTTGCTATCGGGCAGGAAGAGAATGGGCTGCTTGCGCGGGATGGAGTTGACGATGCGGACGGCGTTGCGCGACGTGCAGAGGATATCGCTCTCGGCCTTCACTTCAATCGAGGTGTTGATGTAGCTGACAATCACGTGATTGGGGTTGCGGCGGCGAAATTCGCGAATGGGCCCGACGGGACACCCGTCCACCAGGCTGCAACCGGCCTCGCGATCGGGCACCACGACTACGCGATCGGGATTCAGCACCTTGGCGGTTTCGGCCATGAACCAGACGCCGCAGAAAGCGATGACGTCGCCGGAGAACTCGCGCGCCTGCCGGGCCAACTCGAGCGAATCGCCCACCACGTCGGCCAGTTCCTGAATCTCGGGCTCCTGGTAATGGTGCGCCAGCAGAATGGCCTTGCGCTGGCGTTTGAGGTCGAGTATCTCCTCGGCGGTAGTGGGAGCGGCAAACATGGGAGAGACGGTACCTGCTTTTATATTATCAAAGCGGAAAGAACCATAATGGAAGAGCGTGCGCATCGTACTGATTTCGACCTACGAACTGGGGCGGCAGCCGTTCGGGCTGGCGTCGCCGGCGGCGTGGCTGCGAGGCGATGGGCACGAGGTGACGGTGGCGGATCTTTCGTGCAGTCCGATGCCCTGGGCAGCGGTGGAAGAAGCCGATCTGCTGGCATTCTTTCTGCCCATGCACACGGCCACGCGGCTGTTCCAAAAACTGATCGACAAAGTTCGCGCCGCCAATCCGCGGGCCCACCTGTGCGGGTACGGGCTGTACGCGCCGTTGAACGACGCCCTGCTGCGGCGGCTGGGCGTGCAGACGGTGCTCGGCGGTGAGTTCGAACAGGGCTTGAGCGACCTGGCGCGCCGGTTGAGCGTGACGCGCGCCGGCGAGTTGCCTTACCGGCAGCCGGAGCCGCTGATCTCGATGGCGCGGCAGCAATTTCGCGTGCCGGACCGCGCCGGGCTGCCGGCGCTGGGAGCGTACGCGCAACTGGTAGCGGACGGCGAAACGCGGCGGGTCGGATACACCGAAGCATCGCGCGGCTGCAAGCATCTGTGCCGCCATTGCCCGGTGGTTCCGGTATATCGGGGTTTGTTCCGCATCGTGCAGCAGGATGTGGTGCAACAGGACATCCGGCAGCAGGTGGCGGCGGGAGCGCAGCACATCACGTTCGGAGACCCGGATTTCTTCAATGGCCCGGGGCATGCGATTCGGGTTGTGGAGGCGTTGCACAGCGAGTGGCCGGAGCTGACTTATGACGTCACCATCAAGATAGAGCACTTACTGAAGCAGCGCGAACTGCTGCCGGTGTTGAAGGCCACGAACTGCCTGTTCGTGACCAGCGCCGTGGAATCGCTGGACGACGCAGTGCTCGGCAAGCTGGCCAAAGGCCACACGCGGGCGGGGTTCGAAGAAGCGCTGGGGCTCATGCGGGCAACCGGCCTGGCGCTCGCGCCGACGTTCATTCCGTTCACACCGTGGACCACGCTGGAAAGCTATCGCGAGTTCCTGGGGGCGTTGGTGGATCTGGAACTGGCCGACCAGGTGGCGCCGATTCAACTGGCCATCCGGCTGCTGCTGCCGGAAGGGTCCCTGCTGCTCGAACTGCCGGAGATGCGGGCGAGCATCCAGCCATTCGACACGCGCGGTCTTTGCTACCCGTGGCAAAACGCCGACGGCCGGCTGGACGTGCTGTGCGGTTCGGTCCAGGAGTTGATCAAGCGCCAGGAGCGGCGCCGCAAGAGCCGCCGGGAAATCTTCCGGCAGATCTGGGACCTGGCGCAAGCCGGCGAGTTCCCGGTGGACGCGCCGATGGTCTCGCGCGCCACCATCCCATATCTCACGGAGCCCTGGTACTGTTGAGCGGAGCCAACCGAAGAGCAGTTAGCTCTTGTGTAAATGCGAAGGATACCAGCGGAAGCCCACGCAGAAAAAGAGCCTGGATGCCGACGCGGTCCGGAGTGTGTTTCGAGTTTTCACCTGGTTCCGGACTTACTTGTGAATATGCTTCTCGTCTTCCGATCATCTTACTGGGAGAACTCCCAGTCCGCGGCGATTTCCGATGGCGCCGGAATCGAGGCGGCGCACAAAAGGAGACTCGGCGGCATGAGGCATGGACCATCACCGGCGGGCTAGATCACTCGCGAGACGGGTCTATGGTGGTTCAATGGTCATTTGTGTCGACGCCATACCAGCGAGCGACGTCTCCAAGTTGGAGACGCCATCAACGCCATGCCGACGGTCGCAAGAGATGTTTTCAGTGGCGCCCCACCGCTTTTAACGGTGTTCGGGGTACCTGGCAAGTTCCGCCAGCAGGTTGCGTGCGGACGCATGAACCGCAACTTTGCCGCCCAGGATTTCCTCGTGGGTGACAGCGGAGCCGTACATAGCTTGGTCCCCGCTGTGGTCGGCCTGCAGGACGGCGCCATCCAGGCTGATCCCGGCAAAAAGACCTTTGCTCCGCGAATAGCTCAGGATCTCCGCATCGAGTCTTATATCGGTGTTGGCGGATGCCTGTCTCCCCACCGGGCCTGCTGCCACGGTTACATCGGCGCCGATCTTGAATTTGTCACCCAGCAAGCTATGCAAAGCGTGGTCGTTCATAAATAGCATCACCACGTCGGTGAAAGAGGCGCCAATCTGGAAGCCGAAGCTCCCGCCCCCGACAGCCACAAACATCGGAGCACTCCAGCCAGTGGCAGTGCGGCAGGTAGCCAGTCCCCTGCCGTAGTTGCCGCCGAATATGAAGGCTGCCTTCTCCTCTCCTGGAATGATGACAACGCATTTCGCCTTTTCCATCAGGTCACGGGGAATGCCCTTGTCGGGCGCTGCCATGATTTCATGGAAGGTCCGGGTCGCTTTTTCGACACGCCCAATGTCATCTTCCTTATCCGACGCCAAAGCGGGCAGGGCCACAGCCAAGCCTGCTATCGATACGATCAACACGTTTTTGTACACGATATTTCTCCTTGTAGGTTCCACTCTTTCAAGGCTGGTAAGAGCCCTGGTTATACACTCTCTATCGCCTGAAGCCGAAGGACTTCGATTGGCGATAGCATAGCTATCCGCTGCTCCCGGCAAGTTGCCCGCGTTCCGCCGCGTGTACTGCAATCTCCGTTGGGTGCGTCGTGTGCAAGATGTCCCTAGCCGTGGCAACCTCGTCCGTTGTGCCATGGGCCAGAAGGCCTTTGCCAGCATTTCATCTGCCATTCGGAGACAAAGGAGCGAGAGAGTCCAAATGCCGCTCGTTTCGCGGCTTAGCCCGAGAACCGACTGACCGTAGAAGCGGCATTCCCGGACCGTGTGTAAGCAAATCCCGCATTTCGGGTGCAGCCTTTACACCGCGGCTTCCGCGAAGTTTCGCTGACCGCTTCTGGTTGCGTTGAAATGTGCGTGCTCCAGGATGCGCCGCAGTTCGTCCGCGTGGAACGGCTCAAGAATCAGATCGTAAGCGGCGCTCTCGAGTGCGCCGATCCACAGCCGTTCGTCGGCGACGCGCGATACCACGACCAGAGCGGTGCGAAGCGGTAGAAGTCGCGCCATTCGCAGGGCATCTCTCCAGCTCCCTTTTTCAAACGCGACGTCAGTCAGGAGAACGTGCGACCGGGTCGCCTTCAGCAGCGCTTTCGCATCATCCAACCCGGTGGAGCGGTGAATATGGATTTGTGCGGCCTCCAACATCCTGGACGCCAGGTCGGCAGCGGGAATGGAAGAGGTCAGGTAAACGCAGGAAAAGCCACGCAAGGGAATGGTTGCCGCTTGCCCGGCCCCCTCTGCTCCCGCGTCCGCCCACCTTTGAACAGATACAATGCCGTTGGGCATGATCCAGCGTAAGACGTTGGGACGGCTAATGCCATCCGGTAAAGTAGTAGTTCGCCGCCGATTCGTGATGGAACACACACAACTCGCGCTCCCCCGACGATGATCGTAAGAGCAATCGTTTAAATTTTAAGCATTCGGAAAGGAATCGGAATGAGAGTTCTCATGATCGGTGTAGCGGCCATGCTGGCGGTTGGGCTGGCGGCTGAACTGGCGTTGATCCAGCCGGAAGATGTGGCAGCCCGCCTGGCCGCGAAAGGTGCGGGACCAGTTATTTTCCATGTGGGTCCCAATCTGCTTTATCGCAACAAACATATTCCGGGATCCATCTACGCCGGCCCTGGATCCAGGCCCGACGGTCTCGAAGCACTTAAAGCGGCTGCCGGCAAGCTCCCTCGCGATCGTGAAATTATTGTCTACTGCGGCTGCTGTCCGTGGAGCAACTGCCCGAATGTAAAACCTGCTGTCGAATTGTTGCAGCAGATGGGTTTCACGCGCGTAAAGGCGATGTTCGTCGAAACCAACTTCGCCAAAGACTGGATCGGAAGGGCTATCCCGTAGAAAGCGGAACGGCGGTGAAATAAAGCCGGTGGGGTAGCCGCTCCGGCTGTCGGCACTCAAGCCGACGCCCGGTCTTGACAGACTGCCCGTGCCCCAACCAACGTGTCGAGAAGAGTCCCGACACGGCACGCACAAGTGCGTGCGCCACAGCCGCCGCTAGATCTGCGCCTTCGGATACCGCGCCTTCATCCATTCCACGAATTTCTCGGGCGCGGCCATGGTGGAAAGCCTTCCCTGCCGCACAAGGCCCCAGTCGTCGAACTTTTTCGACTGCTTGATTTCGGCCAGCGTCGTGGGCGGGTCCAGGCGTCCGGCAAACTCCAGATCGACTACCGCCGACTTCGGGTTCCTGGGATCGTCGCGCGGTTCGGACCGCACGGACGCCAGACCCACCACTCCGGAAACGCCGCCGCTGTGATAGATGAAGACGCGGTCGCCCGGGCGCATCTCGCGGATGGCGCGCACGGCCTGCGCGTTGGTCACGCCGTCCCAGGAGGTCTGCTCTTCGCGTTCCAGATCGTCGATGGAATAGGTCTCGGGGTCGGTCTTCGCCAGAAAGTGTTTCATCTGCCCTCCTCTCTCATTATGGGATAATGACGGGCTTGAAACCGTCACAGAGTCGTAAAAATGCGTCTGTCCCCTTTTCGAAATGGAAAGCGCGGGCGGGGCTGGCGGCGCTGGCGCTGGCGGCGTACGCCGGTTCTTTCGGGCTCGGACTGGCGCAGGATTCCAAGGTGATTGTCGCGCAGGATTCCCGCATCCGCGAAGTCACCGCGGAGAATATCAAGCTGATCCTCACCAGGAATTATTGGTGGCCCAAAACCGGCGACGGACTGTACCGCCCGGTGACGACGCTGTCGCTGCTGTTCAACAGCGCAGTGTTGGGCAATGGCACGAACCCGGCCGGATATCACGCCGTCAATTTCCTGCTGCACGCGATCAACGTCTGGCTGGTCTTCGAACTGGCGCTGCTGCTGTTCCAGACCGTCCAGCCGGCTCTCTTCGCGGCGGCGCTCTGGGCTGTCCATCCCATCTGCACCGAGGCCGTCACCAGCATCGTGGGCCGCGCCGACCTGCTGGCGGCCATGGCTGTGCTGGGCGGACTGCTGCTCTATGCGCGCACCGCATGGTTCGCAGGCCGACGCCTCTACTGGGCCGCAGCAGCTCTCTTCGCGATTGCCACGGCAGGCGTATTTTCCAAGGAGAGCGCCGCGGTGCTGCTGGGTCTCATGCTGCTTTGGGATCTTAGCTTCGCCGAAGGCAAGCCGCGGTTGCTGGCGCGCTGGCCCGCCTACGCGGCCGTCGCAGCGTCGCTGGTGGTGCTTGCCTGGGCGCGCCACGCGGTTCTCGGCCCGCTGCCCGCGCCACAGCCGGTCTACGTGGACAACCCCATCCTGGGCGCCGGTTTCTTCACCGCGCGACTCACCGCCATCAAGGTGATCGGCCTTGACCTTTGGCTGCTGCTCTTTCCGTTGGGCCTCTCGTGCGACCGTTCCTACAACCAGGTCCCGCTGTCCACCTGGTCCGACCCCTGGGGCTGGATCGCGCTGCTGGTGGTGATTGCGATTCTGGCGCTGGCCTTCGTGCGGTACCGCCGCGACCGCCTCACCTTCTGGCTGGCCGGCTTCTTCGCCATCGCCCTGCTGCCCACCGCCAACCTGCTCTTTCCCATCGGCGCTCTCATGGCCGAGCGCTTCCTGTATCTGCCGTCCGTGGCGTTCGCCATCGCGCTCGCGGCGCTGCTCGGCCGGCTCAAAAGCCCGCGCCACACGGTCGCCGTGGTCACGATCCTGGCCGTCCTGTACGCCGGCCGCACGTTCGCTCGCAATGCCGCGTGGAACAACGACCTGACGCTCGCTTCCACCGATGTCCAGACCACCCCCGAAAGTTTCCGCTTGCACGACATGCTCGCCAAGGCGCTGTTCGAACAGGACGCGCGCCGCAACATCGACCGCAGCATCCAGGAAGAGGAAAAGTCGTGGCAGATTCTGTCGCCGCTTCCGCCCGCGCGTTCCTCCGAGTTTCCACCCACCTTCCTGGGCATCTATTACGCCGCCAAGGCCGATCTTGACCCCACCAACAGCCGCGCGTGGTATGAGAAATCGCTCGCCGTGCTGGAGAAGGCCCGCGAAATTTCCCGGGCCGCCGAGAACACCTAGGACGACGTCCAACGCGCGCGCGGCGCGGCTCCCCCAGAGCGCGCCGGCTTCCAGCAGTTGTATTTCAACCTGGCGAACGCCTGCCTCAACCTGGGCCGCTACCAGGAAGCTATCGACGCGCTGCGCTATGGCAGAGGACTGAACCCCGCCGCGCTGGATGCCTACGACGGCTTGCAAGTGGCCTATGCCGCCACGGGCAATTTCCGCATGGCGGCTGTGTCATTGGAAGAGAAGGCCCAGGTGGACGGCTTCCAACCCGCCACCGTGGCCGCCATCCGAGGGGTCTATGAGAAGATCCCCGACGGCTCCTGCGCGTTCGTGCGGCAGGGCGCAAACTGGCAACTGAACATGAGCTGTCCCGTGGTGAAGAGCGATCTTTGCGCGGCGTGGGAGGATTTGGCGGGGGCTTACGCGGACGCCCGGCAGCCCGCCCCGTCGAAGGCCCTGCGTGATATAGCCGTCAGCCGCTATGGCTGCGCGAGCGGAGTGACAGACGACAAAAACCGATCGTCTGTCCCACCTAAGTGAACCGCATGGCGGCTAATCGCCCGACACCGTCTCGTATTCCCGCGCCGGCGGCCTGGAAGCTTGCAACGCGCCCAGGCTGACGTGGATCTGCGGCATAGAGCCGGTCTCGAAGGACTGGCGCACCAGCGCGTCGACGCTCGCGTCCGGCTTCGGGCGCAGCATTTCGCGGCGCAGGCGGGCCTCGAACTCCTGTAACTGCTGTTCGATGGTCTTAGCCTTGTTCTTATTGCGCACCATATCTTCGCGGTAACGCTTCAGAAAGTAGCCGATAGTCTCGACGCGGATCTTGATCGAGCCGGTGGGCTTGTTCTCGTCGATATCCTTGAAGCAGAAGTAAGGCGTGCCGGAGTGCTCCACGATCTCTTCCACCACGGTGTAAATGGGCGCGTCATGGCCGCACTTGAAGCTGGATAACTCGAGCGCCACGAGGTTAGGATGGCGCGCCACGTACTTAGCGGCCCAAACCTTGCGGCTGGTGTTCTCGGAGTAGGAATTCTTCCATACGTCGGCGATGGACATGGGGTGCGGAGTTTCTCCCGATTCCACATCCTCGCCGAACAGACGCCAGATCATATCGTCGTCGATCGGCAGGCAGTCCTGCGCGAACACCGGGTAACCAAGTTTCTGAAACTCTTCCAGGATTTCATGGTTCACGCCGGGGTCGTTGTGATACGGACGGCCCAGCAGCACCACGCCCAGGCGATCTTCCCGTTCGAGCTGCTCCAGCACCTCGCGGGCGGCGCCGCGCATGGTGACGTTGTCGAAGTAGTGGAGAGAGCGGTAGCCCTGCTCCACGGCCTTCTTGTTCTCCTCGGGCGACAACCCCAGGATGTCTTTGAACTCTTCGTAGAGTTGCCGTTCCAACAGGTCGGGCTTGGAGAGGTTGACGAACGTGTCCAGGAAACGGACGCCCTTTTCGGCGAACAAGTCGCCTTCCTTGATGAACGCGGCCTTGACCGCTTCGGGCGTGGTCGCCACCGTGGGACAGCTCCGGCTGGCCTGCACGTTGTGCAGGTCGGTGGTGAGGCAATCGATCATCGGGAAGAAGATGATGTCGAGCGGCTTCTTGGCGTGAACCTTGTAGAGCAGGTTGTGCACGTGCGGAATCCCCAGCTTGGAGGGGAAACATGGGTCGATGGCGCCGCGCTTGGCGCCTTCCTTGTACAATTCCTCGCTGGTGAAATCCGAATAGACGATGTTTTGCGGCTGTATGCCCAGCGACGCAAAGTATCCGGTGAAGACCGGCGTCTGCGAATACATGTTGAGCACGCGCGGCATGCCGATGCGAATCTCGGACCGCTTCTTCATGAGGGCGGCGCGCTTCTTCTGCGCGGCGGTAATCTGGAACTTGGGCGGCGCGTCGGCCACGATGGGCACATCCGGCACGCGGAATACGCCCTTGGCCGCCACTTCCACGAAGTTCGGGTTGGCCTTCTTGATCTTGTCGAGGTCGCCCTTGATGTTGCGCATCTCCTCGATGTTTTCGACGGTGCCCTTTTCGCAGGTGGCGATGATCAACCGCTGCGCGCCGGCTTCCAGCGGAACCTTGGTCTTGACCGGCCGTTTGTAGTCGATGTTAATGATGTTGGTCTTGACGTCGATGAAGGTGCGCAGGCACTTGTTCTTGCAGAAGTAGCAGCGGGTGGCTTCTTCGCGCGTGGTCTTGTAATTGATGTGCGCGCAGGCGTCGAGGCCGATGAACGTCGATTGCCGGCCGTTGTCCCACAGACGCCCGGCTTCCAGCCCCGCGCCGATGGCGCCGGCTTCGCCGCAATGCTCGTGAACGATGACGTCGGCCTCCACGTCCTTGCCCTTGAAGCGCGACTCGATGAAGTCCACCTGGGCCTTCACCGCGGCCAGGTTATATTGCGTGCCGCCCTGCAGCAGGAAGCGCTTGCCGATGGCCGAAAGGTTGGGAATCTGTGAAACGTAGAGCCAGATATTCTTGGGAAGAACATTGCACAGGCCGGCCATGATCTCTTCGGGCTTCCAGCCTTGCCGCTGGAAATCCACGATGTCGCTCTGCATGAATACCGCGCAGCCATAGCCGAACGAGGGGAATCCGTTGGCCCCGAATGCCGTATCGGCGTACTGCTCCACGGGCACGTTAAAGCCCTGCGCGGTGGATTGCAGGAAGTAGCCGTTGCCCGCCGAACACTGCGTGTTCAGCTTGAAATCCTTCACGCGGCCGTTCTTCAGGATGATGATCTTGATATCCTGGCCGCCCACGTCGCAGATCACGTCCACATCGTCGTAAAAGTGAAGACCGGCCTCGGTGTGGGCCACCGTCTCCACCAGCGCAGCATCGGCGCCGATCACGTCTTTCAGAATGTCCTTGGCATATCCCGTAGTTCCGACGCCCAGAATCTTCAGCTCCGCGCCCTGGTCGCGGATCTGCGCGTCGAGTTTCTGCAGCACCTCGATGGTGTCTTCAATCGGATTGCCCTTGGAAAGCTGGTAGGTCTTGGCCAGGATGCGGCGCTTGTGGTCCTTGGAAAGCAGCACGGCCTTGGTGGACGTGGACCCGCCATCCAGTCCCACGAAGCCCTCCACCACATCTCCCGGCTTGAAGGCGACGGGCGTGAATTTTTTGGTGCGGTATTTCTGCTTAAACGCCGCCAGCTCCGCGTCGTCCTTCGCGAGGCCGCCGGTGCCGCCCTTTTTGGCCTTTTCCTGCTCGCGGCCCACGGTGACGTACCACTCCAGCCTCTCGTAGC
>JBEKYE010000118.1:0-11815 GCA_049511275.1 Bryobacteraceae bacterium
TAACCCGCTATGGCGCAAGGAGAAATCTCATGTCTGGTACCTTCAGCCGGCGGGCCGCGGTGCTGGGTGCGGCGGCGCTGCCCATCGTCCAGGTCCTTAAGGGTCAATCCAAATCCCGGCCCGTCGTAATCTCCAGCGCGAACCGCAACGACGGCGGCGTGAATTGCTGCGCCAAGGCGGTGGAAGTGATCCAGGCCGGCGGCGACACGCTGGATGCGGTGATCGCCGGTGTCAACATCGTCGAACTGGATCCGCGCGACAACAGCGTGGGATATGGCGGCCTGCCCAACGAAGATGGAGTCGTGCAACTGGACGCCAGTTGCATCCATGGGCCCACCCGCCGCATGGGTGCCGTGGGAGCCATCGAAGGCATCAAGACCCCGTCCAAGGTTGCCAGACTCGTCATGGAGCAGACCGACCACATGATGCTGGTCGGCGCCGGCGCTCTGAAGTTCGCCAAAGCCATGGGCTTCCAGGAAGAGAATCTCCTCACGGAAGAATCGCGCATCGCCTGGGTTGCCTGGAAGATGTCGCTCCGCGACCGCAATGGCCACACCAACTGGGGCCCCGGTTTGGATGCCCCGCCGGAAAAACAAAAAGCCGCCGTCCTGCGGGAGTTGCGGGGCATGTTCCCGGATGCCGCCGACGACGTACTGGCGCAAGCCTGGGAGTACGCCATTCACCCGCCGCACGGCACCATCAATTGCATTTCGCTGAACCAGAAGGGCGAGATGTCGGCGGTGACTACCACCAGCGGGATGGCATGGAAGATACCCGGCCGCTGCGGCGATTCGCCCATCATTGGCGGCGGCCTCTGGCTGGATCAGGACGTCGGCGGCGCCGGCTCTACCGGCCGTGGAGAAGAGAACCTGCGGGTCTGCGGCGCGCATACGGTGGTCGAAAACATGAAGCATGGCATGTCGCCCAAAGACGCCATTCTCGATACGCTGAAGCGCGTCTCGCGAAATTTCAACGATGACAGGAAGCGCCTGGCCGCCGTCGAACTGGATTTTTACGCCTTGCGTAAGGATGGGGAATACGCCGCCGGCTCGCTCTGGCAAGGTTCCCGGTTCGCCGTCTCGACGGGCGATGCCGCCAGCCACACCGAGCAGTCGGTGTATTTATACGAACGGAGCCGGGCCTAGTGTCGTGTCTCTTCAATCGCTCGGTGGGGCAGACCCCCTGGTCTGCGCGGGTCCCCCTGGACCCGCTCTTGCGCTCACCGTCAACTCTTACCTGGGACACGACACTAGATTATGGGTTCTTTCTTGTAGCAGATTTCCACGATAATGCCCTCGCCGTCGCCGCCCATCGAAACCGTGAACCAAATTTTCCAATTGCTGCATCCGATACATTTGACGGCAATTGGCTGGGTAGGGGTTGTCTTTTCCAAAGATGCTTGAACGGATCATGCTGAACATCGAAGCGGGACACGCTTAGGCCATGTCCCAGATCTTTCACCGCAGCACGAACACTTTCGCGCGCATCACCATTTTCGGCGCGGTGTTCATTCTGGCATTCCTGACGTGGGCTTTCACGGTGCTCGACCGCTCCACGTACAATACCCGCGCTGCACAGCCCCGCGAACAACCCGTGCCCTTCAGCCACGCGCACCACGTGGGCGGCATGGGCCTGGACTGCCGGTACTGCCACACCACCGTCGAAACTTCCAGCTTCGCCAACATCCCGCCCACCAAGACCTGCATGAACTGCCACTCCCAGATCTGGCTCACCAGCCCGACCCTCGAGCCCGTGCGCGCCAGCTTCCGCGAAAACAAGTCGCTCGACTGGGTCCGCGTCAACGATCTGCCCGACTTCGTCTATTTCAATCACAGCATTCATATCCATAAAGGGGTGGGGTGCGAGAGTTGCCACGGGCGCGTGGATCAGATGCCGCTCACCTGGCAGGAAAACTCGCTGCAAATGGAGTGGTGTCTCAACTGCCACCGCCATCCCGAAAAATTTGTGCGGCCGCGCGAATTCATCACCACCATGGGTTACCAGCCGGCCGGCGATCAGGAAGAAATCGGGCGGCGCCTCGTCAAGGAATACGACATCCAGGACGCGCGCCTGCTCACAAGCTGTTCCACGTGCCATCGATGAACCAATCCGAGAATCCACTTTCGCTCGCCTCCGCGCGAGCCCGGCTCGAAAGCGCTGGCGGCCGCGAATACTGGCGCAACCTCGAGGAGCTCGCCTCCACGCCGCAGTTTCAGGAACTGGTGGAGCGCGAATTCCCGCGCCAGGCCATCGGCTGGGCCGAAGACGAGGACGGCGTCGAAGGGCGCCGCAACTTCCTGAAGCTCATGGGCGCGTCGCTCGCGCTGGCCGGCTTGACCGCCTGCACCCGGCAACCCACCGAGCACATCATGCCCTACGTGCGGCAGCCGGAAGATCTCATTCCCGGCCGGCCGCTGTTCTACGCCACCGCCACTACCTTGAACGGCGTGGCGCAGGGCGTGCTGGCCGAGAGCCACGAAGGCCGCCCCACCAAGATCGAAGGCAATCCCGAACACCCCGCCACGCTGGGCGCGTGCGACATTTTCTCGCAGGCTTCCGTGCTCCAGCTCTACGATCCGGACCGCGCCCAGGCGGTCACCTTCCAGGGCGAGATCCGCGGCTGGAACAGTTTCATGGACGCCCTTTTGGGAATGCTCGCCGCCCAGAAGACCAAAAACGGCGCGGGCATCCGCATTCTCACCGAAACCGTCACGTCGCCCACTTTGGCCGGCCAGATCCGCGCCATTCAGAAGCTGTATCCCGCGGCCAAATGGCACCAGTGGGAACCGGCCGGCCCGCATAGCGCGCGCGCCGGGGCCTTGCAGACCTTCAATCAGCCCGTCAACGCCTGGTACAACCTCGAGCGGGCCAACGTGGTGGTCTCGCTCGATTCCGATTTCCTGGCATCCGGCCCCGCCAGCCTGCGCTACGCCCGCCAGTTTTCCAAGCGCCGCCGCGTCACCGAATCCGGCGCGCCCATGAACCGCCTGTACGTGGTCGAGCCGATGCCCACGCCCACCGGGGCCAAGGCCGATCACCGCTTGCCCCTGCGCGCCGGCGATATCGAGGACTTCGCCTGGGCCATCGCCGTGAACCTCCGCGTGGGCGCCGGCGCGAAGCCAAGCGACAATGGCAACATCAACGAATGGTCCGGTCCCGTGGCCGATGACCTCATGCACAACCGGGGCGCCAGCCTGGTGATCGCCGGCGAGTGCCAGCCGCCCATCGTGCACGCGCTCGCTCACGTCATCAACGACTTTCTCGGCAACGTCGGCAAGACGGTCTTCTACACCGACCCCATCGAGGCCAATCCGGTCGATCAGGTCGCATCCTTGCAGGACCTGGCGAAGGATCTGGACTCGGGCGCGGTCGATCTGCTCCTGGTGCTGGGCGGCAACCCCGTCTTCAATGCCCCGGTCGAACTCGGGATGCGCGACCGCATGCAAAAAGCCACGCTGCGCGCGCACCTCAGCCAGTACGAAAACGAAACCTCGGCGGTCTGCCAGTGGCTCCTGCCCGAAACGCACTACCTGGAAACCTGGGGCGACGCCCGCGCCTTCGACGGCACCCTCACCATCCAGCAGCCGCTCATCCAGCCGCTCTATGGCGGCCGCTCCGCCTGCCAGATTCTGCAAACCCTCACCGGCTCGCCCGATACCAGCCCCTACCAGATCGTCAAGGGTTATTGGGCGGCCCAGCACCAGGGCGCGGATTTCGAAGCCTGGTGGCGCCGCGCCGTGCACGACGGCGTGGTCGAAGGCACGGCCCTCCCCACCAGGACCTGGTCCATCCACGGCGAAGCCATCGCCGAAAAGCATCGCAATAAAAAAATGGGCGGAAAGATGGAAGTGATCTTCCGTCCCGACCCCACCATCTACGATGGCCGCTTCGCCAACAGCGGCTGGCTGCAGGAATTGCCCAAGCCCATCACCAAGCTGACCTGGGATAATGCCGCCATTATCAGCCCGGGCGACGCGCACCGGCTGGGCGTCGAAAACGGCGGCATGCTGGAACTCACCTACCAGGGCCGCAAGCTGCGCGCTCCGGTTTGGGTCCAGCCCGGCCACGCGGATCAGGCCGTCACCCTGCACCTCGGCTATGGCCGCACGCGCGCCGGCCGCGCCGGCACGGGCGTCGGCTTTAACCCCTACGGCTTGCGCACCGCCTCCGCCCTGTGGCAGGACCTGGGCATGGACGTCCACAAGATTTCCGGATCCTACCCTTTCGCCAGCACCCAGATGGATCACGTGCTCGACGCCAGCCGCCACATCATTCATAAGGGCGATATCGCCGATTACCGCAAGAATCCGGCCTCCGTGCACGAAGGCGCGGAAGCGCCGCCTCGCGGGTTGACCATGTATCCGGAATTCCCGTACCCCGGTTACGCCTGGGGCATGGCCATCGACCTCAACGCCTGCACCGGATGCAGCGCCTGCGTGGTGGCCTGCCAGGCCGAGAACAATATCGCCGTGGTCGGCAAAGACCAGGTGCGCCGCGGCCGCGCCATGCACTGGATTCGCGTCGACACCTACTACAACGGCCAGCCCAACGACCCGGCCATCTACAACCAGCCGCTCCCCTGCATGCAGTGCGAAGACGCCCCGTGCGAGCTGGTCTGCCCCGTGCAGGCCACCACACATAGCGCCGAAGGCCTCAACGACATGGTCTACAACCGCTGCGTCGGCACTCGCTACTGTTCCAACAACTGCCCCTACAAAGTGCGGCGCTTCAATTTCTATCTGTACTCCGATTACGAAACTCCCAGCCTCAAGCTGCTGCACAACCCGGACGTGACGGTGCGCAGCCGCGGCGTCATGGAAAAGTGCACGTACTGCGTGCAGCGCATCAACTCCGCCAAAATCGACGCCGAAAAGCAGAATCGAAAAGTGGCCGACGGCGAGATCCAGACGGCCTGCCAGGCAACGTGTCCCACCGAAGCCATCATATTCGGCAATATCAACGACCCCCACAGCCGCGTCTCGAAGATGAAAGCCGAAGAGCGCAACTATGCGCTGCTGGCCGAGCTGAACACGCGGCCGCGCACCACCTATCTGGCGACCTTGCGGAATCCCAATCCGGAGATCGGGGGCTAAAGGCGGATGGCCGACGAACCAAACGTACACCGACCCAAGACCATCATCGCGCCGGGTTACACCTTCGGCACGGTCACCGATCAGATCGCCTCGGTGGTCCTCACCAAGCGCACGCCCGTGATCTGGTACGTCAGTTTCGGCGCCGGCCTGGTGCTGTTGCTGCTGTTCCTGCTCGCCGTCGGAGTGCTCTTCGCCAAAGGCACGGGCATTTGGGGATTGCGTACGCCGGTCATGTGGGGATTCGCCATCACCAATTTCGTCTGGTGGATCGGAATCGGCCACGCCGGCACGCTCATTTCGGCCATCCTGCTGCTGCTCAACCAGAGTTGGCGCAACTCCATCAACCGCTTCGCCGAAGCCATGACGCTGTTCGCGGTGGCCTGCGCCGGCGTGTTCCCGGTGTTGCACCTGGGCCGCCCCTGGCTGGCCTACTGGCTCTTTCCCTATCCCAACACCATGGGCGTGCAGCCGAATTTCCGCAGCCCCCTGGTGTGGGACGTGTTCGCGGTCTCCACTTACGCCACGGTTTCGCTGATGTTCTGGTTCGTGGGCCTGATGCCGGACCTGGCCACCCTGCGCGACCGCACGCACAACCGCTTCGCGCGCTTCGCATACGGCATCCTGGCCATGGGCTGGCGCGGTTCCGCCGGCCACTGGAGCGTTTACGAAACCGCCTCGCTGCTTTTGGCCGGCCTCGCCACGCCGCTGGTGCTCTCCGTCCATACCGTGGTCAGTTTCGACTTCACCATCGCCATCGTCCCGGGCTGGCACACCACCTTCCTGCCGCCTTACTTCGTGGCGGGCGCCATTTACTCGGGCTTCGCCATGGTGCTGGCGCTGGCCATTCCGCTGCGCTCGGTGTACGGCCTGCAAGGGCTCATCACCGATCGGCACCTGGATAATTCCGCCAAGGTCATGCTGGCCACCGGTCTGATTGTGGCCTACGCCTACATCCTGGAAACCTTCTCCGCCTGGTACGGCGGCAACACTTACGAGCAGGCCATGGTCTGGCATCGCATGACCGGGCCGTATGCCGTTTCCTACTGGTCGCTTATGCTGTGCAACATCCTCGCTCCGCAGGCGCTCTGGTTCAAGAAAGTTCGCAGCCGGCCGGTCTTTCTGTTCATCTCGGCCATCGTCGTCCTCGTCGGCATGTGGCTCGAGCGCTATGTCATCATCGTCAGCAGCCTGGCGCAGGATTTCCTTCCCTCGTCGTGGTCCATCTTCCACGCCACCCGCTGGGATTGGTTCACCTACATTGGCACCATCGGCCTGTTCCTGTTCCTGTTCTTCCTCTTCATTCGCCTGCTGCCGATGATTTCCATTTTTGAGGTGCGGACGCTGCTTCCCGCGGCCAAAGTGGAAGAGGAGGTGGAGAGTTGATCAAGCCGATCTACGGATTGATGGCCGAGTTCGACAATCCCACCGCGCTGGTCGAGGCCGCGCGCGCGGCGCGCGAAAAAGGCTATCGCAAGCTGGATGCCTATTCGCCGTTCCCCATCGAAGAGTTGACCGATGCGCTCCATCTGCACCACAACAAGCTGCCGCTGATCGTGCTGCTGGGCGGCATTATCGGCGGACTCGCCGGGTACCTGCTGCAATACCACGTCACGGTCGTCTATTTCCCCATCAACGTCGCCGGCCGGCCCCTGCATAGCTGGCCGTCCTACATCATCATCACTTTCGAGATGACCATCTTATTGGCGTCGATTTCCGCGGTGCTGGGCATGCTGGCGCTCTGCGGATTGCCCATGCCCTACCATCCCACGTTTAACGTGCCGCGCTTTGCGCTGGCCTCGCGGAACCGGTTCTTCCTGTGCATCGAGGCCCGCGATCCGCTGTTCGACCGCGCCAGAACCATCGAGTTTCTGGAAACTCTGAAGCCCAGAGAGGTGTCCGAAGTTGCGCCTTAAGCACTCCTATCCGAGCCGCGACCGTGAGGGAGCGTTCTTCGGCCCGCATGTGGGGCAGGATGGTATCCTGCGCACCGCTTGTCAATCGGCGCTGCCGGGCGCAGCCCGGCCGGGTGTTCGCGTCGGCGCGGCCATCCAGCTAGCCGCCCTTCTCCTCGCCGCAATCACGCTCACCGCCTGCCGCCAGGACATGCAGGACCAGCCCAAATTCATTCCCCTTCGCCCCAGCGGCTTCTTCGACGATGGCCGCTCCGAGCGCCCGCTGATCGAGGGCACCATCGCGCGCGGCCATCTGAATGACGACCTGGCGCTCTATACCGGCAAAGGCGCCGACGGCAAACCGCTCGACACCTTCCCTTTCCCCATTACCAAAGATGTGGTCGCCCGCGGCCAGGAACGCTTCAACGTCTACTGCTCGCCCTGCCACGACCGCACCGGCTACGGCGACGGCATGGTCGTCCGGCGCGGCTTTCGGCATCCGCCGTCCTATCACACCGATCAGATCCGGAACCTTGCAAACGGATATATTTTCGACATCATCACCAACGGCTTCGGCGCCATGCCCGATTACGCCGCGCAGATTCCCGTGCGCGACCGCTGGGCCATTGTGGCCTACGTTCGCGCTTTGCAGTTGAGTGAGAACGCGACCGTCAACGACGTGCCCGCCGAAGATCGCGGCAAACTGGGAGGCGCGCAATGACCGCCCAGGGCCTGGACTTCCGCGTTTCCCCCGAACTCCGCGCCGATCTCAGGAAGTGGCGCACGCGCGCCCTCGGAATCGGCATTTTTGGCGCGCTCTCAAGCGGCGTCGGGCTCCTGATTTCTCCTTTCCAGTTCTACCGCTCCTACCTGTGGGCTTACCTGTTCGTGGTGGCCCTCGCCGTCGGGCCGCTGGCGTGGCTGATGCTGCAATACGTCACCGGCGGCGCCTGGGGCGTCATCATCCGCCGCCCCTGCGAGGCCGCCGCGCGCACCATTCCGCTGGTAGCCCTGATGTTCGTGCCCATCGTGATCGGCATCCGCAACCTTTATGAGTGGTCGCATCCCGCCAGGGTGTTGGCCGACGAAGCGCTCCGCCACAAACAGCCCTATTTGAACGTTCCGTTCTTCCTCGTTCGCGCCGCCATCTATTTCGCGGGCTGGTGGTTCTTCGGCTGGTATCTCAACCGCTGCTCCGCGCGCGAAGATGCCGAGGGCCACGCTGCCGTGCATGGCAAGATGAGCTCCATCTCCGGACCGGGCCTGGTCTTCTGGGGCCTGAGCGTTACCTTCATGTCCATCGACTGGGTGCTCTCGCTCCATCCCGAGTGGTTCTCCACCATGTTCGGCCTGCTGTTCATGGCGAGCCAGGGGCTCACTTCCATGGCCTTCCTGATCGCTCTGATGGTGCTGCTCTACTACCGCCGGCCCATGTCGCTGGTCCTCACCCCGCGCCACCTGCACGACCTGGGAAAATTCCTGCTGGCGCTGGTGATGGTGTGGGCCTATTTTTCCTTCTCCCAGTTCCTCATCATCTGGGCCGGCAACCTGCCCGAGGAAATTCCCTGGTACATCGCGCGCCTCAGCCACGGCTGGCAATACGTGGCGCTGGCGCTGGTCATCGGCCATTTTGCGCTGCCCTTCAGCCTGCTGCTCTCGCGCGACCTGAAACGCAATTTCAAGCTGCTCGCTTCCATCGCCGTCTTCATCCTCTGCATGCGCCTGGTGGATCTTTACTGGCTGGTCGCTCCCGATTTCCGAAAAGAGTCCTTCGGCCTGAGCTGGATGGATTTCACCGCGCCCATGGGCCTGATCGGCATCTGGCTGGCTTATTTCCTTTACCAGTTGGAGAAGCGGCCTTTGCTGCCGCTCAATCAGCCTCACCTCGAGGAGGTACTCGAACATGGAAGAGAATAAAAAGCCGCCCGCGGGCTTCGAGGAGACCGACGTCAATGTGATGGCCGTCGGCAAGTTCGCCGTCGCGCTGGCCATCATGACCGTGCTGGCGATGTTGCTGCTGGTAGGCGTCTTCAAATACTTCCAATGGCAGGAGGGCGGCCAGGCCAGGAGCGTCGATCCGGCCAAAGTATTCCCGCAACCGCAATTGCAGACCACCCCGATCCCCGATCTGAAGGCCATCCGCGCCTCCGAAGAACAGATGCTCTCGAGCTACGGCTGGGTGGACGCGCAGAAGGGCGTGGTGCGGATTCCCATCGCGCGCGCCATGGACCTGCTCGTCGAGCGCGGTCTTGCGGTCCGCGCGGAAGCGCCGCCGAGCGCCAGTAATGTCAGCGAGCCCACCGAAGCCGGGTTAGGACCTAAGATGCAGCCGCCTGGTGGCCCGTTGGCGGGAGAATCAAAATGAGAAGACTCAAGGGCTGCCTGATTCTGCTCGCCGCCGTCTTCACCGCTTCCGCGCAACCCGGCCAACCCGCGCCGGCCCAGCCGTCTTACAGCATGCAGGATTCCAACCTGCGCCCGGCTTTGCCCGGCGCGCTCCAGGGCGTGGGCATCGATCAGAAGCTCGACACTCAGGTTCCCCTCAACCTGACGTTCCGCGACGAAGCCGGCCGCACCGTTCCTTTATCCACTTATTTTCAAGGCAAGAAGCCGGTGATTCTGGCGCTGGTCTACTACGAGTGCCCCATGCTTTGCACCCAGATCCTGAACGATCTGGAAAGCAGTCTCAAGGCTGTCTCCTTCAACCCCGGGCAGGATTTCGAAGTGGTCAGCGTCAGTTTCGATCCCAACGACACGCCCGAGATTGCCGCCTCCAAGAAGCAGATGCTGCTCAAACGTTACGGCCGCCCCAACACCTCCAACGGCTGGCACTTCCTGGTGGGCGACCAGCCCAACATCAAAATCCTCACCGATGCCGTGGGCTTCCACTATAAGTACGATCCGAAGACGCAGCAGTTCGCGCACGCCAGCGGCATCATGATCCTCACTCCCGACGGCCATCTGTCGCGCTATTTTTACGGCCTCGAGTACGCGCCGCGCGACATCCGCCTGGGGCTGGTCGAGGCTTCGCAAAACAAGATCGGCAGCCCCGTCGATCAGATTCTGCTTTTCTGCTATCACTACGATCCGTCCACCGGCAAGTACGGCGCCCTGGTGATGCGGATTGTGCGGGTTTCGGGCGCCGGCTTCGTGCTGGTGTGCGGAACATTTCTCTGGATCGTTGTCCGGCGCGAAAAGGCGCGCCCCGTTGTTCGACATGGGTAAATTTCCACTAATTCCGGAGCAGGCATCCACCTTCGCGCCCGACGTGGATCACCTGACGTATTTCCTGCTGGCCGTCGCGGTCTTTTTCACGGTGCTGATCTTCTGCAGCATCTTCTACCTGGCCATTCGCTATCGCCGGCGCTCCGACACGGAGCTGCCGCAAGCCCCACACGGCGGAATGGCGCTCGAGATCGTCTGGTCGGTGATCCCTTTCGGCATCACCATGGTGATGTTCACCTGGGGCGCCGGCGTTTTCTTCAAAGAGAGCCGGCCGCCTGACAACGCCATGCCGCTCTACGTGGTCGCCAAGCAGTGGATGTGGAAGATCGAGCACATGGAAGGCCAGCGCGAGATCAACGAGTTGCACATCCCGCTGGGCCGCGCCGTGCGCCTCACCATGGCGTCGGAAGACGTGATCCACAGCTTCTATGTGCCGGCTTTCCGCGTCAAACAGGACGTGGTGCCGGGTAAATACTCCACCATCTGGTTCCAACCCACCAAGCCCGGCAAGTATCATCTGTTCTGCGCCGAGTTCTGCGGCACGCGCCATTCGGGAATGATCGGGTGGATCTATGTGATGGAGCCGCAGGACTACCAGCGCTGGCTGAGCGGCGGCTCGTCCGAGGGAACCCTCTCGGAATCCGGTGAAAAACTTTTTACCAATCTGGCCTGCTCCAACTGTCACAAGGCCGACGGCACGGGGCGTTGTCCCAGCCTGGAAGGGCTCTTCGGCAAGACCGTCCAACTGGCCAACGGGGCCAAAGTGGTGGCCGACGCAGCCTATATTCGGGAATCCATCCTTCACCCGGCGGCCAAAATCGTAGCCGGCTACCAACCGGTGATGCCCACCTTCCAGGGCCTCGTTACCGAAGACGGCGTGCTGCAACTGATTGAATACATCAAGTCCCTCGGACCGAAGCCGATTGTCGGCGGCGGCGGGGCTTTGGGCAAGTAACTATGATTACGGCAGCGGTACCAGAACGCGAAAATTACCTGAACCACGCCTACGGGATCAAGTCCTGGCTGCTCACCAAGGATCACAAGCGGATCGGGCTGCTATACCTGTTCACCGTCACCCTGTTTTTCTTTCTCGGCGGCGCATTCGCCACCATGATCCGCATTGAGCTGCTGACGCCGACGGGCAACTTCGTCTCTTCGGAGACTTACAACAAGCTCTTCACCATGCACGGCGTCGCGATGATCTTCTTCTTCCTGATCCCGGCGATTCCGGCCACCCTGGGGAATTTCTTCCTGCCCATGATGATCGGCGCGCGCGACCTCGCCTTCCCCCGCATCAACCTGCTGAGCTGGTACCTGCTGGTGATCGGCGGCCTCTTCTCGCTCTTCGCCATGCTGGCCGGCGGCGTGGACACGGGCTGGACTTTCTACACCCCCTACAGCACCACTTATTCGAATTCGTGGGTGATCGCCACCGCCCTGGGAATTTTCATTTCGGGATTCTCGTCCATTCTGACCGGCCTGAACTTCATTGTCACGGTGCACCGCATGCGCGCGCCCGGCATGACCTGGATGCGTATGCCGCTGTTCGTCTGGTCGCACTACGCCACAGCCCTGATCCAGGTGCTGGGAACGCCGGTCATCGCG
>JBEKYE010000119.1:0-11811 GCA_049511275.1 Bryobacteraceae bacterium
CAGCATTTGCATTGCGAACCGTTCGTCGCGGCGCTCGATGCCGGCAAGCACGTCTACCAGGAAAAAACCATGGCCTTCACGGTGGAGCAGGCCAAACGCATGCGAGCCGCCGTGGAGCGCGCGCCGGGCCGCACGGTGGAGATCGGCCACCAGGCGATTTCCAGCGGCCATCTGGCCGACGCCGCGCAATTCCTGAAGCCCGACCTGATGGGCAAAATCACCTTCATCCAGGCGCGCATGTACCGCAACACGCCCCACGGAAAGCCGCAATGGGCGCGGCCGGTCTATCCCGACATGACCGAGGAGAACATCCACTGGAAAGGCTTTCTGGGCGACGCCCCGCCGCGCGCCTTCGAGGCCGGCCGCTACCTCAACTGGCGCTATTTCTGGGATTACTCCGGCGGCAACGTCACCGAGAATCTCTGCCAGCAATTGGCCTTCTGGTACAAAGCGCTGGGCCTCAAAATTCCGCAATCCGTGACCATGACGGGGGGCCTCTACTTGTGGAAGGACGGCCGGGAGGTGCCCGACACCATGAACGTGGCGATGGAGCACGAAGAGGAGTTGCTCTTCACCTGGGACTCCGGTTTCGGCAACGAGCGCTTGAGCGTCACCGAGGACGTGCTGGGCACCGCCGGCGCCATTTCGCGCACGCCGCAGACCATCCGCTACGCTCCGGAGAAGAAGAACCGGCCGGATGGCAATGAGATGATCGGCGTCACACGCACCGATCCCCGGGCGCACACGCAAAACTTTTTCGATTCCATCCGCACCGGCCGCCAGCCCAACTGCGCCTTCGACGTGGGATACCGTGTCTCGATCGCCTGCCGCATGGCGGTCGAGAGCTTCCGCCGGCAGCGCGCGGTCCGCTGGGACCCGGTGTTGGAAGAGATCGTCTGAGGCTCCCGCATCGTGGATTTCGAGTACACTCCGGAACAGATCCAATTACGGAAAGCGGTGCGCGAATTCGCCGAAGCCGAAATCGGCCCGCACGTCATGGAATGGGACGAGGCGCAGCAGTTTCCGCACGAAGTGGTCCGGAAGCTCGGCCGGCTGGGTTACATGGGGGCCATTTTCCCGGAGGCCCTGGGCGGCGCCGGCCTGGGCTACATCGATTACTCCATCATTATTGAAGAGCTGTCGCGCGTGGATGGTTCGGTGGGCATCATTCTCGCCGCGCACACCTCCCTCTGCACCAACCACATTTACAAGATGGGCAGCGATGAGCAGCGCCGGCGCTATGTGCCCAAGCTGGCTTCGGGAGAGTGGCTGGGCTGCTGGTCGCTGACCGAGCCGGAAGCCGGGTCGGACGCCGCGGGCACGCGCACCCACGCGGATCTGGACGGCGACGCCTGGGTGTTGGACGGCGCCAAGACTTTCACCACCAACGCGCACTACGCCGATGTTTGCGTGGCCATGGCCGTCACCGACCGCGCCGCCGCCCAGCACGGCATCTCCGCGTTTATCGTGGAGAAAGGCACGCCGGGCTACCGTCTGGGCAAAAAGGAAAACAAGCTGGGGTTGCGTGCCAGCGCCACCGGCGAAGTGATTTTCGAAAGTTGCCGCCTGGCGCCGGAGCAGCTCCTGGGTAAGAAGCACAATGGCTTTGTCGACAGCCTCAAGGTGCTCGACGGCGGCCGGATTTCGATTGCCGCGCTTTCCATCGGCATGGCGCAGGGCGCGTACGACGCCGCGCTCCGCTATTCCAAGCTGCGCAGGCAGTTCGCGCGGCCCATCTCGGAGTTTCAGGCCATCCAGCACAAACTGGTCGATATGGCCGTCGACCTGGATGCCGCGCGCCTGCTGAATTACCGCGCCGCCTGGATGCTCGACCACGGCCAGCGCGTCACGCGCGAATCCGCCATGGCCAAGCTGTTCGCTTCCGAAGCCGCCGTGCGCATCGCCGGCGAGGCGGTGCAGATCCATGGCGGCTACGGCTTCATCAAGGATTACCCGGTGGAGAAGTTTTATCGCGACGTGAAGCTGTGCACCATCGGGGAAGGCACCAGCGAGATTCAGCGTCTGGTGATCGCACGGCAACTTCTGAAAAGCTGATGAACCCCCTGGCCCGCAAGATCCGTGAAGGCGACGCGCGCGCTCTGGCCCGCGCGGCAACCGGCATTGAAAACCGGGACCCGCGGGCGCTCGAGACGCTGCGGGAATTGGAGGAGTTCGCCGGACACGCGCGAATCGTTGGAATCACCGGCCCGCCCGGCGCCGGCAAGAGCACGCTGGTGGACGCGCTGGCGACGGCCCTGCGCAGCCAGGGGAAGACCGTGGCCATCCTGGCGATCGATCCCACCAGCCGCATCACCGGCGGCGCGATTTTAGGCGACCGCATCCGCATGCAGCGGCACCACGCCGATCCCGGCATCTTCATCCGTTCCATGGCAACGCGCGGATCGGTGGGCGGCCTGGCGCGCTCCACCGCCGACCTGGTGCGCCTGATGGATTGCGCCGGCAGGGATTTCGTCATCATCGAGACTGTCGGCGTGGGCCAGGACGAAGTCGAAATCGCCGGCCTGGCGCAGGTGACGGTCGTGGTATTAGTGCCGGGCATGGGCGACGACGTCCAAGCCATCAAGGCCGGGATCATGGAAATTGCCGATGTCTTCGCCATCAACAAGTCCGATCAGCCGGGCGCCGGCCGCGTGGCGCGCGAGATCGAAGCCATGCTCAGCCTCACCGCAGGGCGCCATCCGGCCATTGTGCAGACCGTCGCTACCGAAGGGAAGGGAGTCGCGGAGTTGCTGGAAGCTTGTAGCGCCGGCAATCTTGTTGCCGGCGGCCGGACGAAGAAGTTCGCCGGCGACAAGCTAGCCGGCGCCACCATCGACCACCTGGGTATCGCCGTGAAGAGCCTGGAGCAGGCGGCCGCGTTTTACGAATCCATCGGGCTCGCGGTGGGACATCGCGAAACCGTCGCGTCGGAAAAGGTGCATGTCGCCATGCTGCCGGCGGGCGATTCGCGCATCGAGCTGCTGGAACCTTCGGAGGCGGATTCTCCCATCGCAAAATTTCTGGAAAAGCGCGGGCCCGGATTGCACCACGTGGCTTTGCGCGTCCCGGATCTGAACGCGGCGGTGGAGCGCCTGCGGGCATCCGGCGCGCGCCTGTTGAATGAGCCGCGCCGCGGCTCGGGCGGCCATCTTTACGTCTTCGTGCACCCGGCCTCGGCCGGGGGCGTGCTATTGGAACTGATTCAGGAGAGTGCCAGTTGAAAGCGGAAATCGGAATCATTGGAGGAAGCGGGCTATACTCCATGCCTGGCTTTGAAGCCCTCGAGGAGTTGAATACCCAGACGCCCTTCGGCAAACCTTCGGACAACTACGTCCTGGGCACGCTGGCGGGGCGGCAGGTCGCGTTTCTGGCGCGCCATGGGCGCGGCCACCGCATCTCGCCTTCGGAGCTGAATTTCCGGGCGAACATTTACGGCATGAAATCGCTGGGCGTGGAACGCATCATTTCTCTCAGCGCGGTGGGTTCGCTCAAGGAAGAACACCGGCCGCTCGATTTCGTCATCCCCGATCAGTTTTTCGACCGCACACGCGGCCGCGTGTCGACCTTCTTCGGCGAAGGCCTGGTCGCCCACATCAGTTTCGCCGACCCCATCTGCCCCGAACTCGCCGGAGTGGTGACCCGCGCCTGCGGCGCCGTGGGCGTCAACGCGCACCAGGGCGGCACGTATCTCTGCATGGAAGGCCCGGCCTTTTCCACCAAGGCCGAATCCAACGTTTATCGAAGCTGGGGCATGGACGTGATCGGCATGACCAACCTGCAGGAAGCCAAGCTGGCGCGGGAGGCGGAAATCTGTTACGTCACCGTGGCCATGGTGACCGATTACGATTGCTGGCACGAAGACCACGACGCCGTGACCGTCGCCGACATCATCGCCAACCTGGTTAGGAATGCCGGGAATGCGAGCAAAGTGGTGGCCGCCGCGGTGGCCGCCATGCCCGCCGGGCGCGCGTGCAAGTGCGGGTCGGCCCTGGCCCACGCGATTCTGACCGATCGCGCTCTGGTGCCCGAAGCGACGCGCACCAGGCTGGGGATCCTGATTGACAAGTACTTCGTGTAGCGAGACGGCCGAGGAAGTGCTGGCGCGCGCGATTGCCGGAGAAAGCCCGGCCGAGTTGCCGCGTGCGTTGATGGAAGAACCGTGCAGCCAGGCGTTGTTTTCGATTTTGGCGGAAGGTCTGGCGGACCGCTTCGAGCCGGCTTTATGCGACGTCTATGCGCAGTGGTTCTCCCAGGCCATCGCGGCCGTGGTGGATGGCGCGGACGCCGCCGCGCTGCTTGCCCGCTATCGCCGCGTGCGCCGCGTTCGTCCGGTCGCCGGGGAGCCGTCGCGCGTTTTTGTGCTGTCGCGCGTCACGCTGGGCGCCGATGTGGCCGTGACCGGCGTGCTCCTCGATGCCGCCAAACGCCGCTTCCCTAAAGCCGAGATCGTCTTCGTAGGGCCGGCAAAGAACTACGAATTGTTTGCGGCCGACCCGCGCATTCGCCACGCGGCCGTGGCTTACCGCCGCGGCAGCTTGCGCGATCGCCTGGCCGTCCGGCACGATCTGGCCGCGATCCTCGACGCGCCCGATTCGCTGATCATCGATTCCGATTCGCGGCTCACGCAACTGGGATTGCTTCCGATTTGCGCCGAGGACCGTTATCACTTGTTTGAAAGCCGCGCTTATGGTGGCGCGACCAGCCGGCCGCTTCCGGAACTGGCGGCGGCGTGGGCAGAAGAAACCCTGGGCGTGGCCGGCGCCAGGCCCTTCGTGGCGCTGGCCGCCGCGCCGGAGCACACCGCGGCGATCGCCGTCAGCTTGGGGGTGGGCGAGAATCCGGCCAAGCGGCTGCCCGATCCTTTCGAAGAGCATCTGCTACAACTGCTCGGCCAGCGTGACGCGGCCATCTCGATCGATAAAGGCGCGGGTGGCGAAGAGGCCGCGCGCGTGGAACGGGCCGTCCAGCGCTCGGGCGTGCGCGCCACGTTCTGGGACGGCTCCTTCGCGGGCTTCGCCGCCATCATCGCGGCCAGCCGCTTGTACGTCGGCTACGATTCCGCCGGCCAGCACGTAGCCGCGGCTGCCGGAGTCCCGCTGATCAGCATCTTCGCCGGCTTCTCTGTCCCGCGGATGTTCGATCGCTGGCGGCCGCGGGCCAACGGCGGCGCCGTCATCCGCGTTGACCGGCCCGACGCGGCCGAGGCTCTGGCGAGCGTTCGCCGGGCGCTCGCGGGCTTGCAGTAAACTGGGCACGATGGCGGAACTGGAGCAGGCGCGAGCGTGGATTGCCGCGGCAACGTCCCTGGCTGTATTGACCGGCGCGGGCATTTCCGCCGAAAGCGGCATCCCCACCTTTCGCGGCGCCGGCGGCCTTTGGAAAGAGTACAAACCCGAGGATCTCGCCACACCCGAAGCTTTCACCAAAGATCCGCGCCTGGTCTGGGAATGGTACAATTGGCGGCGCGAGCTCATCGTCAGGGCCGCGCCCAACGCCGCCCATCGCGCGCTGGTCGAGCTCGAAGAACGGAAGCCCCGCTTCACCCTCATCACGCAAAATGTGGATGGCCTTCACGACCGCGCCGGCAGCGGCAAGATTCTCAAACTGCATGGCGATATCTGGCGGATGCGCTGCACCTCCTGCGGCGCCAACTGGCCCGACCGCCGGGTGCCGCTCCCCAAGCTGCCGCCGCACTGCGCCTGCGGCGGCGTGGCGCGTCCCGGCGTGGTCTGGTTCGGCGAGCCGTTGCCGGACGGCATGATGAAAGAAGCCGAGCATGCCGCCGCGTCGGCCCAGGTCGTGCTGGTGATCGGCACGTCCGCCGTGGTCTATCCCGCCGCCGGTTTGATTCCCTATGCCCGGCACGCCGGGGCGAAGATCATCGAGATCAATACTGAGGAGACGGCGGCATCAGCAGAAGTGGACTGCGCGTTGCGCGGGCCGGCGGGCGAATTGCTGCCGCTGCTGCTGTGAATCAATCGGTTGGCAGGCGAAAGCGCCTGCGCCACAAAAACGCAAGCCCTTGCGCAACCAAAGCGGGACAGACGCTTCCGTATGTCAACCTGGCTCACGCGCCTTTCGGATAGCAACCCAGCACGCGCAGGAAATCGGCCAGTTCTCCCAGATGGCGCAATGCGTTTTGCGCATTGGGCATGTCAACGCGGCCCAGGAAGTCTACATAAAAGAGATACTCCCAAGGTTTGCCGCGCAGGGGCCGCGATTCGATTTTGGTGAGATTCAGGTCGCGCAGGGCGAACGCGCTCAGCGCCCGGAATAGCGCGCCCGGAATATTGCGGGTGCTGAACACCAGCGAAGTCTTCCACTGCGCGTGGCCGGCGGCAGGGAGGCTGCGGCGGGCGTCCGCCGGCCGCCGCAGAAGGAAAAAACGAGTGAAATTCCGGCGGTCGCTTTCAATCGAACGGCGTAAAATGCGCGCACCATAAATCTGCGCGGCCACCGCGGAGGCGATCGCAGCGGCGTCGGAAAATCCTTCTTCCACAATCATTTTGACGCTGCCGGCGGTGTCATAGAAAGGAATTCGCTCGATTTGCGGATTCTTGGCAAAGAAATCCAGGCACTGGTTGAGCGCTACCGGATGGGAGAATGCCCGCCTGATTTTAGAAAATGTCACGCCTTTTGGCGCGATCAGGTTATGAACAATCCGCACACTGGTTTCCGCGACAATCGGAAATTCATAGTTCACCAGGTGGTCGTAATTCTCGTGAACCGATCCCGCCAGCGTGTTTTCGATGGGGACCACCGCGCCCGCGGCACGCCCGGATTTCAGGCTGAGGAACAGCTCTTCGAAGCGTTCGCACGGCAAAACCGCCGCATCGGCGCCCGCCAGCTTGCGCGTGGCTTCCTCGCTGAAGGCGCCCCGCGCGCCCTGGAAGGCGATGGGAGCAGCATCCTTCTTCTTCCCCGCGAGCCGCTTCATTGGGCACTCCCTTGCCAGCGGCGCACGTGCTGGTCGGGGATGCCCAGCAGATCGAGAACGCGGTCCACGCTGTGGTCCACCAGATCCATGACGGTTTGCGGATGGTGATAAAAGCCGGGAATCGGAGGCGCAATAATCGCGCCCATTTCCGCCAATGCGGTCATATTGCGCAAATGCCCCAAATGAAAAGGGCTCTCCCTGACCAGCAAAACCAGCTTGCGTTTTTCTTTGAGAATAACGTCGGCGGCCCGCACCATGAGGTTGGAACTGATTCCAGTGGCAATCGCCGACATAGTGTGGATGGAGCACGGCGCCACCACCATGGCGTCGGTCGCGTAGGATCCGCTGGCCAGCCGGCAGCCGATATCCTCATTGGAATAGCAATAATCGGCTAGCTTCTTGACTTCTGCCGCAGTTCTTCCGGCTTCCAGAAACAAGGTCTTCTCCCCGGAGCGCGTCAGGATTAAATGGACCTCCAAACACTCCTTTCCGCGGAGCCGTTCGAGCAGGCGAAGGCCATATATTGCGCCACTTGCACCGGAGATACCCACAATTACTTTCACGCCGGTTCCTCTTCCCTTCTTTTTTGCGTTGTTCCGATTTCAGAACAAAAACGTGCGTTTTATGTTGCCGCGATTCGGTCCGCGGGGTATAATTTTCTCGGCTGCCGCGGCTGTCTCGGCAGCCCGGATGGTCTTACAGCGAGGATCATAGCATGGAGCGGCCCGGCGAGAAACTCAAGCAGGTGAGGGAACGGCTGAAGCTGACGTATCGGGACGTCGTGGAAGCCAGCCAGGTGATTGCCCGGCGGCGTTCCAGCGAAGAGTTTGCGATTGCCTTGAGCCGCCTGGCCGACATTGAAAACAAAGGCACAGTCCCCACTATTTATCGCGTGTATTCGCTTTGCGCCATCTACCGGCTGGAACTTCGCGAGGTACTCGGGTGGTACGGAGTGCCACTCGACGACCTGCCGTCCGATGCCCTGACCATCGGTCTGGACGAAACCCACGTGATCGGCTTTTCGGCTGGCGGCCCGGCTCCGCAGCCGCTCGACCGGGACATCGACCTCAACCAAACCACATTTCTCAGTCACCTGGCGCGGCGATGGGGGAAAATGCCACTGAGTTTCCTGGCCGGGCTGGATATTCGGCATTGCCGGTATGGCATCATTGGCCTCGAAGACTGGTCGATGTCGCCGGTTATCCAGCCCGGATCCATGGTACTGATCGATCAGAACCGCCGGCGGATTGCGCGAGGCGGCTGGACCAGCCAGTATGACCGGCCTATCTATTTCTTAGAACACCGCGGTGGTTATCGCTGCGGTTGGTGTGCGCTGGCGGAGGACCGACTTGTAGTACTGCCCCATCCCGCGTCCCAGCGGGCGCCGGCCATTTTTGACCCCGCTGAGATTGACGTCGTGGGACAGGTTATTGGAGTGGGTATGCTGCTCGAGCCGTCAAGACGGCGGCTTGCTCGACCTCCAGCAGTCCCATCAAAGTCTCCAGATCAGTAAGATAGAGCTGCCGTTCGACATCGTGCGCGGTGGGTGGCATCAGGTTCCGGTAATTCCTTGCATGACGGGAGTTGCCGGGTTCCTGCAGGTACTCGTCCAGGTCCGATTTCTGTTCGGCCAAGCCGAATCCCAGCCATTCGGAGAATACCTGGTGATGACTGCGGCATAGCATGCGGTCCGTGTCCTCGCTGCCCAGCATGTGCAGAAGACCGTCGTGGCAATACCGGCCCGTGGCCGGGTCCCGTAACGAGGCAAGGAAAACGAGCCGGCCGAAGTGCGTGGAAACCCGCGATAGCGTTTTCCGCCACATTTGGGCTGCCGGTGCCCGTGCCGATTGCGGATTGGCAGAAGAATCGCCCAATTTCCGCTCCTCTAGCGCCTGGCCCAAGGCGGTTGAATCAGAACTGTCACCCGACGTGGGGCCACGCCTACATTCTATAACAGCATGAGAGAGAACGTTGCCTTTCTCCCTTCCTGCGGAACGCCACTCTCTGCTGGAAGCTGGTACCGTGCGATATGTTCCAATTTTGGAAAACTTTGGGTAAAACACCCTATAACGGTACGGTCACGGATAGTATAGTACTCAGCTTACTCACATGAGTTAAGCAAGTGGAAAGGAAACCGTACCATGAAAAAGCTCGTTCTACTCGCGTTGGTCGCATTTGCGTTCCTGGCGTCGGCCCGGACGGCGCGGATTGACATCCCAATCCCGCAGTGCAATCCATGCCCGTACGTGCAGTAGGTTGGACGGAATCTGCTAAGTCGGCGCGGCACATGATGTTAGAATCAGTTCTGTGAATGATCTGATGTCCGATGCCGCGTCGGCTTTGTTTTTTCACAGCGTTTTCCCCGTGGCTGTCCTGGTTGGTTGGGGGACGGTCTTTCATTATTTTGACTTCACGCAGTTTTTCCAGGTCATTTCTGCCCTGGGTTCAGCCCTGACGGCCTACAAGCTTTACCACGCAGGTCTTCACCGCCGCTACCGCTTCTTCTTTGCTTACTTGATTTTTAGAGTCCCCTGCATTTCCTGCGCTTTGTTCATGGATCAAAGAGGAAAGACGTATTTATGGCTCTTCACAAAGTCCGAACCCATCGTCATGCTGTTTTATGTTCTGATCGTTCTGGAACTCTATCGATTGGTCCTGGAAAGGTACAAGGGCTTGTACACCCTCGGCAGGTGGGTCATGGGTGCCGCCATGGCCATTGCCGTGGGCATATCCATAATCAGCTTGCGAGGAGTGGCTACGGCGCAGCTCCAGCGATTCTCCGGGTGGGTGGTCTTCGAGCTCAAAGCCGAGGCTAGGCTTGATCTCGCCCTGGTCCTCTTTATCCTCTTGATTATATGGTTCTTGAGCCGTTACCCGATTCGTCTGAACCGCAACGTCGTAGTACACACAATCGTGTATTCGGTCTTTTTTTTTGCCAACAGCCTCGGTTTGGTCTTTTGGCTTTTCAAGATTAGGATCTTCGAGCCGTTCAATACCATCCTGATGGGAATTGCCTCAGCCTGTGCCGTCGCCTGGTGGATCGGATTGACCCGCAAGGGCGAGGAAGTACAGGTGCATCTGCCTTCGCTGGGCCCTGGTGCCGAGCAGAGGGCCCTGCAACAACTCGCGGCCCTAAACGCCACCCTGTTAAAAGCCTCGCAAAAGTAGTTCATATCCTTTGTCAATATAGTACCCGTATTACCTATCCCCAATTGCATTTCATCCCGATTTAATTTATGATTTCTAAGACGAAGATTTCAAATTGTCATGAACTATTTAATCGCCATTTCGATTGTGACCAGTGTGGCGTTGATTCTGGCGCTGGTCGTGCTCATTCGGAAGGTCGCCTTTAATGGGAGCAGTCTTCCCGTAACAGCCGAGTGGATCGATGAACTCTCGATCGAACGCTACCGGCCCATGATGCGCCTGCTGGATGGGAACGATCTGCAGTTCCTCAAGTCGCAGCCGGGCTTTACCCACAAGATGGCAACCAACCTCCGCATCCAGCGCTGCCAGATTTTCCGCGGCTACCTGCGCTGCCTCAACGCGGATTTCCAAAAGGTTTGCGCGGCTATCAAGATCCTGATGTTGCAGTCGCTGCAGGACAGACCCGATCTGGCCGGCGTGCTCATTCACAACCAGGTGATGTTCGCCTTGGGCATGCAGTCCGTTCAGATTCGCCTCCTCCTGTTCCGCTGGGGCATCTGTGGCGTAGACGTTTCGAGCCTGGTCAAGACATTCGACTTGATGCGCCTCGAGTTGCGCAGCTTGGTGCCGGCTGATATGCCGGCAGGAGCGTAGCCTCTCCCGGATTTGCCGGCGGCTGAAGTGGTGCGCGGTACTGCGTACCTACAGCCGCTTCAGCATTTCTTTGGCTTCCTTCCACTTCGGAAACTTCTTCTCCGCTTCCCTGAACTCCTTCGTGTGTACCCTCCGCCGCGCCCCACTGTGCTCTACCGGATAGCGCAGGTGCAGCATCTCGTGGAACATCACGTACTCCAGCACCAGCGCCGGCACGCCCTCGCGATCCAGAATCCGGCTGATGATGATGGCGTTGTGGGATGGATCGAAGTGGCCCAGCATGCTCCGCGACACCCCGCGGCTCCAGCCCAGACGTGGCATCCCCATGAGCCCGTCGAAATACTCGCGGTTGAGGCGCTCGAAAACCTCCTCCAGGTTGTGGCCGTCCCCTTGCGGTCCCGAGACGAATTTCCGCCCCCGGATCTGCCGCATCAGGTGTGCCTGCCGCCGCACGTCCCGGCGGTTGAGATACAGCCGATAACGGCGGGAGTGCATCCGCGCCACCGGCTTGCGGTACAGCTTGCCGAGCAGGATGTACGCCAGCGCTTCGGTCACCGGCGCCGGGGCTCCCGCCAGGATGTCGGAAATGCGCACCAGCAGGCGGCCCTCTTCCAGCCGGATGAAGCTGTCGGCATTCGCGAAGCGGCAGAATTCGACGCGCATCTCCGGCACTGCCGTGCGCGGCTTCAGTTCGTGGAACACCCGGGTATAAATCTCCTCCGGCGTCTCGAAAAACAAGGAGCTCTGGAGTCCCTCGAGTTCTCCCATCTTCCACTAGAGTACCGCGCCGGCAGGCTATGGGTTCAACGCGGAGGCGCGGAGAAGCGGAGAAGACAAGAGAAAGGACTATCTCGATTGAGTCCGTGTTTTCCTTCCGGCCGGCAGCCGGCATCGCACCAACTTCCCCGCTTCCTCAGTTTTCTCCGCGTCTCCGCGTCTCCGCGTTGAAGAAGACCTTATCCGCTCCGCCCAGAGCCAACTTGCAATCCCTACACCCGGATGAGTTACTCTGAATCCTTAAGGACCAATCAACTTGCTCAAGGCGAAAATCAGCGCGCTGGGGTGTTTCACGC
>JBEKYE010000120.1:0-11809 GCA_049511275.1 Bryobacteraceae bacterium
GCGGCGGAGTAACTATCTTCGGCGCCATTCCTCGTTCTCGAGTCAGTTCGGGCGCGGACCAGGCGGATGGCAATCCGATCCGCCGCCGCTCCTGCAGGCGTCGTATTCGCTCTTGCGGATGTTCCACATCGCGGTGGCCTCGTTTACATCGACACCGCGTCGCAGCCCCCGAAGGTAAGCGTTGCGTTCGCCCGAGTTGTGAAAGAGCATGCCGGTCGGCTCCTGGAAGATTGAGTCCAAACCGGAGTTTTCCGCCGATCACCATGTCGTGCTCAGCCACATTACGGAAGCCGATGAAATTCCCTGGGGAACTGAGGTCCTGTGCGAAATAGGCCGCTTCGCTGTCTCCGTTTGCAGCCGCTCGCCGGAACCACTCGATAGCCGTCTGCCGGCTTTGCGGAACACCTATGCCGAATTGATAAGCCCGGGCCAGGGCGTACTGTCCGTTTTGCCAATTCTGATCGGCGCTCTTCCGATACCACGCGGCTGCCGTGACCCAGTCTTCCGAGATGCCCTTACCCGCCTCATACATCTGGCCAAGGTTCTTTTGCCCGCGCGCATTTCCGTGCTGCGCCGACTTGGTGTACCACTGGACCGCCTCACTATTGTTCTGGGGTACGCCTTCGGCGTTCTCGTATTGATAGCCAATTTGTAACTCCGCCCACGGGTTGCCGGCTTCCGCCGCCCGCCGGAAATAACGCAAGGCGCCTGCATAGTCGCCCGCCTTGTACAAACTCGCACCTTGCTGGAAGATGTCGTTGGCGGGAGCGTTGGCCTGCTGCGCAGGCCCTTTCGGCTGGGAAGATCCCTCCAGCGCCGCGAGGAGGCCGGCCGCACTCGGATCGCCATGATCCGCGGCAATCTTGTACCACCTTGCGGCTTCTTTACGGTCTTGCGGAACACCGTTCCCATTCTGGTAACAGAGGCCAAGATTCACGGCAGCCCCGCCATGTCCCGCCTCGGCGGCCTTTCGGTACCAGCGCGCGGCTTCCGCCCAGTTTTGTGTCACGCCCAGACCGTTTGCGTAGTTCACGCCGAGGACGGCTTGCGCCGGAGCGTATCCTTTATCGGCCGCTGCACGGAAATGCGTCACGGCCTTGCCCATATCCTTGGGGACGCCCCGCCCGAACGCATATACGTACCCGATGCAGAACTCCCTTTGAGGATTTGCTGGACCGCCCTGGCGGGTTATTTCAGCGCCGGCCCCTTGGCAAACTTCGAAACCTTTCTGCGCCCGCAGGGCTGGGGAGCAAGCCAGCAGCAGAATCACTGTGAATAAACGCATAAAGAAGCCCTCCTATTGGAATCGCGGAAAAGCATAGGTGTTTGCCTGGCTTCCGATTTCCCCTGAGCATATCACAAGCCGCCAATTTTGATCCTCCGAAGTGCAGGAGCCGTCTCTTGGCTCCGCAAAGCGCCCTTTCAGCCCTGCCGGAAAAATCCAACACCGGGGAAATCTATCTTTTCAGCCCCAAGATCCCGCTGCCGTTGCCTGCTGCCGTGCCAGGCACACTCTTCGAGTGCCAGACGTGCGCCGTCGATACCACTTCGGATATTCCAGAACCGGCCAGGGCAGGGTAAGCTATACGATGGATTCGAGAGTGACCGGCACCGGCGTGGGAGGCGAAACGATGCTTGGCTGGAGACACAGCTTCGGATTGGTTGGGGCGAAAGGCCCGGGACGGGCATATGCGGCCGCGGCGCTGCTGTTCGCGGCCGGGGCGGTGGCGCAGCGCGGGCCGGATGCGCAAGAGAAGGCGCGCAACGCGCTGGAGCAGTTCCGGCGAGAAAAGCACTACGCCGTGGTAGTAGGCATCGACCAATACGCGAAGAATACGTTTTCGCCACTGCATTTCGCCGTGGCCGATGCGGATGCGATGGCGGAAATTCTCGGCCGGCCTTCGCACAATTTCGAAGTCAACAAGATAATCGGGAGCGACGCCATCTACGAGAAGGTGATGGAGCAACTGGAGTCGGTTGCCTCGGCAGCGGGGGAGGATGCCACGCTGCTATTTTACTTTGCGGGGCACGGAGGCGAATTGGATGGAAAGCAGTATCTGGCATCGTTCGACGCGTCCCCGCGCGGGCTGGCGAGAGGAGTGCCGATCGAGGAAGTCCGCAAGGTGATGCAGCAGTCGAAAGCCAGGCGGAAGATTCTGTTGATAGACGCGTGCCGGGTGGACATACAGCCGAGCGCGACGCGCGGGGTCACGGTGGAACGCTTCGGGCTTCTGCCGGATAGCGCCGGGCTGTTGATTTTGAATGCGACCAACGAGAAGGAGTCGAGTTACGAGGAGCCCGATTTCCGCCATGGCGTGTTCACGAATTATGTGGTGCACGGCCTCGCGGGCGAGGCGGCCGACGACAACGGCCTAGTGTATTTTTCGGTCCTGGCGCGCTACGTGGAGGACAACGTTCGAACCTGGGTGAGGAAGCGGTATGGCGCAATCCAGGACCCGAGGTTCACCAGCGTCGATGCGACCGGCGATTTTCTGCTGGGCGGCGAGTTCAAAGCGCCTTCGAAACAGACGGTGACGGCAACCGCGCCGCCGGCCGATCCGGTCGAGGAGGCGTTTCACCGGGCCGAAGCCGCGCCCAACCGGACGGAGATGATGCGCGCGTTCGCGACGCTGTTTCCGCAGCACCCGTTTGCTCCGCTGGCGGAGTTCGACGCGGCGGCGCACGATACCGATCCGGCGAAGACGTATTTCGCCCTGGGAGTGAAATTCATGGATTCGGGCGACCACCCAATGGCTAGGGCGGCGTTCGGCAAAGTGCTGCAGGCCAACCCGAAGAATGCGGAGGCGGCCGGGTATTTTGCGCTCGAATTGTCGTACGACCTCGCGTTGAATGACGCGCTGGCCGCGGCGAATTCTGCGCTGCAGTTGCAGCCAGGCAACATCCCGGCGCTGGCGGGAAGAGGGTTCGCATATTTTCGCTTCGGGGAGATGAACGCAGCGCGCGCGGATTTGAAGCGGGTGACGGCGTCTTCGCCGACCATCCCGCGTGGATTTGAGACCAGGGCAAACGCGCACTACTACCTCGAAGAGTTCCCTGCGGCGCTGCAGGATTTCGCGGAGGCGATCCGCCTGAAACCGGATTATGGGGTCGCTTACAACGACCGAGCCAATGTCTACTCGACCACTAAGGACCATGCGAATGCCTTGCAGGGCTATTCGGAAGCTTTGCGATATCTGCCCAACAACCCGGTACTATGGAACAACCGGGGGCTCGAAAACCAAATACTTGGGAATACCGACGCGGCCCTCAAAGATTTCGGCGAGGCGATCCGGCTGCGCCCGACGTATTCGATATCGTATGCGTACCGGGCGAACCTTTACCTGGAGAAGGGCAGATTCGAGGAGGCCATCGAGGATTGCAATTCGGCGCTAAAGGATAAGAACTACGTGTACTGGCCGGACGCGGTGGTGACGCGCGGCAGAGCGTATCTAGGCCTCAAGAAATACAAGGAAGCAGAAGCGGATTTCAATGCGTATTTCGCGGGAGGGTTGAAGGACGCGAACGTGTTCGAATGGCGCGCGGAGGCGAGGGACAAGCTGAACGACGCCAAGGGCGCGGCGGCGGACCGCGCGGAAGCGGAGCGGCTCACGAAGAAACAGTGAGCGGAAAGCGCGGTGGGCGGAAGTGCCGGCGACCGCATCGCCGAAGTCATGTTGCCATTCCATAACGCCTGCACCACACCCGCGCCGCTGCTTCAGAGTTTTCCTGCCGAATACAGCAAAGAGGCGCGAAGCGCCCAACTCGAGGGCACCGTGTACCTGTCCGTGAGGATCGACACTTCCGGCCAGCCGGTCGAGGTCCATGTACTGCGCGGGCTCGGAATGGGCCTGAATGAGAAAGCCATCGAAGCGCTGAAGAAGCGGCAATTCAAGCCAGCATCGCAGGACGGCAGGACGGTGCCGCTTGAAACGATCATCGAGGTGAACTTTCGGTACTTCTGAGAATGTGACGTGCGGGAAGGCGGCTGGTCAATCCATCATCGCCGGACCCAGATCGCGTCGGCAGTTTTCCAGCGCCGGCGGCAAGCTGAACATCACGGCGCTCAGCACGCCGGCCATTTCCCAGATAGAGTACGACGGTAGCCCACGCTCCTGCGTATCCGGCCGGGTAGAATGCAGAGTTTCGGAGTCTAATAATAATGATATGGCCGTTTTTCTGGATGACCTCCGTTTTGGCATGCGCATGCTGCGCAAGACTCCTGGGCTGACGGCGGCGGCGGTGGCGACCCTCGCTTTGGGGATCGGCGCGACCAGCGCGGTGTTTAGCATCGTCAATGCGGCCATGCTGCGGCCTCTGCCGTATCCCGATCCGCAGCGGCTGGTGGTGATGTGGGGAACGGACAACCGCCAGGTCGGGTCGAGCGTGGCGCCCATTGCCAACAAGCTGCCACGCAATAGGACCATGACCCGCAGCGACGTGGCCGAGCGCTGGCGGGCCGTGAGCCGGTCGTTCGACCGCATCGCCTGGTATAGCGGTTGGAAGTTCAGTCTGACTGGCGGCGGCGACCCGGAGCGCGTCAACTCGGGGCTGGTGTCCGCGGAGTTCTTCGAGTGCCTGGGTGTGTCGCCGTTCATGGGCCGCGGCTTTCAATCTTCCGAGATGACTCCGGGTACCGACCAGGTGGCCCTGATCTCCAGCGGGTTGTGGCGGCGGCGATTTGGCGGCGACCCGCAGATCGTCGGCAAGAGCATCGTGCTCGACGGCATCCCGTACCGCGTGATCGGCGTGATGCCGGAAAGCTTCGAGGCCTTTGTGCCGTACATGTTCGCCAAGGTGGACGTGTGGGCGCCCATCAGCCGTGAGTTTCAGGGAAAGCGGCTGTGGTCGGTAGTGACGGCGGTGGGGCGTCTGAAGCGCGGCGTGACGTTGCCGCAGGCGCAGGCCGAAATGGACGCGGTAAGCAAGCGGCTGGAAGCCGAAGGCCGCGCGTTCCTCGGGCGAGGCGTGAACCTGGTGCGGCTGGACCGCGACATGGTGTCCGGCGTGCGCGGCGCGCTGCTGATGCTTTGCGGCGCGGTAGGGTGCATTCTGCTGATCTCGTGCGCCAACCTGGCAGGACTGATGCTGGCACGCACCACGGCGCGGCGGAAAGAGATCGCCGTGCGGACGGTGTTGGGCGCCGGGCGCTGGCGGCTGGTGCGGCAGTTGATGACGGAGTGCATGCTGCTGGCGGCGACCGGCGGCGCGCTGGGGCTGGCGCTCTCCGTCTGGATTGCGCGCGCCATCGTGCTGCTGCATCCGGCCGGGATTCCGCGGATGGACGAGGTGCGGCCGGACGCGGCGGTCTTTCTGTTTGGCCTTACCATTTCGGTGCTATCCGGCGTGCTGTTCGCGCTCATTCCAGCGCTGCAATTTTCGCGCGGCAACGTGAATGAAGTCATCAAGGAGGGCGGGGCGCACGGCGGCCGGGCGAATCGCATGCTGGCGCCGCGAAGTCTGCTGGTGGTGGCGGAAATCGGCCTGGCGATGGTGCTGTTGATCGGGGCCGGGCTGCTGCTGCACAGCTTCGCGCTGTTGAAGGCGGTGGACCCCGGCTTCCAACCGGAGAAGCTGCTGACCATGACCATTCCGCTGCCGAGCGAGGTGTACCGCGAAGGGCCGCAGCAGGCGGAATTCGCGTCACAACTGTTGGAGCGGGTGTTCGTGGTTCCCGGAGTGCAATCGGCCGCAGTGAGCAACTCGCTGCCCTTGGCCAGCAACTTCCTGATGAGCGCGGACATCGAAATCGAGGGCAGACAGCTTTCGGCTGCGGAGTCGTCCGTGGGCGTGCGCGCGGTCACGGCCGGATACTTCCGCACCATGGGGATCGCCGTGGCGCGGGGGCGCGAGTTCAACGAAACCGACGAGGGCCGCAAAGACGCGGTCATCCTCAACCAGACCACGGCGCGCCACTTGTGGCCCGGCGAAAATCCCATGGGGCGGCAAATTTCGATTGAGAAAGAAAAACCCAGGACGGTGATCGGCGTGGTGGCAGACGTGAAGAACCTGCGCCTGGATGCCGGCACCGGCACCGAGATTTACGTGCCGTTCGTGGAAGAGCCAACCATATACGTCGGTCTCGCAGTGCGTACCGTGGGTGATCCAGGTAGCGCGGTGGCGGCGGTGCGCAGCATCGTGCGCGGCCTGGACCGCAACCAGGCGGTGGACAACGTGGCCAGCATGCGCGAAGTGCTGGACGAATACGTGGAGCGGCCGCGGTTCAACATGGTGCTGCTGGGGTCGTTCGCGGCGCTGGCGCTGGTGCTGGCGATGGTTGGCGTCTACGGAGTGGTGGCCTATTCGGTGTCGCAGCGGACGCACGAGATCGGCATTCGCATGGCGCTGGGCGCGGAGAAGGGAAAGGTGTTGCGGATGATAGTGGGCCACGGCGCGACGCTGGCGGCCGCGGGTATCGCGCTGGGACTGGCCGGATCGTACGCGGCGACGCGGGTGTTGGGGAGCATGTTGTACGGCGTCACCGCGCATGATGCGGCGACGTTCACGGCGGTGCCGGTAATGCTCCTGGCGGTCTGTCTAGCGGCGAGCTACTTTCCGGCGCGGCGTGCAGCCAGGGTGGATCCGATGGTAGCGCTGCGGCACGACTAACTATCTCTTACCCATCGAGTGCGTCCATCGGCCATTTCAAGCTCGGTCCCATGCTGACCAGCAGTGATTGCAACGATTTGGTCAGTATTAATAATGAGTAATATGAGACATGAACCGCATATTCCTGTCGCTCGCGATTGCAGTACTGGCCGCGGCCCCTTCGAAGGGCGCGGAAGTCTCAACTTCCTGTTTGCCGCCAGACACTCAGAATTCAGACGGCCACACCCGCACTTAGCTTACAGCTATAATTCCAGTTAATGGATATCCGAACGTTCTGTGCGGGCCTGGTGGTTGCGCTTTCGCTCGCGGCGCAGACGCAGATCAGCGTTCAAGTATTGAATCAGACCAACTCCGGCGCGGGCACCAACGGCCGGCTCCAGTCTTTCATGTCTACCGCGTTTCAACCCGCGGAATGGGACAATAAGTTCTTCTCTACCGGACCCGCTGCCGGCGACCAACTGCTATGGCAGCTCGCGCCCCAGCACATACGCCTGCAGCCGGTCTCGCAGGGCGTCCCCATGACGGGCTCGAATCAGTGGAACTTCAGCACGCTCGATGACATCCTGCAGCCCGTACTGAACACCGGCGATCACAGCCCCGAGTTACAGCTCGCCACCGCTCCGGCATTCATGGACAATTCCAGCGGGCAGATACTGCCTTCCAGCATCCAGGCTTTCTCCCAGTACTGCGCCGACGTGGTGCGCTATTACAACACCGGCGGCTTTGACGTGAACGGCGTGCACTACCAATCGCCCAGCCCTTACCACATCGCCTGGTGGGGCATTTTCAATGAGCCGAATATCAATGGTGTCACGGCATCCGAATATTTAACCCTGTACAACACCGTAGTGCCGGCTATGCTGGCGGTCGATCCCACCATCAAGTTCGTAGCCATCGAGGAATCCGACTTTGGAACCCAATCCGAGACTTTCGTCCCGCCTTTTGTCCAGGGAGTGACCGCCCCGGTTGATGCCGTGGCTCTGCACTATTACTCCACCTGCAACCAGCGCGACACCGACCAGACCGTCATGAAGACCATCCCCACGCTTTTGGCCGACCTGCTATATGTACGCAGCCAGTTGAAAACCAACCCCGCGCTCGCCAACGTGCCCGTATGGGTCACTGAGAACAATGTCAACGCCGATTACGATGCGGGCAACGGCATGAGCGCGTGCAATCCGGGCGAAACCTACGTCACTGACGGCCGCGCCACCAGCGCTTTCTTTGCGGCCTGGCGTCCTTATTTGTTTTCGCAACTCGCTCAGGGCGGCAACTTGGCGCTTTACCATTGGGACTATGACGCAGATCCGGAGTTCGCCGAAGTCGATTACACCTCCGGCCTCACTTATCTCAGTTACTGGACCGACTACGAGCTGGCACACCTGTTTCCCTCGCCTCCTGGCGCCACTATCCTGCAGGTGAATAACTCGGACCCGAGCGCATTGGAATCTCTCGCTGTGCGCAACGACGATGGTTCGGTGGTGATTCTGCTGGCGAACCACGCCTATCGCAACTCCACCGATAACAACGGTCCCGGCGTGTCCGCCAACATCACGCTGGATGTCTCGGCCTTGGGCTCGTTCTCCTCCGCTACCCTCACCGCCATCAACAGCACCACCGACCCTTCTACCGGTCCGGCAACACAATCCATCACGCCGCAGGGCACAATTTCGGTCTCATTTCCGGGATACGGTGTGGCGTTCGTGCGCCTGGCTCAAGCGCAGCCGCAGATTTCATCGGGCGGCATCGGCAACGCGGCCTCCTACGCCAATAGCAATGTTGCGCCGGGAGAGGTCCTGGCCATCTTCGGCACAAACCTCGGTCCAACCACGGGTGTTAGCAGCCAGGTGACTGCCGGCGTGGTCCCCAATGCACTAGCCGGCGCGCGCGTGTGGTTCGATGATATCGCCGCGCCGATACTCTATGCCAGCGCCACCCAGCTCGACGTGGCAGCGCCATATTCCATTGCGAACGAGACCAGCACCAGCGTGCGCGTCGAATACCTGGGAGTCTTTTCGCCGGCCGTCAGCATGCCCGTGGTGACGGCGCAACCGGGCGTCTTCACTTTGAATGGCTCAGGCTCCGGGCCGGCTGCCGTTTTGAACCAGGATTACTCCTTAAACTCCGCCGCAAAACCCGCGACTCGAGGAAGCACCATCGCGATCTTCGCCACCGGTCAGGGCACTCCCTCGTCCGCCGGCACAGATGGCCTGGTCGCCGTAGCCGCTTCCACAGGCCTTCCGCCGCAGCCGGTGACGGTCCAGATCGGCGGCCAGAACGCGCCGGTTTCTTACGCCGGAAACGCCCCCGGCTTCGTTGAGGGAGCCATGCAGGTGAATGCCACCGTGCCTGCTACCGTAACACCGGGCAGCGCCGTTTCAGTGGTTATTTCGGTGGGCGGCACATCCTCCCCCGCGACGGTTACGATTGCGGTGCAGTAGACCTCTGCCGATCGCCGATCGCGGAATCGATTTCCCGGCGCAGCCGAAAATCGTGAGTGGCTCCGCAAATGACTCCGAGAACACCCGATCGTGTTTCGCCCTCCTGGGTTGAGGCCCAACCTTCACCATGGGAAGCGGGACTACCTGGCATCCCTCGAAGTGCCGCCTGCTCGACGCTAGAACTCCACACTTAGGCCAACACTCGGCAATATCCCGAAGACTGATGTGCGGTAAGCGGCGATGTATCCATAGGGGCGCACGAAATCCGGGACGAATCCAATGTACTCATAGTTGGAGCGATTGGTGAGGTCTATGATCTCGGCGTACAACGTGGTCTTGGAGCGTTTGCGGTGGAATGCCTTATTGATTCGCGCATCCATCCGAAAGTAATACGGCATGCGGATCTGGTTCGGTACGCTGGCGATAGGGAAGTAAATGTTCAGGTTGGCTGGCATACCCGGAAATTGCCCTGGTATATAAGGCGGCCCGAGATACCCCATCACTGGGAAACCGCTGCCGTACCGCGCATTGGTGCTGACATTGACGGTCTGGCTGATGCGGTAACTCCCAAAAATGTTCACCGTGTGGCGCTGGTCGAAATTGCTCCAGAAATGCGCATTTGTCGTGGTGTCTACCGAACGGGCATATCCGAGAGCATACGAGATCCAGCCCGTTAGCCGGTTGGCGCTCCGCCGCTGCAGAGTAAACTCGACCCCGCGAGAGTAACCGCGCAGCGAATTCGCCAGGACGGGACCAAGTTGCGGGTACAGAATGGACCCTTCCGAATTCGCTCGGAATTGGCTGGCCGCGGAATAGATGCCGTCCCGGATTTGCCGGTCGTACGCCTCCACACGCACCCGCGTTTTTGTGGTGATCAAGTGTTCGAGCGCCAAGGAGAGCTGCGTGGAGCGCTCCGCCCGCAGCGTGGGTGTCCCGAACTCGCCATATAGATCGACGAGATCCGGAAAGCGGGAATACTGGCCCGCGGCAGCGATCAGCTTGGTGTTACGCAACAGCGATGCGGACAGGCTGACCCTTGGAAGGAAGGTGTTCTGGCTGTACCGGCTGAAATGATCCCAGCGCCAGCCCGCAACGATGGTGACGCGCTTGCCGAACGAGATGGTGTCCTGGACATAGGCTCCCGGCTGCGAAGCGCTTTTCGAGAACTGCGCGGATTGAATCAACGTGGCCGAGAACTCTTCGGTGGAGTAGTTCCAGGGCTCGTTTTGCACGAAGTCGCGATCGAACCACCGGTATTCCGCGCCCGCTTGAAATTTGTTCCATGCCATTTGGTGCGTCAGGTCTTCGCGGAATCCCATCTCGCTGCCGCTCGACCGTTCCAATGGGTCCTCGGAAAGATCCTTGGCCCAGCCGGAGTCGCTCGAACCATATACCTGGGCTTGTGAGATTGTGGAGGCATCGGACCAGGTCCATCGCAGACTCGCCAATCCGCTGCGGCCAGTCCCGTTGCGGAAGCCGTCCGTGCCGGAGACGCTCGAGGCGGTCATACCGTAGCTCACACCGCCCCCCAGTACGGTCAACGAGATCCGGTTCTGCGCGGTTGGGTTGTAGGACAGATCCCCGAAGCCCTCGTACAAGCTGAGGTTCGGCACCGATCCTCCGACCAGCGGAGTGACGAGGCTGACGTAGTCCTTCTGGCCCGAGACCAGCCAACTGGCCTTCTTCGAATCGCCCAAAGGCCCTTCCGCCGTAAATGACGCTGCCAGCATGCTCACATCAGCGCGATATGAGGTGCGTTCGGTATTTCCTTCGCGGGTCTGGACGTCCAGAATGGAACCCGCGATATCGCCGTACTGAACCGGGAAATTGCCGCTGAGCAAGGTCATGGAATCCACAAAGGAGTTGCTCAGAAGACTGAACGAGACGCTGTTGCCACGGTCGTCGATTATGCCGCGGAACGGAGCGCGCATTAGGGCGCCGTTTACGAAAATTCCGATATCCGCCGGCTCGGCGCCGCGAAGCGTGAACTGAGCATACAGGTCGCTGTTGGCGGCGACACCGGGCATTGACTGGACCGCGCGCAGCGGATCGTCGACCAGGACACCGGAAAGGTTCTTTAGTTCCGTGTTATTGATGGACTGCTCCACGGGATCTTCCGTGCGGACGGGCACGAATGGTTCCGCGGTGACGGTGATCCGGTCACTGTGCTTGAGAGACTCCTGGCCGAGGAGGAACTCGAATTCGCGGGGCCCGTCCGCCTCCACTTGGATCCTCTGTTGCAGCAGGCCGTAGTCGACGGTGCTGACGTAGACGTCGGCCTCCCCAGGCGCGACGTTCGGGATCTCGAATCTGCCGTTCTCGTCGGTCACCGCGCGGCGATCGGGACTGCGGATCCAGATCAGAGCTTTTGCAATCGGTTCGCCCGTTTTAAAATCGATCACTCGCCCGCGCAGGCTGGCGGAGGCGGCTGGCGTGACCGGGACGTCTTTGGCAGGAGCGCTGCTTTGCTGCGCGGGCGCCAGGGCGGCGCAGAGCAGAAAAGCAATGAGTGCCCGCCGGGGTCGCGGCGCCGTCGCGCGGCTCCCGATGATTTGGACGATTGGAGACTCCATGTCCCACCCGCGATAAGAGATAAACGACTCCTATTTACACACCAAGTATAGGCTCGCAATACTGGAAGCACAATGGGCAGAACCTGCCGTCATTTCCCTGGATCATGTACCGGTCGATGCCCAAGACGATGCTGTGGTCGAAATCGAAAGCGTAACGCTACCGGAGGATCCCGCCGAACCCGGGTAGCG
>JBEKYE010000121.1:0-11764 GCA_049511275.1 Bryobacteraceae bacterium
CCAAGGAAGTCAGAGCGGGGAATCGCAGCCAGGACGAGATGGGGCATGTCTGGCTCCAGGTGTTGCCTGCTCCCTCAACCGGCGACGAAGATCCGCGGCTGATTCTCCAGCAGGCCCTGATGCGGCGCAGGCTCGAGAAGTATCCCGCCGATTTTGTGGCGCACTTCAATCTGGGCGCCGCGCTCCAGCAGTTGGGCCGTCCCGAAGAGGCTTTAACTGATCTCACCGAAGCCGTGCGCATTCAGCCTTCGAGCGTTACCGCACGGAACAATCTTGCCGTGGACTTGTTCGCGATGGATCGGTTCGAGGCTGCCGCCAAGGAGTTTCGCCAGGCACTGGCGCTCGATCCCGGATACCGGAATGCCCTCTATAACCTGGCCCGCACGCTGGCCGCGCAAGGGAACAGCGCGGAAGCGCTGACCGAATTGCGGGTGTATCTGGCAACCAACCCGGACGACTTCGAGGCCCAAACGTTCGCGGGACGCCTGCTGGCATCGGCCGGGAAGTTCGACGAGGCGCTTCCTCACTTCCGCCGCGCCGCCGAACTGGAGCCCGAGAACGCCAATGTCCTGACGAATCTGGGCGCGGCGCTCGCGTCCGCCGGCGATCTTGCCGGTGCGGTGCCGGTGTTCGAGAAGGCTTTGAAAATGGACCCGTCGAATACAGTCGCCAGAGACAATCTGGCGCGTGCGCGCCGCGGTCTGGAGGGAAAGCGGTGAGCTCGAAACTCAGCCGGCGTCAACTGATCCGGTCCCTGTGCGCGTCTGCGTCGGTCTTCACGCTCGACCAGTTGCTTTCCGCGGGCCCTCCGATGAATCCTCAGTTCGTCAATGTAGCGCGTGAAGCCGGACTCTGTTCGAAGACCATTTTCGGCGCCGAAAGCAAGAATCGCTTTCTGCTCGAGACTACCGGCTGCGGGGTCGCCTTCTACGACTACGATCATGATGGCTGGCTGGATATTTTTCTGGTCAACGGCACGCGCTTCGAAGCGGATTGGAAGCCGTCCGACGCTCCGGTGAGCAGGCTTTACAGGAATAATCGCGACGGCACGTTCACCGACGTCACTCTGAAAGCGGGCCTGGCGCGCACCGGTTGGGGCCAAGGCTGCTGCGTCGGCGATTACGATAACGACGGGTTCGACGATCTTCTGGTCACCTACTGGGGCGACTGCGTGCTCTATCGCAACAACGGCGACGGCACGTTTACCGATGTGTCGGAGAAGTCCGGCGTCGCCAAGACCACGCGCGTCACCGCGGCTGGCCTGAAACGCTGGAACACCGGCTGCGCCTTTGTCGATTACGATCGCGACGGCTGGCTCGACATCTTCATCGGCAACTATATCGACTTCGACCCCAAAACGGTGGCTGGCCCCGAAAGCGGCCGCTGTCTTTATAAGAATCTGAAGGTCGCCTGCGGACCCCCAGGCCTCGACGGCGGCAAAAACATCCTGCTGCACAACGACGGCAAGGGCCATTTCACCGATGTCAGCGAACAGTCCGGTATTCTGAAAACGCCGGGCACCTACGCGCTGGGAGTGCTGGTGGCCGATTTCGATAATGACGGCTGGCCGGACATCTACGTCGCCAACGATTCCACCTCCTCGGCCCTTTACCACAACAATGGCAATGGCACCTTCACGGATATCGCCATCGAGGCGGGCGTGGCCTATTCCGCCGACGGTAAGTCGCAGGCCGGCATGGGAGTCGCCGCCGCCGACTACGACGGAGATGGCCTTTTGGATATCGTCAAGACGAATTTCGCCGGCGATACGTCCAGCCTCTATCACAACAGCGGGAAGGGCTTTTTCGAAGACGCGACGTTCCAGGCCGGGCTCGGCCGCAACACCCGCTTCCTCGGCTGGGGAGCCATGTTTCTCGATTACGATAACGACACCTGGCCCGACATCCTGCTCACCAACGGACACGTCTATCCCGAGGTGGCTGAAACCGCGATCGAATACGGGTATTGGCAGCGCAAGGTGCTCTACCGCAATCTCGGCAACGGCCGGTTTCTCGACGTTTCCGAAAGTTCCGGCCCCGGAATCACGGAGAAAGCCGCCGGGCGCGGCAGCGCTTGCGGCGATTTCGATAACGATGGCGACCTCGACGTGGTGGTCAACTGCGTTAACCAGCCGCCGCAACTGCTGCGGTGCGATTCCACCAACGGAAATACCTGGATCAAGATCAAGTGTATCGGCACCAAATCGAATCGCTCCGCCATTGGCGCGCGCCTGTACTGCCTGACCGGAAATCGAAAACAAATGGATGAGGTCCGCAGCGGCGGCAGCTATATTTCCCAGCACGATCTGCGCGTACACTTCGGGCTGGCCAAGGCGGAGACCGCGGATGTCGAAATTCACTGGCCCAGCGGGCTGGTGGACAAATTCCCCGGGCTCGCGGCCAACCGCATCTACACCGCGGTGGAAGGAAAAGGGATCCAGTGAGACGGCGCGATTTTCTGAGCCTCCCGCTGCTCGCCTTTGGACCCTCCTCGGAAGTGGCGCGGTTTCAATTCACCGACATCGCCGCGAAAGCGGGTCTCACGGCTTCCGTGGTTTACGGCAACCCCGACAAGAAGAAATACATTCTGGAGACCAACGGCTGCGGGATCGCCTTTTTCGACTACGATCAGGACGGCTGGCTCGATATCTTCGTCCCGGGCGGTTCGCAGATTGGCGGCGCCCCTCCCGGGACCACCAACCGCTTGTACAAAAACAACCGCGACGGCACCTTCACCGACGTTACTCAAAAAGCCGGACTGGAGCGAGCCGTTTGGGCGTCGGGCGTCTGCGTTGGCGACTACAACAACGATGGCTTCGACGATCTCTTCGTCAGTTGCTGGGGCCAGAACATTCTCTACCGCAATAACGGCAACGGTACCTTCACCGATGTCACCAAAGAAGCCGGGTTGCTCCATTCCAAACCCGAGTGGGGTGCAGGCTGCACTTTCACAGACTACAATCGCGACGGCTTTCTGGACCTGTTCGTCAGCACCTACCTCAACTTCGATCTGAAGACCGCCCCTCTGCCAGGCGCAACCGAAAACTGCACCTGGAAGGGCATCGCCGTCAATTGCGGCCCCCGGGGCCTGCCGACAGGACGCAACTTCCTCTATCGCAACAACGGCGACGGCACGTTCACGGACGTCTCGGAAAGTTCCGGCATCGCCAAAGCGGAGCGCCGTTATGCCATGACCGCCGTCGCCGCCGACTTCGACGACGATGGCTGGCCGGACATCTTCGTTGCCTGCGACTCCACGCCCAGCGTTCTTTATCGCAACAATCGCGACGGCACCTTCACCGACGTTGCGCTCGAAGCTGGTGTCGCCTATAACGAAGACGGTCGCGAACAGGCTGGCATGGGCATCGCCGTCGGCGATGCCAACAACTCCGGCCGCCTCGATATCTTCAAGACTCACTTCGCCGACGATACGCCGATCCTTTATCGGAACAACGGAAGTAGTCGCTTCGAAGACATCACTGCGAGGGCCGGCTTGGGAGCTTTCACTCGCTACGTCGGCTGGGGCGCGGGTTTCGCCGACTTCGACAACGATGGTCTGGTAGACCTGCTCTTTGTCAACGGCAACGTGTACCCGGAACTGGAGCAATTCTTCACCGGGTACAAATACAAAAACCCGCGAATCCTGCTGCGCAACCTGGGCGGCGGAGTGTTCGAGAACCTCAGCGATGATAGCGGCGCAGGCATCACGGCCTGTCACTCCAGCCGGGGCTGCGCCTTTGGCGATTTCGAAAACAACGGCAAAATCGGTGTCGCCATCATGAATATGGGAGAGCCTCCGTCGCTACTGCGCAACGAGAGCACCAATGGCAATCGCTGGCTCAAGTTGAAATTGATCGGCACGAAATCGAACCGGAGCGCCATAGGGGCAAAGGTTTTTGTCTCGGCGGGTGGCCGGCGCCAGCGCCAGGAGGTCCTGAGCCAATCGAGTTTCTACTCGCAAAGCGATCTCCGCTTGCACTTCGGCCTCGGCTCCGCGACTTCAGCCGACGTGGAGATTCACTGGCCGTCGGGCCTGAAGGAGATTTATAGCGGAGTAAAATCCAACCAGATTCTTGGCCTGAAAGAGGCCGGTTCTTGATCGAACGAATCTTCATCCGATATGCCGGCCGCGGCCGCCTTGCCGGGCGCTTCGTCTTCCTGCTCCTCGTAACCTTCTCAACAGCCGGAGCCCAGACCTGCGCCCCACTCTCCGAGATCCGCAACTACATCCACGAAGGCTGGAAGACTCTCACGCGCTCCAACGCCTCGCTTGCCGACTCCGCCGTCGACTCAAAGGTCGCCCAGAAAGGTCCCATAACCCTCTGGGTAGCCGACGACGAAGACGCAGCCCGCATTCAAGGCGAGCTAAAAGTGAACGTGCGGAAGTTGGACCACACTCAGGAATCCGGCCTCCTCTATCTCCCCCATCCCTACGTGGTCCCCGGCGGACGCTTCAATGAAATGTACGGCTGGGACAGTTACTTCATTCAACTGGGACTCCTGCGCGACGGACAACCAGCCCTGGCGAGGTCGATGGCCGATAACTTCCTCTACGAAGTCCGTCACTACGGCAAGGTACTCAACGCCAATCGCACTTATTATCTGACCCGCTCCCAGCCTCCATTTCTAAGTCGCATGGCGCTGGACGTCTATCGCGCCACCGGAGACACCGCATGGCTGGAGCAAAGCCTCCCGGCGCTCGAGAACTACTACGAATACTGGACCAGGGAACCTCATTTGACACCCCAAACCGGCCTGTCCCGCTACGATGGCGGTTCCGATCAACCCGCGCCCGAAGTTGTTTTCGGCGAACGCGATGAAGCCGGCAAAAACCACTACGACCGCGTCCGGGAATACTATCGCACGTACGAAGTCAAAGAGTATAACCTCGCCGATTTTTACGATCGCGATACCGATCAGTTGACACCTCTGTTCTACCGCGCCGACCGCGCCATGCGCGAGTCCGGCTTCGACCCCTCCGCCCGTTTCGGTCCGTTCAGCGTTGGCATTGTAAATTACAATAGCGTCGACCTCAACTCGCTGCTGTACCGGATGGAGATGGACTTGGCCGCCATCCACAGTCTGCTCGATCAACCGCGCCTCGCCGAGGTCTGGTCGCAGCGCGCCGCCACCCGCGCGGCAACCATCCGCCGTCTGATGTGGGACGAGAAAACCGGCTTGTTCAGCGACTATAACTTCGTCACCGGCCAGCGCCACGATTATCCCTTCCTCACCACGTTCTATCCGCTATGGGCCGGCTTCGCCACCCCCGAGCAAGCCGCGGCCGTCGCGGCCAATCTTGCGATGTTCGAAAAGGAAGGCGGACTCCAGACCAGCACCCATGTTTCCGGCAATCAGTGGGACGCGCCCTTCGGTTGGGCTCCCCTCCAGATCATCGCCATCGAAGGCCTGCGCCGCTATGGCTTCGACGCCGCGGCCGAGCGTCTGAGCCTCAAATTCCTTTCGATGATTCTCCGCGATTTCGACCAGCACCGCACCATTAAGGAGAAGTACAACGTAGTCGAGGGCAAGAGCGATTTGGGCGCAGGCATCCGGTTCGGCTACACCTCAAATGAAATCGGTTTCGGTTGGACCAACGCCGCGTTCGTATTGCTCTGGCAAGACCTCTCCAAGGCCGGCAAGTTGAGCCTGGAAACCAAATGCCTCACGCACTAAAGCTCCTGCCCCTGGCGCTCTCGCCCCTCCTCGCCGCCCAGACTGCCTGGCAGGCTACCCCGAGTTTCCCCTTCGGAACCAGCCCCTGGGCGATCACCAGACCGGCGCAAGCCCGGATGCCGTTCACCGTAGCAGGCCGGGCCGGCGCCATCTTCGGCCAAGGCGACGGCTCCTTCGAAGCGTGGATCTTCCCCGCTAAAATTGCCAGCCACTTTCGCATCACGGCCGAACTGGCCGATTATCCGATTCCCATCGAACTCCCCGAATACGCCGCATCCGTCGAAGTCAACCCGGACCATACCACGCTCACCTATTCACATGCGGCCTTCACCGTCAAGCAGCACATGTTTTCCGGAACCGCCGGCCCGGTAGTGTTTTTCGAAATCGCCTCCGTGCGCCCGCTCACTCTGACGTTCCGATTCACTCCGGAAATGCTCCGCATGTGGCCCGCTCCCAACTTCGGCCTGCCCAACGCCGAGTGGGTGAAAGAAGGCGCCAGCGGTTACTATATCCTGCACACCGACAACAAGGACTTTTCAGGCTATATAGGGATTCCCGGCGCTGTCCCCGGAATACTCGCGCCCTATCAGGAGCGCCCTCGCACCCGGCCCTTGGAACTGAAGCTCTCTTTCGACCCGAAAACTCAGTCGAAACAGTTCTTTCCCCTGATGATGGCGACCAGCGCCGCGCAGTTACTCGATCTCAGCAAAGCGTGGCCCGGGCAATACCGGCAAACCGCCGACTATTATGCCCATTTCTTTGATCGCAGGCTGACCGCCGAAACGCCCGACGCATCCTTCAACCTGGCTTTGCGCTGGGCGGAACTAGCCATCGATCAGGCGCAGGTGCGTTTTCATGACGAGACCGGTCTGGTTGCCGGCTATTACTCTTCGGCCGATTCCGCCCGCCCCGGCTTCGGATGGTTTTTCGGGCGCGACACTCTTTTCAGCTTGTACGCCGTCCACAGTTACGGCGATTTTTCGCTCAGCCGCCATGCGCTGGAATTCTTGCTGCGCCGGCAGCGCGACGACGGCAAAATCATGCACGAATTCTCCCAGACCGCGGACTTAGTCGACTGGAAAGCCACGCCCTATTTCTACGCCTCGGCCGACTCCACTCCGCTGCTCGTGATGACCATGTGGGATTACGTGCGATCGAGCGGCGATGTGGATTTCCTGCGCGCCCACTGGAGTGCGGTGAAAAAAGCCTGGGCCTTCACCCGTGCTCACGACTCCGATGGAGACGGCATCTACGAAAATACCGAGGGCACGGGCTGGGTTGAAAGTTGGCCTCCAGGCATGCCTCACCAGGAGATCTATCTGGCGGCACTCGATCGTCAATCCTGCTCCGCGATGGCGAGCCTTTCCGCGCTCATGCACGAACCTGAACTGGAAGCAGCCGCGCACTCTCAAGCCGAGTCGATAGGCGCGAAAATCGCTTCTGAGTATTTCGATACAGAGCGGCAGTTTTACGCTTTCAGCCGCGATGCCGATGGCACGTTGGATCGCACAGCTACGATTTTTCCCAGCGTCGCCTGGTGGGACGGCTCCTTCGAACTGCCGCACGCGGAAAAAATGTTCGAGCGCTGGGTATCGCCGGAATTCTCCACCGATTGGGGCCTCCGCGACGTCAGCCGCGTATCATCAATCTATGATCCGATGAGCTACCACCAGGGCTCGGTCTGGCCTCTGTATACCGGCTGGACCGCGTTGGCTGAATATCGCGCCGGCCGCCCGTTCGCCGGCTACGCGCACCTGATGCAGAATGCCGGTATGACATTCTCGCAGGACCTGGGCGCGGTAACGGAGTTGCTCTCGGGCGAATTTTTTCAGCCCTTCGGACGTAGCAGCTCCCACCAGTTGTGGTCGTCCGCGATGGTGCTCACGCCGGCTCTTCGCGGACTATTCGGTATCGAGGCCGACGCGCTCCGTCACATCCTGCGAGTGCATCCGCAGCTTCCCGCGGCGTGGGAAACCGCCGCATTGAAGAACGTGACCGTCGGCGCGGCAACGTTCGACCTTCACTTCCGCAAGCATGACGATAAGCTGCTGATTGAAGCTTCTTCCATCGACCCTCAGCCGCTTTGCCTCACCGCCGGCGCGGATTGCGTCCCGGCAACCGCCCGCATCCACCAGTTGGAATTGAATCTTCCTGCGTTCGAAGTGGATCCGCCCCACGCATTACCGCCGGTGGGCTCGTCCACCGTCTCTGCGAAGATCCTTTCGGAGTCGGAAACTGGCTTCGAGATCGAAGGGCTGGCTGGATCGGCCGTGGCCCTGAATGTGAGGTTCGTTGGCCCTCCGGTTCAAGTCTCGGGCGCGAGTCTTGAGGGCGGGGAACTCATTGTGCGGTTCCCGGCTGGCGAGGGCTACCAGCGCGCAACGGTTCGGTTTACATTCAATTAATGCGCATGAGCGATCCATTATGGCGAATGATCGGGCTCGCCTTTTGCTTCGCCATCTCTTTGGCCGCGCAGACTATTCAACAGCTCGAATCGACCGCCCGCGAACGTCTCGCCGCGAAGGATGCCGCGGGAGCATTGGCAGCTTACGAGAAACTAGCTGCATTAGCGCCGAAATCAGCCCTCTATCAGGATGAAATCGGATTCCTGCTCGCCGCTACAAACCGTTCCCCCCAGGCCATCCCCCATTTTCAACGCGCTACCCAATTGGACCCCCAAATGGCGCAAGCCTGGTACCACCTGGGAGCCGCGATGGCTCTCACGAAACAGACCAGATCCGCGATAGCCGCCTTACAGAGAGCAGTAGCGCTGGCCCCCGGCCGCGCCGAGTATCGCGATCACCTTGCGTTGGCCTGGGCCACGCTAGGCGACTCCTATCAGCAGCAGCATCGTTACAAAGAGGCGCGGGATGCTTACCGCCAATCCCTTACCTTAAATCCGAACAATGACTTGGCGCGTAACGGTTATGGCAATGCCCTCGTCCGAACGGGCGATCCCGCGGCGGGAATGAAGGAATTTCGCACCATCCTCGAGCACGATCCCAAGAACATTCAAGTGCAAGTGAACATCGGCTTTGCTTACATCGGGCTGGGCGATTTCAAAACCGCCATCAAACATCTTTCCGCGCTGATCCGTGACCGCCCTGACGACGCCGGCGCGCACTACGATTTGGGAATCGCCTACAAGGAGACCGACGATCTGCCGCGGGCCAGAACCGAATTGGAGCGTGCAGTGGCTCTCGACCCGGCACTGGCCGAGGCACATTACTCCCTTGCTCTGACTTACACGGACGATCCCGCCAAGGCGATCGAGCAGTTGCGCGCCGCCGTGGCGCAGCGGCCCGACTATAACGATGCCTGGTACATGCTCGGCACGACTCTACAGCAGCAGGGGGACGCCAAGGGAGCCATCGAGGCGCTGCGCAAATCGGTGGCGCTCGACGGCCTGAATGCCGGGGCCTGGAATAACCTGGGACTTCTTCTGAGGAGGAACGGGGACAAGGCGGGTTCGGAGGCGGCTTTCGCGAAAGCCGCGGAAATCAGGAAAGCGGAAGAGAGTGACAAAGAAAGGGCACTCTCAAAACATTGATCCCGCCACCATTTCCGCCACCTTGCGCACTTTCTCGCGGTCGTTGGCGGTGATGCGTACCAGAAAGGCCCTGTCCCGTACTCTGCCCACCACCTGTTCCCCAGCTTCGCCGCGGCAAGCCAGTGCTTCGCTCCCAATGGCTTTCAGGGGCACAGGCTCGGAACGGCAGGTCGCCGCGTACGACTCGAAATCCTTGGCGGCTTCAATGCGCAGCTCAACAGACCCGCGCGTAAAAGTGCAGCCTGCTTGCGTGACAGTTCCCCCCAATACACCCGCGGCAGTTGCTTGGTTGAGCCACGGGCAGGAAAGCAGCAGCGCCACCAGGATCATTTGAAGGCCTCGGTCTTCAGAATCTTCCCGCCTTCCTGAATTACATAAAGCCGATTGACCGCCAGATCCGTCAACCGGTCCACTTGGCCGCTCAGCCAGCGGATTTCCACGGAATCGACTTTGGTGGCCTGGTCCAAGCCGAAGTGCATGCGCAGATCGTTCTGCGAAAAATAACTGCCGCCACTCCGCAGTTCGTCCATTTGAACCAAGAGCTTGGGAGTTCCGGCAGTGACGATGACGCGGCTGCCGATGCCGCTGCGGTTGGACTTTACTCCGGCGAGCTTGATCTTGATCCAGTTCCGTTTGAGCGTGGAGTCGCAGCGCAGAAGCTGTGGAATTGCATTGACGCAATTGACGATGACGTCAAGATCGCCGTCGTTGTCGTAATCGCCGAAAGCGCACCCGCGAGCTGGCGCGTTCTCCAGGATGCCGGGTCCGCCCTTTTCGGTGACCTCTTCAAAACGCCCGTTCTGTAAGTTGCGATACAGATATTTGTGCTCGGCATACTTTAAGTCGGCGTTGGACTTATCCACCTCCGGATATACGTGGCCGTTGGACATCAAAATGTCGAGCCATCCGTCGTTATCCATGTCGAAGAAGCCAACGCCCCAGCCGAGCAATCGCGTATTAACTCCCAATCCGCTCGGATAGGTGCGGTCTTCGAAAGTTGCGTCCCCCAGGTTGGTATAGAGCGAATCGGTGTCTCCGGCGAAATTGGTTTTGACGACGTCCAGATTCCCGTCGCGATTGTAGTCGCCGATGGAGACGCCCATGCCGGCTTGCGGCTTTCCTTCCGGAGAGAGCGCTGCTCCGGATTCGATGGCGATATCCTTGAACGTTCCGTCTTTCTGATTCTGATACAGCGTTGCGGTGGTGGAGTCGTTGGCCACATAGATGTCGGGCCAGCCGTCGTTATCCAGGTCCGACGCAGCCACGCTTAAGCCATACGTGCCGGGCGTCTTCCAGATCCCCGCCTTCTCGCTGACATCGGTGAAGGTACCGTCGCCGTTATTGTGATAGAGAATGTTCTTACCGCCGCGAAGCCCGGGAGGTCCGCAGGCCACCAGCATCCCTTTGTAAGTGCACGGACCCGCTTCCGGTGGAGGCGCGGTCTTCAAATCGAAATCGACGTAGTTGGCTACAAACAAATCCAAGTGGCCATCCCGGTCGTAATCGACGAATGTGCAGCCTGTGTTCCAACGGGTTTTAGGGCCGGGCTGACTGAGGCCGGCTTCCTTGGTCACGTCGGTGAAAGTGCCGTCTCCGTGATTCCGGTAAAGGGCATTTTGTCCATAGTAAGTGACAAACAGGTCGTCGTGACCGTCGTTGTCGTAATCGCCGACACAGCAGGCTTGTCCCCATCCGGTGCGGAGTTCGAGGCCTGAGCCTCTGGTAACGTCGGTGAACGTGCCGTCGCGGTTGTTCTTGAAGAGATGGCACCGCGGTTCCTGGCCGGCGGGGAAACCTTCCAGCCTCCAGCCGTTCACCAGGAAAACATCCAGCCAGCCATCGTTATCGTAATCGTAAAATGCCAGGCCACAGCCGGTGGTTTCGAGAAGATACTTATTCTTTCCTTCGCCGCCATAGATGGTTTTTGCGGCTAAACCTGACTCTCTGACTACATCCACAAAGCTGACGCCGAGCGGAGTGCCCTCGATCGGCGACTTTGGTCCCTTGGGAGCAGGCATGGCCTTCGCGTTGTAACTGCGCTCCGTGGGTACGGGAATTTGAGCCATCGCCACGAGGTCGGCAAAAGGAAGTACCAGAGCGGAGCGGCTGAGGGACTGGACGAATCGGCGGCGGGACGTGCTCATTGTTGCCCTCCGCCATGTCCGGCGTCGGGAGAGATGTCGCTGTGCATATGCCAGGGTACGCTCTCGGTCGAAATTTCGGGATGTTTGCGCAGGAACTCCAGGGAGTAAGTGGGAGCGCCCGGGTCCACTTGTTTGGTGGCAAATAGGGCGGCCTGCGCGGCGGCTTTGTCTTTCATTCCCAGCCGGCGATAGAGGACGGCCAGGTTGTAGTGCGCGGCGAGATCGTCGGGGTCGATTTTTTGAAGGGCCTCGAACTGCTCCACGGCTTCCTGGTAGCTGTGCCGCTGGTAATAGGCGATGCCCAACTCGCGCCGGGGGTCGCGGGCTAGCGGGAACTGGATTACGACTCGTTGCAAGTCGGCCAACTCTTCGTCGAAATGCCCTTCGCGCCTCTC
>JBEKYE010000122.1:0-11748 GCA_049511275.1 Bryobacteraceae bacterium
CCGCCACCGTGCATCTGCGGGTGTGGCTGGACTTCGGCGGCCGCCGCGTTCCGGAGGTGACCGAGCTCGCTCCCGGGCGCCAGTTGGTGGTGGTAGCCGTCAGTCTGGCCGTTTTCTTCGGAATCGTGGCGTATTCCGGCAGGCGATTGTGGCGCGCGGTTAAGGACGTGAAGAAGATATAACTTTCACCGCTGAGACGCGGAGAAGACAGAGAGAATTGCAGTGCATTCCTATTGTGTTTTCTCTGCGTCTCGGCGTCTCGGCGCCTCGGCGGTGAAGAATGTATTCACTCCTCGAATGCTTGCTTCGCCGCCTCAATGGTCTTCGCGATGTCCTGCTCGGTGTGCGCGGCCGAGACGAACGCCGCCTCGAATTGCGACGGCGCCAGGTACACGCCGCGCTCCAGCATGGCGCGGAAGAATCGCCCGAATCGCGCTGTGTCGCTGCGTTTGGCCGATTCCCAATCGGTCACCGGCCCCGCGGTGAAAAAGAACGTGAACATGGAGCCGACGCGATTCACCGTGATGCCCGCGGGCACACTGGCGCACAACGCCGCGGCGCGGGCTTCCAACTGGTCGTAGATTTCCGGATGCGCCTTCAGGTGGCGCAACATGGCCAGCCCCGCGGCCACCGCCAGCGGATTTCCCGAAAGTGTTCCGGCCTGGTAAACCGGGCCCGCCGGCGCCACCTTGCTCATGATGTCCTTGCGCCCGCCGTAAGCCCCCACCGGCAAGCCCCCGCCGATCACTTTGCCGAGCGTGGTCAGGTCCGCCTTCACTCCGTAGCGCTGCTGCGCGCCGCCGAACGCCACGCGGAAGCCGGTCATCACTTCGTCGATGATCAGCAGCGCGCCGTACCGCTCGGTCACCTCGCGCAGCAATTGCAGGTAGCCCGGCAGGGGCGGCACGCAGCCCATATTGCCCGCCACCGGCTCCACAATCACCGCCGCGATGCGGTCGCCATGCGACCGGAAGGCCTCAGTCACGGCTTCGGGTGAATTGTACGGCAGGGCGATGGTGGTATCGCAGAAGGCCTTCGGCACGCCCTGTGTATCGGCGATGCCGAGCGTGGCAACACCCGAGCCGGCTTTCACCAGCAGCGAATCCACGTGGCCGTGGTAGCAGCCTTCGAACTTCACCGTCAGGTCGCGCCCGGTAAAGCCGCGTGCCACCCGGATGGCCGACATGGTGGCTTCCGTGCCGGAATTCACCAGCCGCACCATCTCGATGGAAGGCATCGCGTCGCAGATGGCTTCGGCGAGCGAGATCTCCTGCTCCGTCGGCGCTCCAAAGCTGGTGCCGATGGTGAGCGCCCCTTCGAGCGCCGCCAGAATCTCCGGATGCCGGTGGCCCAGCAGCAGCGGCCCCCAGGATCCCACGTAGTCGATGTACTCGTTGCCGTCAACGTCGAAGATGTGCGAGCCCTCGCCGCGCGCGATGAACACGGGGTTGCCGCCCACGCTTCGAAAAGCCCGTACCGGGGAATTGACGCCGCCGGGAATGATCCCTTGGGCGCGGCGAAAGAGTTGTTCGGATTTGGAATGATTCATGCCTGCTCTTTGCGGGGGACCATGCGGCTGAAGCCCAAGCTCATGCCGATGTCGTAAAGGCTGCCGTTGAGATTGCGCAGCAGACGGCGTTTGAGGCCCGAATACGGTTGCTTGCCGGAGAAGAGATCCTGGATGATGGCGGAGAATCGCGGGCTGCGCCGCGTGAACTGCACCATGCGCGCGGGAACCGAGCCGAACAGGAAGCGGCCCAGGAAGACGCGGCCGGCCAGACGCGAGCCGAATTCCAGGTCGCTCGCGAAATCGCGCTTCAGCAGGTCGCGGTACGCAACAGCCTTGCCCGCCGGTTCGGTCTCCTCGAGCAGCGTGCGGGCGGCCAGGTCCGCCGACCGCATGGCGTAGTAGAGGCCCTCGCCGGTAATTGGGTCCACCAGCCCGGCGGCATCTCCCACCGCCATCCAGCCTTCACCCGAAACGCGGTTGTTCCGCCATGACCCCGTGGCCAGCGACGGAAGCAGGTGGCTGTAAAACGTCGCCCCTTTCCACGGCAGGCCGTGTTCGGCCATGTACAATTCCAAACGCCGTCGCAGTGAGCCGGCCGCTTCGCCCTTGCCGCAGATGCCCACCGAAAGATGGCCGCAGCGCGGGAACACCCAGATGTAGCCTTCCAGGTGGGGGAGAAACTGGATGTCGATGCGGTTCCTGTCCCCGGGCACGTAGTACCCGAGGGCCGACATGGTGTCGTCGGAGCGCAGTTCGGTGCCGACGTTGCGCAGCGGGTTGCGCGCGCCCGTGGCCACGATGCAGAAGTCGGCTGGAGCCACGCCGCCCGTGGTGCGCAGGTGCCAGCCCTCGCCGGAGCGCGCAATCTCCAGAACGCGGGCCTTCTCGATTTGCGCGCCCGCCTGCGCCGCGCGGTCGAGCAGCAGGCGGTTGAGATCCAGGCGCGAATAAATCAGCAGCGGATCGTCCAGCTTGAGGCTCACGTCGCCGGCCGACGGCGCGGAGAGCACCGTCTCGGTGACCAGCCGCTTGGGGATGTCGTTATCGATCAGGAACGGGTACTGGGTGTATGCCTTGTGGGTCAGGCCACCGCCGCACGGCTTTTCCCACGCGAGCTTTTCGTCGAAGACCTGCACCGCCAGACCGGCGGAGGCCAGTTGCGCCGCGGCGAATGATCCCGCCGGACCGCCTCCCAGTATGGCGACACGCTTCATTACCCTCACTTCTTCTTGGCGGGAGGCAGGTCGTTCGGGGACGGCATGGCTGCTCCGCCGCCGTGCGGATTCGCCGCGCCCGGCATCGCACCCGGCATTCCGCCGCCGCCGTGCGGGCTGGCTGCGGGGGCCGCTTCGTTGCCGTGTGCGGCGCCCACGCTCGTGGCGCGCCCCGTCACCACCCACTTCTTGTCTTGCTGTTCCAGTTGGTACTTAAAGGCCATGGGCGTTCCGCCTTGGGCGCCCTTGGGGGTCATGGTAATCTGGGCGGTCGCCTTATTGCCTTGGAACTCCACCGAGGACACTGTGAGGTCCATGGCATCGACGTTCATATTTATCTTTTTAAGGTGGTCGATGACGCCCTGGCGCACCGCCTCGTTGCTTTGAATGCCGTGCTGACACGCGGCAAGGCACAGAATCAGGAGTAATACGGAAGCAAATCGCACCTCTCGATTATAACCGGGTGCGGGCGAAGGCCGCACGGAACGGCGAGCGTCAGCGAGCGGCCTCTCTCAGCCGGCCACGCCAGCCGCTCGCGGTTCCGTGCCGGGGGCTGTTGCCCGGGCGCTTCGTACTAGTACAAGTACGGCTAGCAAGGCAGTAAGAATTCCGCATTAATTAGTCTAGACATGCGAAACATTCTACTGATTTTCACTCTCGGCGCCGGCGCTCTTTGCGCTCAGGATGCTCTCTTTACCGAAACCCGGCTCACTGCGCCCCAGGGGCAGCTCGTGGACCGGAAACTGCTCGCCGGCCGGAGGCTCTGGCGCGCCAGCGTGGCCGCGCTCGCGGCTGTCAACGCCATGGACGTGGAATCTTCCTGGCACAAGCACGAGTTGAATTCGACGCTGGCGGGCGCCAATGGAACTTTCGGCGCACAAGGGGCGCTGCTCAAGCTGGGGATGCAAAGCGGATTGGTGGGCATCGAGTACCTGCTCACGCGCCGCCATCCCGGCGGCCGCCTGTACCGCGCCGTTTCCTTCATCAATTTTGGTGTGGCGGCGGGCATTGGATCGGTGGCGGGCCACAACTACACCGTGCCCGTGCCGCGGTAAGGCCTGCCGGCAGCCAAGTTAGAATATAGAGCGGCATGGCAAATATTCCAATCGGAACAGTTGGGGAGGAGAAGCTGCTGGTCACGAGCGAGGTGGCCATCAACTTTCTGGAGTTGGAAGGCGCGCGGGTGCTGTCGACCCCGCACCTGATCGGCTACATGGAGCGAACCTCGCGCAACACGGTGTTGCCCTTGCTGGAACCCGGCCACGACACCGTGGGCACGCACGTCAACGTATCGCACCTGGCGGCCACGCCGCTGGGGATGACGGTGACCTTTCGCGCCGAAGTCACCGGCGTGACCGGCCGCCGCGTGCAATTCCGCGTGGAAGCCTGGGACGAAAAGGAGAAAATCGGCGAGGGCACGCACGAGCGCGCCATCATCGACATCGGCAAGTTCGCCACCCGCCTGGCGGAGAAGTTGAAGTGAACCATGAACCGGGCCGCTTGCAGACTCGCCGCCTTGATTTTTGCCGCGGCCTTGGCCGCCCAGGATCTGCCGCCCGGCGTGCTGCTTCTGGCTCGGGCCAAGAGCCACATGCGAGAGGAACTGCAACGCATAACCAACGTCAGTTGCCTCGAGACAGTCGAGCGCGAGCAGCAGCTGCCCGGCGGCAAGATTGGTGCGCTGGACACGGTCCGACTCGAGGTGGTAACCAACGGGCACAAGGAATCGTACGCGTCTCCCGGCGGCCGAATCTTCTCGGAGCAGCACCCCATCAGCTATGTCGCCAGCGGCGCGCTCGGCGACGGGCTCTTCGGGCCGTACCTGGAATCGATCCTGCTGGGCGGCGCCGCTTCCAACCGTTATGTGGGAGACGAGGATATCGGCGGGAGGCGCTTGGCGCGCTACGACTATGGGCTGGCGCCCGTGTGGAGCGGGCAGACCATCCATATGCCGGAGGGATCGGGCACGGTGGGGCTCCGCGGCTCTTATTGGATTGACCCGGAGACCCTCGATGTCCTCCGGCTGGAGTTGAACGCGGACGATATCCCCTCAACCCTGCCGCTCTCCGAACTCGTCACCCGCATCGACTATGCGCGCACGCGACTGGCGAACGACGTGGATCTGCTTCTGCCCCAGGCGGCCGATTTCCGCTTGGTGAAGTCCTCCGGCGAGATCAGTCACAACCGGGTCGAGTTCACGCACTGCCGCGTGTTTCAAGCGGAGAGCACCATCGACTATACTGAGCCCGGTTCGCCCAGTCAGCCTCCCCGCTTCGGAGTCGCCGCGCTCGACGACACTCTGCGGACTCTGCCTGGCGGCCTGCAAGTCGCGGTGAAGCTGCGCGGCCGGATCACGGGCGATATGGCGGTGGGGACGCTGATCGATGGCGAGGTCGCGGGCAACGTGGCGGCGAAACGCGCTACGCTGATTCCCTCGGGCTCCCCGGTGCGGGGGCGCATCCGGCGCATGGAACGCTATACTGACCCGTTTCCTTATTTCGTCGTCGGGCTGGAGTTTACGGAAGTGGAGATTCAAGGAATCCGGCACCTTTTCTACGCCAATCTGGTGTCGATCGATCTCCTGCCCGGATTGGAGGCGAATCAATTGGTCATCAGGAATACGACCACGAGGAGCGAAGGGTCGGTGATCGGCCAAACCCCGGGTTGGTCAGCCGCCGGCCAAACCCGCGAGAGCCTCTCCGTCACCGACATGCCCGGAGTTGCGACATTCTTCTTCAAAGGCCTCAAGCTGGAGCTGCCGGAGGGATTCCGCACGGTCTGGAAAACCCGGGCGCTGACGCCATGACGGAGTTTGATTTCGCCGGACGGTGGAACCCTGGCATCAGGCGCTCCTGATCTTCGGCAGCATCCGGTTCTATAGTGGCCTCGAGCGCGAAGCGCGAGCCGCCCGGCCGAGGCTCATGCCGGTCAGACCCAGTTCAGGTTAGTGACGGAATTCTGCGGTAAAGAGATTTCCGTCATCAGGCCGCCCAGGTGCAACTGAATCCTGCGCGCGGCGCCGGTATTGCTCAACACCACGGTCTTGGCATCGTTGGGGTTGACGAATGCAACGTGCGCCACGCCTTCCACGGCTCCCTGGGAATCGAAGCGTTTCGCTCCGCGGCGCGCCGCATGGGTGTAGTGTTTCATGGCCCAGTAGTTGCCGCTGCGGGTGATTTCTTTCGTCCCGGAATTGATGGTGGTAAAACCGCTGACATCGAAGGGCCCGATATTCGGTTTGCCGTTTTCATCCAGCACCAGGTTCCACACAATGATGCACTTCATCCAGTTGCGGACGGCATTGGCCGCGCCCACCCCGGCGCGCGCAATCGTCTCGGCGGACAGCGGGTCGCGCCGAGGCCGCCGGCCTCCCGTTCCGCCCGCAGGTTCGGGACCCGCGCCGCCGGGAGCACCGGCTCCGAACGTCATTGGGCCGACCAGCGAGAACGTGGCTTCAAAGTCGCCTTCGGTGGAGTACATGTTCTTGTCGGGGAACAGGTCGTGCACGCGGCTCACGGCAGTGACCGAACCCACGTAGGGATGCCATGCCACGCCATCGACGTACCGGCTGACCAGGGGATTCTCGAGTTCGTTGATCACACGGCCCCAGAGATTGAAGTTATGGTCCAGTATCCAGATCTTGGTCGCGATCTTGTTTTGCTCGAGGAGCGGGCCGAGATGCTCGCTCACGAACACGATCTCGTGTTCCTGTGCCCAAACACATGCGGGCATGCGCCCGTCCTGGTCGGTATCGACCTCATTCTGAGATGTGATCGCATCCACCGCTACGCCCTCGGCCTGGTAGCTCTGGAGGAACTTCATCAGATATCGGGCGTACACCGGGAAGTTCCTGGGCTTAAGCGAACCGCCCAGCATAGTCCCGCTGGCCTTCATCCAGCCTGGCGGGCTCCACGGCGAAGCCAGCACATACAGATCGGGGTTGTGTTGGCGCGCGATTCGCAATTGCGGAAGGATGTACTGCTTATCGTGATCGATGGAGAATCGCTGCAACTCGGGATCGGGATCGCCCTCGTCATAGCTGTACATGCTGGCGGCATAGTCGCTGGACCCGACGCAAATACGCGTCACCTCCAGGCCCAGCTCGGACGGATGGTACAACTCGTGCAAGAACTTCTCGCGCGCGGCGGCATCGAGCTGATTGATCATGTAGGCGGAGGCGTCCGTCAGCGCGCCGCCGAAGCCGAGCATTTCCTGGTACGTTCTGGAGGGGTCGAGCACGATGCCATCGGCCGACTGGCCTTCCGCCGGCTGCCATTGCAGGGCCGGCTCTTCCGCAAACCTCTTCGTGTCCGCCGTCTGCCGGACGGAGATGGTGCCGGCCGGCTGCGCCCAAGCCGGTGCGGCCTCGGATAGCAACGCGATCCCGCCCGCCATCAGCCCGGAAAACTCGCGGCGATTGATTCGCTGAGACATTCAACACCTCACTGACACGGTACCTCATAGCACCAGAAGAAACCCGCTTATCTCCATACGTGCGCTATCGTGTATTGTTGAGAACCGATCTACCGCTTTCGCGGTGGAGGCAATCGATCGAGACTGGCGAAACTATTCAGGGTCCGGTGAGCGAGTTGATTACAGGAAATATCGACCTACTCCTCACATGTTTTTCAATGGCAGGATCTTCCGGCGCCGAATTGACTCAGAAGTTGGAGTGGCGCCGGCCGCGATTGCGGGCGATGCTGATGTCCAGCGACCCCTGCAGCCAAACGCTCGCGCTCAACCACGGTTGGTACTTTGCGGAAAAGCCATTCTTGCCCTCGGTTCTTCCAGGCAAGATCAAGAGCGCCCTCAGTCTCGATGTTGGCGTTGTAGGTACTCGGAGCTAAGGCCGTTCACCACCGGCCGCGATGCGCTCACGCGGCTGCCTGCGATGGTAGGTGTAGTAGCCTGTTTATCCGGGCAACCAGTTCGAGCAGGTTGAACGGTTTGACCAGATAATCGTCGGCGCCGAGTTGGAACCCACGCAGTATGTCGCGCTCCTGCTGGCGCGCCGTGACCAGTATTACCTGCGTCGGGAGTTTTTCGGCGCGGACGGCTGACAGCACTCCGTAACCATCCAGGCCGGGCATGTTGACATCCAGCACGACTACCTGCTGCTTGTCCCGGCGGATGAGACGAAGGGCATCGGCGCCGTTGTCCACCGTCTCACACTGCATCCCGTAATTCTGCAGGGTCGTCCGCAACAGTGTCAGGATGATGGGATCGTCGTCCACCACCAGGACCCTGGGACTGCTCATGGTGCGCCGGGATTCCCCGGCAGCTTGGAACGGGGCCTCCTCGGGCGCCGCCGCCGCGCCGCCAGCGGCAGTTGCCCTGCGCGAAATTGCCAGCGCCAGGCGCAGCAGCAATTCTTCGGGTTGCCAATCGTCGACCAGGTAGTCCGCGGCCCGCATTTGCACCGCGGGAGGCAGCGTCATCAGGCGCCGGCGTTCTCCGGCCAATAACAGCTTGCCAGCCGCCGAGCTTTCCACGGCCACCTGCAGCCTTTCGTCATCGGTTTCGAGCCCCACGGAGATCATCACCAGGTCACAATCGCGAATGGACTGGGGTTTCAGGACGTCCAAGGCGGGGAAGAGCCGTGGCAGGGCGTCCACACGCCCCAGAGCGAGGCATGCGCGGCCGGCCTGCTCTGGCGCTAATCCGATCAGGGCCACACTTTTCCCTAGGAGGGCCCGTGCCACATGATCGGGAACGGGCGCCATCCATCTGTCGCGCAGGTTGGAGAATGCCAGCAGCAGATTGCCGAGCCTTTCGCGAAGGTCCGACTTCCGGACGGGCACGTCTCCCAGCAAGTGTTCCGCGCGCTGGGCCAATTCCGTGATGTTGTGGTAACCGAGCTGCCCGGCGTTTCCAGCCCATTCCCGCATCTGGTGGGCCATCCGCGCGCTATCGAAACGCTTGTCGAGGCTCGCCAGAAACTCGCGGCTGCGCTCTATGCCTTCCTCGAGGAATTGCTGCTGCAGGCCTGCCCACTCCGAGGCCGCCACGTCCCCAGGAATTTCCATGGTTTTATGTAGCATCCCAAGCTCCTCCAATCCAGGAAGAAAGCCCCGGAGCCGGAACCGGGGGCAGCAGGTCCAACAACTGAAGCTGGCATGTCGGGCAGACCATCAGGTGTGCCTCCAGCATGTCGAAACGCTTCTTATCGAGTAATCGCGCTCGATACTGAATTAGTGTCGCGTTGGATACATGACGGCCGAGCAGAAAATCAAACATGTGAGTCACCGGGAGCCGCCGCGCCGCGGCGACCCTAAGATTAGGTTGCTTCAACAGGTTTCCGGCGGCAATCGGCTGTTACCCGCATTTCGGAGGGTGGCAGGCTGTGCGCCCGCTCTGCCTGCTGGTTCCCCGCTAGAGTATCACCCTGGGCCGGTCGAGGGTTCCACGGTATCCACTTTTAGCGGTTTCGATGCCAGAGTGTGGTTAAGGGCTTGGAGTCCCCTGCATTTTGCCCCAATCCGTGTTTCGCGTGTTACTCATCGAAGACAACCCCGGCGATGCCGAACTGGTCAAGGCAGCGCTTGCGGAGGAGGGCGAGGCCGCATTTCAGGTCTTTTGCGCCGAAGCCCTGCTGCCCGGCCTGGACAGGCTGGCACGCGGGGATATCGACCTGGTGCTCCTGGATTTGTCTTTGCCGGACAGCCACGGCCTGGAGGGCTTAAACGCCGTCCGTACCCATGCGCCTTCCATTCCGGTGGTGCTCCTGACGGGGTGGGATAGCGAGTCCCTGGCGTTGCGGGCAATGCAAAGCGGAGCACAAGATTATCTGGTGAAGGGCAAACTGCAGGGGCCGGCTCTGGCCCGCATTCTGCAACACGCCATTGTGCGACGGAGAATCCAAGCCGAATCTTCGAGTTCCGACCCTCGCCTCGAGCAGGCGAAAATCGTGGGCTTTCTTGGCGCGAAAGGCGGAGTAGGAACTACCACCATCGCGTGTCACATCGCGCTGGAACTGAAGCGGCGGACCGAAGGCCGCGTCCTGCTGATGGATCTCGACATGGCGGGCAACGCCATCGGTTTCCTGATGAACGTAGACGCGCCCTACGGCATGATGGAAGCTTCCGACGACATCCTGCACCTGGATGAGGATCGCTGGAAGAAGTTGGTCGTCCCCGCTGTGGGACTGGACGTTATGCAATCGGGGGGGCCGGCATCACGCGAAGAGAAGCAGCCGAAGGCGGAACGGGTCCGGCTGGTACTCAACTTCGTCCGCTCGCTCTACCAGTGGATGGTCGTCGATCTCGGCCGCCTGAGCCCATTCTCGGTACGCCTGGTCCAGGAGGTCAGCCGCCTCTACCTGGTGAGCACGTGCGACATTCTGGGCCTGGCCGAGGCGAAATCGGCGGCGAGCGTGCTGTTTGAGGCCGAATTCGATCGGGATTGCCTTGCCCTGACACTGAACCAGGTCCCGCCATCTGCCTTCACCGAGAGCCAGTTGGAAAAGCTCCTGGGGGCGCCCGTTCATGCGATGCTGCCGGAGTGCCGCCGGGATTTTGAGGGCAGCTTCCTGGACGGGAAGCGGTTGGGTGAAAGCCGAAAGTTCCAAAAGCACATGGCGCAGTTGGCGGCCAGGATTGCGGGCGGAGAGGTAGAGAAGGGTACTCAAGCGCCGAAGCCCCGTTTCCCATTCTTTTCAGGAGTTCTCCGCAGTGCTTCAACAGGAGCTTAGCAGCCACCCACCCAGTGAGGCGGCCCCGCACGTCTGCGCTATGCCTGCCCCGCCCGCGCTTGCGGAATCCTGGGGCGCGGAAGAACTGGCGGTCACCCTGGACTCGGTCGGCGCCGGCATCTGGGCGGTCGATTTGGAGGGGCGCTGCGTATTTGTCAACCAGGCGGCATGCCGCATCTTCGGCTATTCCCGGGAGGAATGCCTGGGGCGAAAGTTGCAATGCATTCTCCACCGGAACAACCCCGAGGGATGGAACTGCCCGAAAGAGCAGTGCCGGATCCAAAATGCTCTGGCAAACGGGTCGGCCGCGGAACTGGATGACGAGGTTTTCCTGCACCGCGACGGAACTCCGCTCCCAGTGGAATGCTCGCTTCAACCGGTAGTCGTCGAAGGCCGCATGAGAGGCGCCGTGATCAACATCACCGACGTCACGCACCAGAAACGTGCGGAGGAGTTGCTGCGGCAGAGCGACGAATGGCTGGGCTTTGCGCAGCGTGCAGCCGCTGTGGGCATCTTCGATGCAGACCTCAAGACTGGTGAAACGAGGGTGTCGGAGGGGCAGTTCCTGAGCTATGGCCTGGACCCGGACGGCAAATGGCCATCGCATGAAGAATGGCTCAAACTGATCCATCCGGAAGACCGCGACGGCATGGACCGCAGGCTGAAGTTGGCGCTATCCGGAGCTGGGTTCCCGGGGACGGAGTTTCGAGTCGTCTGGCCGGACGGCAGCATTCACTGGCTGCTCTCGCAACTGAAGGTATTCTTCGACGAATCTGGAACAGCCACCCGCGAGGTTGGCGTCAACGTCGATATCACCAGCCGCGTCCGGGCCGAAACGGTCCTCAGCCAGTTTTTCTCGGCGTCGTCCACGCCGATGCTGGTCCTGGACTTCGATGGCCGCATCCGGCAGGCAAACACTTACTGGGAGCCTATTCTCGGACTTACAGTGGCAAAACTGGAAGGGCTGCTGGTGTTCGCCCTGGTCCATCCCGAGGACCGCGCCGCGGTAGTAGCGGAGTTCGAAAAGGTCCTCCTCGTCGGGGAACGCATTGGTTTCGAGTGCCGCTGTATGTGCCAGGACGGATCGTACCGCTGGCTCCTGCTGAACGCCAGCGTTCTGAAGGATGGGCCGGCAGTCCTGCTAACCGCGCACGACATTACCAAGCGGAAAACGGTCGAAGAGGCTTTGCGGGAGAGCGAAGATAAGTTCCGCGCGCTGTTCGACGACGCTCCGGTGGCGTACCACGAATTGGACATGGACGGCGTCATGCACCGGGTGAACCGGGCCGAATGCGCCCTGCTTGGCTATGAGGCGGCCGAGATGTTAGGGCGGC
>JBEKYE010000123.1:0-11504 GCA_049511275.1 Bryobacteraceae bacterium
GCGCGTCGGATGTCGAGGCGTCGCCGTCGCTCGCCTGCCATTTTCGGGCGCGTAGCTCAGTTGGTTAGAGCGCCTGCTTCACACGCAGGAGGTCACAGGTTCGAGTCCTGTCGCGCCCACCATTTAAGAGCTCTACGCCATTCATGGGGGCAGACCCCGCTCCAACTGAATCTCAAGAACACATTACCTTGCCAGCAAGAGCATCATTATGATGGCGCCCGCGGTGAACAATATAATCGCAACTGCCGGCGGAATGTGCACGTGACCAGGTGCGCAGAGGTCGCACCGCCCCTCCGCCGGCTTGTGCTGGTATTCGCGCCACGAGAGGCCCGTCCCCGGCAACCCTACCGAAGTGTACCGCCGGCCGCGCGAGTCGATCCCGAAATGGGCGCCGCGGCCACCCACTGAAAGGCCCACCCCGGATTTTGAGAGGTTAATCCGAACCCCCGGAAGGAGCTTGATGCGGCGCTGGAAGCGCAGTCCCATGTCGTCACGCTCAATCTATCACAGGGTCAAGTCCAAAGCGTTACCTAGTGTTACCGGCGGGCAGCATGGCGCGGGCGGGCCAGCGGCCGGGCGCTTGCAGCCGCGCGCGAAGCTAGTTTCGCGAGCGACGCAGACGCAGGCCGAGTTCGGTGATGCGCCCGAGCATTTCCCGGCGCGCCTCGGCGTAGCCTTTGAGGTCGGCGTTGCCGGAGCGGGCGAAATCGATGCAGACGGACTCGCAGGCCACGAATTCGGCGGCGGCATGCGCCACTTCGGAGGCAATGGATTCCGGGATGGAGCATACGCCGTTGGCATCGGCGTGAAGCAGCTCGGCAGGGCGGACTTCGAGGCCGCCGACGCGCACGGGTTGGTGTACCGAAGTGATGTGGCTATAGGCGTGGGAACAGATTGCGCCGTTGCTGAAGGCGGCGAAACCCAGGCGCCGGACCTGGTCGAGATCGCGGGCGGGGCCGCTGGTGATGATGCCGAGAGCGCCGAAACACCGGTAGCTGGCGCACATGACTTCGCCGAAGGTGGCGGCGATGGGCGGCGAGTCGAGATCCTGAAAGACCACGATAGCGGGGCCGGGCAGTTCCGCGAAGCGGGCGACCTGTTCGTCGAGGCCGCTGTAAACATCGCCCTGGGCGCACGGCCAGGCGGTGCGCATGGTGGCGGTGGAGGCGTAGCCGACAATGGGCGGCATTTCGGGGAAGCAGCACCGGATGCGGCCGTCCATATAGCCGGCGCTGCGCGGGCGGACCTCGAAGAGCTCGATGACGTTGGAGATGGTAGGCGTGTCGTACTGTGCCAGAAGTTTAAGGTCGGAAGCGGAAAGCGGCATATCCAAGGTCTACCAGAAATCGGCAGTTAGCACGCTGGCATGGCCGGACTTGCCCTTGAGTTCTTGCGTGTGCGGCCTGGCGTTTTCTCCACCGGCTCCCTATCGTGGAATCTCGACGGCGGCGTTCGCTGCCGACATGAGTTGGCCTTCGGCGTCGCGGACGACCAGGCGCACCAGGTAGGTTCCCGGCGTCACGTCGAGGGTGGTCCGGATGGCAGCGGGCCGCCCCAGCCGGTTGGCCAGCGTGTCATCTTTCAGCCGCAGTTCGATTACCTTCTTGACGCCTTGCAGGTAATTCCCGTTGCGATCGAAGAGGCCATAGACCAAGGTCACCACGTTGTTGTTCCGGTCGTCCACCTTGCGGTACTTGAGCTGCTTCAGGTTCAGATGCACCAGCACGCTGAGCTTGGCGGATTCAGCGTCCACTTTGAAAAACTGGGTGTGCATGTCGATGGGCAGTTCCTGCATCTCCTCGCGCGAGAACAGTGCGGCCCCAATCTCCTGCCGCGCGGTCTCCTCGGGATCGTCGATGCGCTTGGGAGCGTAATAGCCGCGGCGCGCCTGCATGTTCAAATCGTTGGACGGCCTCACGGTGACGCGTAGCGGGTGAAAACTGCCGTCGTTTTTCAGATTCTGCGGCGTGAATCCCAGCATGTAAACATACTCGGGCGCGGCCGCCAGGCGTTTGAACCCCTCGTCGTAGTTATTGCTGTTCTGAAAGAATGTGCCGCCGGTGCCGGACGCCATCTCGGCCAGAATGTCCGACCGCATGGATTCGCGCATCAGGGACGCGCCGACGCGCCCGCCGGGCCGCGAGACATCCAATGCCGGATCGGTGTAGAGGCCGCGCGCGTCCAGGCCGCTGATGATCACGTTGGCGCGGATGGCGCGGTCCAGAATCTCGCTCTTGTCCGGGTAGAACAGCGGATCGATGGTGAAGAAGCCGGGAGAAATCACGATTACGGTACGCTGCCCAGGCGCCGTGGCCATGCGCTGCACCACGTCCTTGATCGCGTCGAGCGAACCGAATGTGAGCGTATCGCCGCCGGACATGGCGCCGGCGCGCGCCATGATGTTGGGCCGCAGCCGCATTAACGCGTCGCGCAGGCGATCCTGGTCGTCGGTGAAATCGAGCATGGGGGTGCCGGACATGGTGAAGATGGCGGCGCGGTCGGTGGGCTTGAGTTCGGCGATGTGTCGCAACGCCGCATCGCGGACGCGCGGGAGGTCGTCCGGCGCGAGGTGGACATCGTCGAACAGGTACGCTACGAACCGTTCGGGTACCACGACCGCGTGGCCCTTCTCTTCCGAGGAGGAAAGCGGACTGCCGGGTGTCGCATTGGCTTCGAGCGGCGGCTTGCCGCCGTATTTCTCCACCGAGAAACGTGTGATTTCCTGCGGCTTGCCTTTGTCGAAGAGTTGGAAACTCGTCTTGGTGAGATTGCCGACGGCGACTCCGCGGATATCGCGCACCACCACCGGGACCATCACCAGGTTAACGTGCGTTTTGAAGGCTGCCGTCTCTTCGCGCGTGTTCATCTCGGGGGCGTTGGGATTCGCTGGAGCTTGCTGTGGGGGAAACGGAGGCGCCGGAGGCGGAACGGTCTGCGCCTGGGCCGTTGCCAATAACAGCAGGCACCCCACGACAGACAGCGGTTTCATATATATCCAGATTGCCACGTTTCGGGGCTCGGCGCTGGCTCACGCTACTACTGACAGGAAATGAGGGTGCTCGCAGGCATCCGGGCGGCCGCCGCGGCGCTGGCGTTTCAGCCGGACACAGGCGGTCGAGTAACTGCTCCGCGTCCCCGGAACGCTCGACGGTTTCCGGTGCGCCTACTCGTAACGCAACGCTTCCACGGGGTCGAGACGGGCGGCGCGGTTGGCGGGCCAGATGCCGAAAAACAGGCCCACCCCGACCGATACCAATACTCCCGTGACGGCGGTCCACAGCGGCACGGCGGTCGGCAGGTTGGGGAAAATCAGTCCGGCGGCGCGCGAAATCAGCCAGCCGATGGTCAGCCCGATGATGCCGCCCAGCACGGTCAGCACCACGGCCTCCGTCAGGAATTGCACCACGATGTCGCTGCGGCGCGCGCCCACGGCTTTGCGGATGCCGATTTCGCGCGTGCGCTCCGTGACGCTCACCAGCATGATGTTCATGACGCCGATGCCGCCCACCAGCAGGCCGATCGAACTGAGCACCACCATCACCAGCGCCACCGTGCCGGTCACTTCGCGGAACCGATCGATCATCGATTCGGAGGTGGACATCGAGAAGTTATCGGGCGCGTTGAACGGCACGCGGCGCTCCAGGCGCAGCACGGCGCGGACTTCATCCTGCGCCTGGTCCAGCATGCCGGGGTAGGCCACCACCACCAGCATGTGCTCCTTGAGGCTGGGGAACATTTTGCGCATGGTGAAGTAAGGGAGCAGGACGCGCAGGTCTTTCTGGCCGGGCAGCGAAGCGGCGGGGTGGTCCATGACGCCGACCACTTGAAGCGAGTGGCCGTCCACCTGGAACCATTTATCGATGGGATCGGCGTTCTCGAACAACTGCCTCCCGACGTCTTCCCCGATGACCGCGATGGGCACGTGATGGGCGCTCTCCTGATCGGAGAAAAAGCGGCCGGCTTTCATGGTGGTGCCGCCGGCGGCGTAGCCTTCCTCGGTGCCGCCCAGATCGATGTTATAGAGGTCGTTGCCTTTGTAGCGGGCACGATGAACATCGTTGACCGACATCACCATGGCGAAAAGATAGGGACTGACGTGCTCCACCGACGGGCAGCGCGCTTGAACGGCACGGGCGTTTTCGAGCGTGAGGGGTTTGCGGCGCAGGATCTCGGGCGTCCAATCGGCCATCACCGGTCCTTTAAGGACAATGATGGTGTTCGGGCCGAAGGAGCGCAGGATATTGGTGATTGCGCCGTCCAGACCGGCGATGATGGAGCCTACGCCGATCACCGCGCCGGTGCCGATGATCACGCCCAGAACGGTGAGAAACGAGCGCATCTTGTGCTCGCGGACGTTGGTCAGCGCCAGCCGGATGCCGGAAATTACCGAAGGGAGCGTCATATCTCCATCCGCAGGGCTTCGATGGGGTCGAGTTTCGCGGCGCGCTGGGCCGGGTAGATGCCGAAGAACAGCCCGACGACGGTGGAAAGGGCCAATGCCACGACCACGGCCGTGACCGGCACTGAGGTCGGCACGGGCGTTACCGTGCGGACCAGGACGGCCACGCACCACGCCACGGTTACGCCGATCAGCCCGCCGAAGGCCGCCAGCAGCGACGATTCCACCAGGAACTGGTTGAGGATGTCGCGATTGCGCGCGCCGACGGCCTTTCGAATGCCGATCTCGCGCGTGCGCTCCGTCACCACCGCCAGCATGATATTCATGATGACGACTCCGCCCACCACCATGAACACGGATACCACGGCGATGGCGGTGGCGGCGATCGCGCCGGTCAACTGGTTCCAAAAATCCAGCAGGGAGCCGGACGTCAGAATGGCGAAGGTATCCTCGGCCTTGGGACCCAGGTGGCGATAGACGCGCAGCAGCATGCGGGTCTCTTCCTGCGCCTGCGCCAGGTGGGCGTGATCCACGGCCTGGGCCGCGTAGCTCATGCCGTCATGCCGGCCCCAGATCTTGAAATAGGTTTCGATGGGGATGATGACGAACTTGTCCTGTGACTGTCCGAAGACTGAACCCTTGGCCTTGGCCACCCCCACGATGGTGAAGGGAAGGCCTTGCACGGCCAGAGAGCGTCCGACGGGGTCAGAGGTGGGGAAGAGTTGGTCCTTGACGTCTTTGCCGATGAAAGCCACGTCGAGACGATGATCGTTCTCGCTGTCCGATAGGAAGCGGCCGTCCACCGCCTCGTAATTGTTGATGACCCCGAGATTGGGCGACGCGCCCTGCAGATCCACGCTTTGAATGGTCTCCTTGCCGGCGTGCACCGAGACGCCGCGACCCGCGGACATGCCTATCTCCGGGGTGAGCTGCACGCGCGAGCGCAAGAATTCGAATTCCTCCCGGCTCAATTGCGGATTGCGCCGCAGGGCCTCGAGGAGTTTCTTGGTGTCGAACTCGGCCATGGGCTCGCGCTGCACCATGTACCCGTCGGCGCCCATTTCGGAGACTCTATCGGCGATGTAGGAGTTCATGCCGGAGATCACCGACATCACCAGGATCAGGGTGGTGGTGGCCAGGATGATGCCCAGCAGGGTCAGAAAGCTGCGCAGCTTGCTTCCGCGGAGCGATTGGACCGCGGCCACCGCCGCTTCCCAGAATGATGCGCGCGCGCTCATCTATTGTCCATACGAAAATCGGGACCGATTGTTCCTTATCGCCCCAAAGATCTATTTTAGTATTCCGGGGGACCCTCCGCACGACCTTGGCCGGGCGCAGGTCGAACGCGCCCGGCGGCGGGTGGCCGGCTTTGCGGCCCAGCGGCAGCTTTGCGGCAATCGGAAAAGCCGGGCTCAGGCGGTCTATTCAGAGCGTAGAATCGTGGCCGGGTCGATTCTTACTGCGCGGATGACCGCCGGCACCGCGGCCAGCGACGCGGTTAAGAGGATTCCGAGCGCCGGCAGCGCCAGCAAGCCCAACTCGGTGGCCTTCACCTGGTAGAGCAGTGTCTCGATGTAGCGCGCCGATGCTATGCCTAACGCTACGCCCGCGACGGCTCCGGTGAGCACCATCCGGAAGACGTCCGCTGTGACGCGGCGGGCGATGTGGCCGGCTTGCGCGCCGATGGCCATGCGAATGCCGATTTCGCGCCGCCGTTGCAGCACGGAGTAATCGAGCACGCCATACAGGCCGATGCCCGCCAGCAATAATGCGACGCCGGCGAAGAACAGCGCCAACATCGCCAGCAAGCGCTCGCGCACGGTTTGCGCCAGGACCAGGTCCGCCTGGGTGCGGACGTTGCTGACGCGGAATTCGGGCCGGGCGCGCGGCACCTCGCGGCGCAAAGTGGATGCCAGCGCGAGAGGGTTCGCGCTGGACGTGCGCACAAGGAACGCGCTTCCCCGTATCGGCCGGCTGGCGCCCTTGGCGTCGACCGAATGAAACGGGACGTAAACCGCCGGCAGGATCGGCTCGTGAATGTCCTTGTAGGGAACGTCGCGAACCACGCCTACCACCTGGTAGACACCGTCACCCTTGGCGATGGACTGTCCAATGGGACGGCCGTCGGGGAAGAACTGCTTCACGAAAGTTTCGTTGACGATGGCAACGCCGGGAGAAGTGTCGTTGGCGCGGAAATCCCGTCCGTCCACGAAGCGGATCTTCATGGCGTCTATCCAACCCGGCGAGATACTCAGAAAGTAGGCCAGAACGCTGCCTAGAGGCGCTCCGTTTACCGAAACGAATCCGTTCCACGATCCCCCGCTGAGCAGCGGCCACCCGGACAGGGCCACCGTTTCCACGCCCGGCACGGTGCGCAAATGGTCCGCCACCTGGTCCCAGAAAACGGGAGCTTCGGCGCGGTCCGCCACGGTGTCGAGCGTGAGCAGCCGTTCCGTGGAAAATCCCATAGGCCGGTGAGACAAGCGGTCGAACGTGGCGGCAAACAACCCCGCCACGAACAACACCAGAAAACAGAAGGCCACTTGCACGGCGATCAGCGCATGCATCAGGCGCCCCCGTGCGTGCGGGTCGGACCCGCCTTTGAGCGCGCTCGCCGGTCTGGTGGCCGAGGCGCGCAGGGCGGGCGCCAGTCCGAACAGGAGCGTCACGCCGAGAGTCAGCGCCAGTCCGAACGCCAGCACCCGCCAGTCCGCCGGAAGAGTCAGGCGCACCGGATTGTCGGGCGGGTTGATCCGGCTGACGACGAACGGCGCCGACCACCAGGCGAACGCTGCGCCCAGCGTGGCCGCCAGAAGCGCCAGCCAGGCGCTCTCCACCAGCACCAATTGCACCAGCCGCCAGCGTCCCGCGCCGATCGAGACGCGCAGCGCCATCTCCCGGGCGCGAGATGCCGCCTGGGCCGTCAAGAGGTTGGCCACATTGGCACACGCAATTAAGAGCACCAGCGCTACCAGTATGCCGATGGCAATCAGCGAGACGCGGTAATTCTGCTGGAGGCCGGACGCCCCCGCGGCGGCCGGCTCCAACACCACCTTCTGGGCGAGGAATCGTTCAATGCTCTCCCTCGTCTCATCCTTGAACCCTTTGGCTCGCTCCTCCTCGAAGGCGTGAGAGCTGGCGTCGAGCCGCGCGCGAAGCGGCTCCATCGCCACACCCGGATACACCCGCGCCAGCGTCCGCATCCAGGTCCAGTCATCGCGCGTCACCCCGGGATGCATCATGGTAGGAATGAAGATGTCCGTCACCGTACCCGTCTCCGTGCCGGTGAAGGGCGCGGGTCCGATTCCCACAATCTCAAACAGGGTGTCGCCCATGCGAAAGGTGCGTCCGATCGCTCGCCGGTCTTGCGCGAAGCGGCGCTTCCAATAGTCGTGGGAAAGCACGGCGTACGGACGCGCGCCCGGCTTGAGATCGTCGTTTTCGGTGAGCAGGCGCCCGGCGGAGGGGCGCAGTCCGAACGAATCGAACATCCACCCGGAGACGTACTGCACGGTAGCTTTTTCGATCTCGGCGTCGGACTTGTAGCTCAGGTCCATACGCGCGGCATAGGAGATGGCCAGCAACTCGGCTTGGCCCTTCACCGCGGCGCGCATGAGGCGGAACGACGGGTAAGGCCACATGTCCCCTTTGAAGGGCTTGTCGTCAACCAGATTGCTGCCTTCGCGAAGCAGCGCGTAGAGTTGCCCGGGATTCGCCACCGGCAAAGGCCGCAACAGCAGGGCGTCGATGAGGCGGAATGCCGAAGTGCAGGCGCCGATCGCCAGAGCCAGCGACAGGATCGCGGCGGCCGAAGTCACCTTCCGCTTGGTCAGTTGGCGGTAGCCCAGGACGGCGTCGGCGCGGAGCGAGTCGAGCCAGGCAATGAGCCGGATGTCGCGGCTCTCCTCGCGTCGGGAGAGCAGCGGACCGAAGGACCTGTGGGCCTCTGCGGGGTCGCGGCCGTGCTCGATGGCCTCCTCGATGTGCGACTGAATCTCCTCATCGATTTCGCGGTTCAGGCGATCGCCGCGAACGATATTTACGATGCGCGACCAAAACGACATATCAAACCGCCCTCAGAACGCGATTCACGGCCGCCGTAACCGCCTCCCAACGCGATTCTTCCGTGGCAAGCTGCTTCTTTCCGGCCGCCGTCAATTGATAGATGCGCGCGCGCCGGCCGGTGTCTTTGGTGATCCACTCGGCGCGAATCCAGCCGGCTACCTCCATGCGGTGCAGCGCGGGGTAGAGTGAACCTTCCTCGGCGCGGAGAACGTCGCCGGACCAATCCTTGATCGCGGACATGATGGCGTACCCGTGCAGGCGCGGCCGCCGCGAGAGGATCTTCAAGACGAGCAGATCGAGCGAGCCTTGGAGAGAGTCCGGTTTTGGCATACTCAGACTTCGTAATATTCAGACGTCTTAGTACCCGAAAGGTTAGCATGAAGTGTTAGGCTTCACGCAAACTCCAGTCCTGCGGCATCCGAACAGCCGTAGTTTCCAGAAAGCCCCGCACCCTTCAAAACGGCCCGCCAAGTAAGCTGACCTCCGGGCAGAGTGCTGATGTGCGAGTATTGAATAACCTGCGGCCCGCTCAGAAGTGAGAAGACAACAGGGCAAAGGGAAAGGAGAATCATTCAATGAGTGTGAAACTGACAACCCACCAGAAGGGTGAGGTGATCATCGTGGTCGCCAGCGGAAAGCTAACCATGGGCGAAGGCGCCAGCACCCTGCGCACGAAGATTCGGGAACTGGTGGCGAGCGGTTCCCGGCGGATCGTTCTGAACATGGCCGACGTTTCCTACATGGACAGCTCCGGCATGGGTGAACTGATCGCCGCGCACACGACTGTCACCACGGCCGGAGGCGAGATAAAGCTGTTGAACCTCGCCAAGCGCGTGCATGATCTTTTGAAACTCACCAAGCTGTACACGGTCTTCGAAGCGTTTGAGGATGAAGCCGCGGCCGTAGCCAGCTTCTCAATGGCTAAGCCGGCTGAGACCCAGTCCTAGAACCAGCCGGGGCTGGAAGCGATTCCCATGCGGGCCACGGACCTGGTCGAACGTGGCGACAGCACCATTTTTGGCGTTCGCGCAGGCGGGTGATGTGACCGACGGCACTTAGAAGGCGGCTGAGAAAAGCCAAAGTATGGCTGGCCGCCGATGAGCACCGAAAACAGGCTTTTGTCCACCTTCGCCGGACGGCACCTTGCCCCGGCGGCCCCGGCCAGGCTCAATCGAAGGGTCGCCAAAGGAACATTGCCGCCAATCATCGCCATTTCACGGCCAACGGGAGCGCGATCTCGTTGTATGCCGCTACGCGCCGCGGTATTCCCTGGTCTTCTGGTCCCAGAAGATTTTCTGGTTCTTGAGGTACGAGAGCGTCGCGATGTGTCCGGTGACGGCTGCCCGCTGGCCAGCCTCGAGCGGAGCAATCACCGCTTCGCGGCCGCGCACCGCCTCGAAGAAGTTGACGATATGAGCCTCCACGGCCTTGGCGTCGTTGCCCGGCAGCGCCATGCTGAGTTCCTTGCGCGCGGCCACGCGCTCCGGAGGTTTGCCGCCGAACTTCTCCGGATAGAAGTTCAGGAACTGGCGGTTCAATACTTCGATAGTTCCCTCGTTCCCCAGGAACTGCTCGCCGTAACCGAAGTGATCGTTGCCCAAATAGCAACTGTAGTTGATGTGGAATCCGCCCGGATACTCAAATACGGCGCTCAGGGTGTCCGGCACCTCGCGGTCGTCCTTGGTCCATCGCAGGATCGCTCCGGATGCCACGCAGGAAAGCGGTGTCGTCTTGTCCAGGACGAATTGCGTGATATCGGTCTGGTGCACCAGCAGGTCGGTGGAGATGCCGCTCGAATAATCCCAGTAGAGCCGCCATTGAAAGAAGCGGGGCTTGCTGAACGGCCGTTGGGGGGCGTTCTCCAGGAAGCGATTCCAGTCCGTATTCCGTTCGGTCGCGGCGGCGGGAATGGCGTATCGCCAGGCGGGTGCGTCGTCGAGCGAGTTTCGGTACCAGAACGCGCGGGTATAGTGCACTTCGCCAATCATGCCGGCGGCCACCATCTCCTTGGCCTTGATGTAGAGCGAGTTACTGCGGTTCTGGGTCCCCACCTGGATGACTTGCTTCGAGTTTTCGGCCGCCTTCAGCATCTTCTCGCCTTCCTCGATGGTGTGGGCCAGCGGTTTCTCGACGTAGACGTGCTTGCCGGCCTTAAGGGCAGCGATGAGCATGGGGTAGTGCAAATGCTCGGGCGTGGCGATGAAGACCGCATCAATGCTCCTGTCCTGCAGCAGTTCCCGGTAGTCGGCGTAGGTCTTGGGCGCATTGCCGCCCATGGTCTGAACCAGCGCGCCGGCCTTCGCCAGGTTTCCAGTGTACGCGTCGCAGATGGCTGCGACCGTCGTCGTTTCCTGGTTGCGCGCGAAGAGGCGCTCCAGCAGGTAGCACCCGCGGCCTCCTGTGCCGATCATGCCGACCGTGATCTTATCGTTGGCTCCGACGGCTTTCGCCACGAACGGCGCCGCCAGCGCAGCCGCGCTGCTCCCAACGAACCTCCGCCGGCTGACATCGCCCGGCAATCGCTGTTGATCCACTTCGTTTCTCCTGGAGGCAAGGGCCTCGGTAACTCCGCCTGTGGCGGCCACGCGGGCGCAAATCTGGAACCTGAGTGGCCGGTACGGATGAGGTCCACCCTGCTCCAATGCTTAATGGCACTGGAATCGGGTGATAACAAGAACATCGGCGCCAGCCACAACTACGTCCGTACTAAACTGCGCAGCACCACAGCCATGCTCAGCATCCGATCACAGCTCAATATATCTCTACGCGCTAACGAAATCACCATGGTCGCGGTCGCAGCTGAATGTCTCTTGCGGACCCTGCTGGCCAACGGGGTGGACACGTGCGTCATGAACCCGGGCAAGTGGAGTCCACTGTCCCCGCAGCGAAAACCGAGAATCAGACGGGAGTTGGCAACTTTGGACTCCAGAGACGTGTTCTTCCACGCTACGGAAGCACAGCGTCCGTGCATGTCTTTGACGTGTACGGGATGTTTTGGTGGACCTGGTCGGGTTCGAACCGACGACCTCTTCCATGCCAT
>JBEKYE010000124.1:0-11489 GCA_049511275.1 Bryobacteraceae bacterium
AGGGCGGCATCGGCCGAGGCGTCGGCGTGGGCGGCGATGGCGCTCACAGCGCCGTTCCCGTCCAACTCCCGCTGCGGTACATAGCTCGCCAGCAGCGCCACGCTTTGAGCGGGCGCCACGTCCGTGAGCCAATGGACCGGCAGGCCGCCGGCGTCGATCTCGCAATCCGGCGACAGGCTGCGGATTCGAGTAACGGTATTGGCTTCCACGCGGAACAGGACGACGGCGTGGTCGGGCGGTTCCAGGTGAATCACGCCCGGCGAGGAGTACCCATCGCGCACGTATTCGCAGCTCAGGCTGGAGTTGCGCACCGCCGGAACGTCGTACATGATCCAGGCCGGCTGCGGTTGCGAAGCCAGCAGCGTTTTGAATTCCCGGTCGAGAGCCGCCCCGGAACGGGTATCCACCCTGGCATTGACCAGCAGTTTGGGCTGCGCCCCGAGCGCCAGCGCCGCCGCCATCAAACACAGCACCGGTTTCATTTGCTGAGGATCTCCTGCAGGTAGTCCTGCGCTTCCTTGGAATACCTGGCCATGTTGGAGAGACGGTTGACGATGTACAGCTTCATTTTGGTGTCCTTCTCGGCGCGCGCCAGGTCCACCAACGCCTTGCCGTTCGGCGCCTTACCGTTGCGGGTAGGGGCCAGGTCGTCGACAATCGACCGCTTCACCTGCTGGTCCTGCTCGGCAGTGTAGACCGAGACCAGCGCGGCGCCGGGGTTGCCGGCTCTTTGCGAAGCGATGGCGTGCACCGCCGCCATGCGGACTTTGGGATCCTTATCCGTGCGGGCCACTTCCACCAGCTTGTCCAGGTTGCCGTTCTCGCCCATGTAGCCGAGCAACGTTGCCTTGCCTTCGGGAGTGGTTTCGGACTGATAGATCTGCCAGATCTCGGGCTGTCCATCGATCTCGCCGAGGTCGCGGATGGCCTGGTTGCGAAGGTCGGGATTCTTTTCCGTGTTGGCGATCTGCGCCAAACGGTCTTTGTCTTTGGTGACGGAGTAGGTGTTGAGGATGGCGCGCTTCACGTTGACATCGTTCGAAGCCGCGTAGATTTCCGAGAAGAGCTGGCCCGAGTTCGAGTCCTTTCCCCGCGCCAGGTAGCGAATGGCATCGAGCTGGAGGTCGGGGTTGCCGCCGCGCGCGAGCTGTTCCAGGTCCTGGCGGGCGCGCGGAGAACTGTTGAGGCCCAGAACGATAATGGCCTGGCGCTTGAGCCTGGGCGAGTGCGAAGTCTTGAGAAGGTTCTCGACCTGCGGCAGAGCCCGTTCCGGATCCGATTGCATCAGCCCGTTGAGAGCCAGGATCTTGATGTCCTCGTCGGTTTCGGCTTCGGGCGAGACGGCCTTGCCCGAGGACTGTTTCACTTCCACTTCCAGCGCCTTGGCGTCGTCGAGCCAGCGGCTGGTGGAATAGCTCTTCCGCAACTGGTCGATGGCGGCCAGGGCGTCGTCGCTGCGGCCCAGCTTGTTCAGCGTATATGCCTTCCAATAAAGGCCGCCTTCGGTGCGCGAGCCGGCATGCGCCACCACCTGGTTGAAGTCCTCGACGGCTTCGTCGTAATGATGGGCGTCGATGGCCGCCAGGCCGCGCTGGTAGATGCCGTCGTCCGAACCGCGGGCGCCGCGCATGGGTGGCATTGGTGGCATCGCAGGCATCGGCGGCACGGTGGGCATCGGCCTGGGAGTTTTCATCTGGTCAAGCTGAAATGCCAACCCCTGCAGCTTGTCGTCGGCCAGAAACAGCTTGTCCTGCGCTTCCTGCATTTTCTCGAAGGCCTTCTCCTGGGCATCGGCCCACTTCTGGTCGAACTTGTAATCAAACTTCCGGTCGTCGAACTTCCAATCGAAGTCCTGGTCGAACTGGAGATCCACCAGGTCTTGCAGGACCGTGTCCAAGGCGAGCGGCGCGGCGGCGGGCCGCGGGGTCGCCGGCGGCGCCGCGGGAGCCTGCGGCGCGGGTGCGGGCGCCGGCGCTGGTGGTGCCGGAGCCACCGGCGCGACTTGCGCCAAGGCCAGTGCAGCGGCCAGAAACAGGCCGCCGATGGCCGTCCCGAGTGTGGTCATATTGCGAAAGTTCTTCATTTGGTTTTCCATCCTCTTATAATTTGTGGCCGCCGGGCTGCCCCACCAGCCCGGCCGGTTCCTTCCGGTTCTTTACGTTTGCGCCCAAGACGCGAATCTGGAAGAGAATGCCTTCCCCGCGCAGGCGGTCGCGGAGGTTTTCCACGTCCGCGGCAGGCATGCTGGATGGCTCGTGCGCGATATCCACCAGCACGCGTTCCAATTCCTCCAGCACGCCGGCCATGGCGGCGTCGCCGGTGTGGGCCGCGGTCTGCCGGTACAAGCGGTTTTCGGTGATGAGACCGGCGGCGCGTTGCTGTTCCGAAGAGATGTCGAGCGGGCCGTCGGAGCTGGCGTTGGCGAGCTCGATCAGGACCGTCTGGGAGCGCTCCAGGTAATCGCCCACGGCCACCAGCAGCACCCCTTCGCGGAGCTGCGGATCGGCGGCGGAGGCCATGGCGCCGGAGCCGCGCGGCTGCGGATAGAAACGGCCGGCCAGGAAGGCCACCAATAACAACGAAGCCAGCGCCAGCGCGGCGGCGGCCCAGCGCCAGGGCGCGGGCAGGCGGAACCAGCGGCGCGCCGGCAGACGGTGCTCCATGCGCCGCCAGACTTCGGCGCCGTACCCGGGCGAGCGCTCCGGCACGGGAAGCGTATCCACCACGTTGAGCACGCGCTGCAGAGACCCGTACAGCTCGCGGCATGCCGCGCACTCGTCCAGGTGCATCTCGGCGCCGGGGGCGTCCGGCTCTTCCCCGTAGTAATGCAAGATCAGTTGTTCTTCGCTGAGGTGGTTCATCTGGCGGCACTCACTAGGGGCTCCAAGGCCCGCCGTAATTTCTGCACGGCCCGAAATACGCTGTGCTTGGCCGCGCCGGGCTGGCAATCGAGGACGCGGGAGACTTCTTCCATGCGCATGCCTTCGAAATGGCGCAGCACGAAGGCGGTGCGTTCGGTCGCGCTCAGCTCATTCATGGCGGCGCTGACATGTTCGGCCACTTCGCCGCTCAACGCCGCGCGTTCCGGCGTGGGACCGGAGGCCGGCAGGGCCAGCACGGCGTCTTCGGTTTCGCCGCGGGCATCGCTTGCCGGCGCCAGGTTTTCGCCGCGCCGTTTGCGCGCGCGGACCAGATCGAGCGAGCAATTGGTGGCGATGCGGTAGAGCCACGTGCCGAAGCTTGCGCGGTGGTCGAACCCGCCAAGTTGTTTGAAGGCGCGAAGCAGACTTTCCTGGACTACGTCTTCGGCGTCTTGTTCATTTCCAGTCATACGATAAGCCAAACGGAAAATGGACCGGCTGTGGCGCTCGACCAGCAGGCGGAACGCGTCGGAATCACCCGTCCGCGCTCTGGCTACATAAGTACCGTCGCTCGGCTCCATTCGGCTGTTCTTTAGACTGTAGGGATTCGAAGTGGTTAGCAAGGGGGTGATTTTGGAGGGCGGACCCCTGGTCCGCGCGGGACGCCCTCGTCCCGCTGCCGGAACGATGGCCGGCTCCTGCGCAAAAACGCGAGCAGGCCGACGGGGGCGTCGGCCGCGGACCAGGGGGTCCGCCCTCCTTCCGGAGATGCGCCTAGGGGTGGGTGAATTCGTTGGCGTGGGGGATCAGATCGGAATAAATCCGGCTGGAGAGGTTGGTGTCCCAGTGGCCGGTCAGGCGGGCGTAGCCGCAAATGCCGACGAATAGCAGAGCGACCCCGGCGGCGATGGCCCAGGCCGGAACCCGGCGCCGGCCCGGCGCCGCCATCAACAGCGCGCCGGCGGCGGGACAGGAGACCACGCATTCGAGGCAGCCGGTGCACTCGGCCGATTGAATGGCGATCAGGCGATCCACCGGCAGGCCAGACGGGCAGGCTTTGGCGCACTTGCCGCAATCGATGCACAGCGAGCGATCCCGCCGGATGCGCAGCGGGCTGGCCAGAGCCGCCAGGCCCATGAGCGCACCGTAGGGGCAGAGGTAGCGGCACCAGAAGTTCTCCACCAGCACCGAGGCCATGACCAGGCCGGCCACCACCAGGCCGCCGGCGAAACCCAGGAAACGGAAGAAGTTGAGCATCTTGACGTCGTCCACTATGCCGTAGGGGCCTTCCAGAAAGGCTCGGATGGCCGGCACGGACATCGATGCCACGGCGTAAACGAACAGGCCGAGCAAAATGTATTTGAGGCTGCGCAGGCCGATATCCAGGCGGCGGGGCAAGCGGAAATTGCGGCCGAAGGTCCGGCGGCCCAAGCGCCACAGATACTCCGAGACGGTCCCCACCGGGCACAGCCAGCCGCAGAAACTCTTGCGGAAGAGCCACGACATGGCGAGGAATGCGATCAACAGGAACATGCCGGCCGGGTGCAGGTTCGGCAGGCGGCCCGCGGCCAGCAGCACCTTGAGGTTCATCATGGCGGCGATGGGCAGCCAGCCCTCGACGCCCGCCGGCCGGCCGGCGCGGAGCGTGCGGCCCCCGGTTTCGTAGTACCGCACAAAGAGGTAGAACTGGACGCCGATCCAGATATTGAGCAGCAGGAAGGCCAGTTGAAAGGCGCGCCGCAAGGCCTGCGACCGGTCGGGCGGGGAGCGCTTCCCCAGCTTCTTTCGAGGTGCGGCGGCGGGCTGGACGGGCGCCATGGCGGCCATGGATCGAACCTCCAATTCCAGCCTAAGGGAACGGTCCAGGGAAGGCTGTGACCCAGGTCACCGAGGCGGGGCTAGAGCCGGCCAAACACCGGCGGCAAGACCGCCGGCGCTACCAGGGCAAGCTTGGCTTCGGCTTGAGGCGCAGGCGGCACCGCCTGCGCCACCAAAGAAGGGCGGCGCCTTCAACTGCGGCACCCTCAACTTGACTTTGGCAACCCCGGCAATATATTCTGACGGTTCGCTTTGACTGTGCCAGAAGGCCGTTCCATGTATGCGTGAAAATAAGCACCACGTGCCGGAAACCGTGGAACGGCTGCTGGATTCGACCCTGGAGAGCGTAGAGAGCGCCGAAGAGTTGGCGCTTAGCGTGGCGCAGCGGGCGGGATTCGACGACGACGACCTGATGAAGATCGGCATGGCCGTTCGGGAGTCGATGGTGAACGCGGTAGTACACGGAAATCGCTACAACGAGCATAAGAAGGTGCGGTTTTCGGTGACCCTCAACGAGGAGCGTTACACCGTCAGGGTTGCGGACGAAGGCGAAGGGTTTGATTTCAAGGCCCTGCCCGACCCGCTGGCGCCGGAAAACCTGATGCGAACATCGGGACGCGGCATTTTCCTCATCCGCTCCTTTATGGATGAGGTCGAGATGCGGCGCCGGGAGCCGTCCGGGACCGAAGTAACTTTGGTGAAGTACGTGGTGTCAAAGTAGAATTACGGCAGTTTTGAGCCAGGAGGCATAATCAGTGAGCGTAAAGTTGAGTACTCGGCAAGTGGGAGACGTGAGTGTAGTGGATGTGGCTGGGCGCATCACCCTGGGTGAGGGCTCCAGCGCGTTGCGTGACCTAATGCGCGAAATGGTAGGCAAGGGCCAGAAGAAAATCCTGCTCAACCTGGGCGATGTCTCATACATCGACAGTTCGGGGATCGGCGAGCTGGTCTCGGGCTTCACCACGGTAACCAATAGCGGCGGTGAGATGAAGCTGCTCAACCTCAACAAGAGGGTGAAGGACTTGCTGCAGATCACCAAGCTGTACACGGTCTTCGACGTTCACGACGAAGAAGCCCACGCCATTCGCGCCTTTGCGTAGCGCATAGGGCAGGTGGTTCGCCTGCTCATGTTCCGCGCTTCGCCGAAAGCAACCATATCCTGAACATGCCAGCGCGTCTATCGCCTGCGGCGGTCTGTGCCCTCGTGGCGCTGGCGGCATTCACCGTCTGGATCACCTGGCGGGCCAAAACGCTGGAACTGGATCTGGGCGTCAATACCACAAAACTGGCGCTGGTGGGCAAGCAGGCGCCGGATTTCCACCTGCCCGCGCTCGACGGGCGCACGGTTTCGCTTTCCGATTATCACGGCAGGAAGGTGGCGGTGATTTTCTGGGCCAGTTGGAACAATGGCAGCCATCCGGCCATGGCGTCGCTGGGCCTCTTCTATCGCAACAATCGCACGGCGGATGCAAATTTCGACATGGTAGCCATCAGTGTGGGCGACGACCGCAAGGCCGCGCAGGACTTCGTCACCGAGAGCAAGGTGACATTCCCGGTCCTGCTGGACGGCTCGGAGGCCACCGCCAAGGCGTTTCAGGTACGCAGCATTCCGGCCGTCGCGGTGATCGACGGCAACGGCAAAGTGACTTGGGGGTTCGTGGGTTTCACGCAGCGTTTGACCTTCGACCTGGCCCGTGAACTGGGCGTCACGAATTTCCGCGGCATGGAGTTTGGAGGGCCAAATGGCGGCCGCCGCAATTGAATTCCGAGGCGTGACCAAGGTCTACAAACGCCTGTTCAGCGACGAAAGGATCACGGCCCTGGCGGATGTCTCTTTCGAGGTAGTGCCGGGGGAAGTCTGCGCTTTTCTCGGTCCCAACGGCGCCGGCAAGACCACGGCCATCAGCATTTTAATGGGCTTTTTCTTCGCCAACTCCGGCGAGATCCGCGTGTTGGGCCATCCGCCCGGCGACGTCCGCGCCAAAGCCCGGATCGGCTTCCTGCCGGAGAATTTCGCATTTTATAAATACCTCACGGCGCCCAAACTTTTGCGGCTGCACCTGGCGCTGGCCGGCAGGAATCCCGCGAGCTCCCAAGGGCTGATCGCGGACCTGCTCCAGAAAGTCAAGCTGACGGGCTATGAGAACCTGAAGATCGGCAAGTACTCGCGCGGCATGGTGCAACGCATCGGCATCGCGCAAGCGCTGCTGTGCGATCCGCAACTGGTGATCCTCGACGAGCCCACCAGCGGCCTCGATCCGTCCGGGCGGCGCGAGGTGCTGCAAATCCTGGCCGGTTTGAAAGCCGAAGGCAAGACGGTCTTCCTGAGCTCGCACATTCTTCCGGAAGTGGAACAGATTTGCGACCGCGTGGTGATTATCGACCGCGGCAAGCTGGTGCGCACCGGGCGCCTGGAAGACATGCTGGGCGGCGGCAACCGGGTGGAGATCGCGGCCGATGGCGTGCCCGATGGCTTCGAGCAATCGGCCGCCGGCGAAGGCGCCACGGTGGAACGCGGCGCTCACGGCGTCCGCATTCTGGTGGACGCGGCGCGCAAGCGCCAGACGGTGGAAGCCCTGTGGGCCGCCGGTTGCGACGTGACCGCCATGAACCCGCTGCGCAGCACGCTGGAAGAACTCTTCCTCAAGGAAGTGGACCACCGATGAAACTCCGCGCCATCACGATGAACACGTTCTCCAGCCTGGTGCGGAACAAGATCATCATTCTGTTTTGCGTGGGCTGTGTTTGCATTCTGCTGCTGATGCTTTCGTCGCTGCTGGTGATCCGCAACATGCGCAACGTGCAGAATGCCGAGCAGATGCAGGCGGCCGTGCTGCCGCTGATCGGTTCCATGATGGCGTTGGTCAGCGGTTTCGGCAGCCTGCTGGCGGCCTGGTCGGCGGCCGATGCGCTGTCCTCGGAGATGCGCTCGGGCACCATTCTGGCGGTGATGGCGCGGCCGGTGCGCCGCTGGGAGTTCCTGTTGGGCAAGTACCTGGGCGTGCAGCTACTCATGTTGGTCTTCGTGGCGATCATGGTGGGGCTCAACTACCTGCTGGCCTGGATCGGCGGCGCGCACATCCAGTCGGCGCCGTGGGAACTGGTGGTCTATCCGATGGTGCGCTACGCCATGTTCAGCGCCATCGGCCTGGCGCTGGTCACGCTGATGCACCCCATCCTGGCCTTCTCGGCGGTGCTGTTCCTGTCCATCGCGGCGCAGATCGTGTCGCCGGGAGCCAACACCACTTTCCTGCCGGAGTGGCTGAAAACCGGCCTATTCTACTTTCTGCCATCCACCAACCTGTTATCGGAGACGCGGTTCCTGACCATCACGCGCGCCACTTTGCAAGCCGCCACGTGGAGCGAGCACGCGCTGGCGCTGGCTTACGGCCTGGACTATGCGCTGGTCTGCTTCCTGCTGGCCTCGTGGATTTTCCACTCGAGAAGTTTGTCGAGAGACTAAGGGCAAGGGCTGCGCCCTTGCTATCCCCGCGGGATATGGGAGTCAGGAGATCAAAATTCGGGGAAGTCAGAATGGCGGGCGGCACCGCCTGCCCCACCGAAAACGGGCGAGCGTGCGACGCTAGTATCAGCTTCCCGATCGCAGTTTTCACAGGGTCAATGGATCGACAGCGCGCAATCATCATCGGGGCCGGTCCATGTTGACCGCCATGACGGTGGTGGACGGAATCGTCGCGGGCAAAGTGGACAGGGCCGCGCTGTGGGAGGTGAACACCGAAACCGGTTACCACGAAGAAGGGGAGCGGGCGGAGTGACCAAGCCAGACAGCCGGTGGACCACCAGGGCGCAAGCGCCGGGCTCGCGAGCGAGGCTGTGCGTGCTGCTGCTGGTGCTGGTCAATCTGGCGATCGCGGCGAAGCTTTTCGGGGTGGAGTACTCGGCCTACAATGGCTCGATCGAGGGCACGTTCATCGCGATTCCGCGCATCATGGCCAAGTATCCGGGTCAATGGCAATGGTGGCCGTTCTGGAACGGCGGGCTGCCGTTTGAAGACGTCTACCTGCCGTTCACACACTGGCTGGTGGCCGGATTCAGCTTGCTGACGCGGCTTTCCGCGGCGCGGGCGTTTCACATCGTATCGGCGGCCATGTATGTTTCGAGCGCGCCGGCGGTTTTCTGGATGGCTCTGGAACTCAGCCGGCGGTGGGGCGCGAGCCTGATCGCCGCGCTGGCATACTCGTCGGTCCCGGCTTCCGCGCTGCTGCTGCCGGCCATCGGGGTGGATGCGGGCGGCGCACTGAATCTGCGGCGGTTGCAGGTGCTGGTGTTCTATGGGGAGGCTCCCCATACGATTGCCCTGGCGCTGCTGCCGGTGGCGGTGGTCTGCTTCTCACGCGCGCTTACGACGCGCCAGGTGAAATGGCAATTGCTGGCCGCGGGCATGAGCGCCTGCGTGGTATTGAGCAACGCGTTCGGGATGGTGATGCTGCCGGTGGCATTGGTGTGCTGGTTGATGGCCTTCCCGATGCGTCCCTGGTGGAGGGCGCCGCTCGACGTCGCGGTGATCGGGATTTTGACCTACTGCTGGATTTCACCCTGGCTTAGCCCAAGCATGATCCGGGCGATTCGCGCGAATGCCGCCACTACCGGCGGCGACTTCCGATACACGGAGCGTACGTGGATGGCACTCGCCCTGGTGGCCGGCGGTTTCCTGTTGCTCTGGCTTGCCACGCGGCTGTTCCGGGCGGCAGGGTATTTGCGTTTCTTCCTGCTCCTGGGATACGTGCCCACCGCCATCGTGGTGACCGACTACCTTGGGAAGGCGGCCATCATTCCGCAGCCCCACCGTTATGAGCTGGAGATGGACATGGTGCTGCCGATCGCCATGGTGTTCGCCGGCGCGTCGATTCTGGACCGTGTTCCGGCGCGCGCGCGTTTCGCGGTGATGGCAGCCGTCATCGGCAGCCTGGGCTTTCAGACCGTGCACTCGGCGCTCTATGCCCGCAACCTGATTCGCGCGGTCGAGCCCAGCCGTTTGAGCGAATACCAGATCGCGAAGTGGCTGGACACGCACCGCCCGGGTGAGCGAGCCTTCATCTACGGATCGAGCACCTTTCTGTACAACGCTTTCACCGACAATCCTCAGCTCACCGGAGGGCACGACCAACACACCGTGAACACGTTCCTTCCGATCGTGCGTTACACCCTTTACAGCGGCACGAATGCCGGTGACCGCGATGCCGGGTACTCCATCTTCTGGCTGAAGGCCTTCGGCACGCACCTGATCTCCGTGCCGGGCCCGGGCAGCACGGATTACTACTATACGGGCATCGTCCACCCGGGCAAGTTCGACGGCGTTCTTCCGCTGCTGTGGAGGTCGAAAGACGGCTCGATCTACGAAGTGCCGGCTCGCTCCGGGTCGCTGGCGCACGTCATGCCGGCCTCCGCGATGGTCACGCGGACTCCGATCCACGGCCTGGATATCGCACCGGTGGAGGCGTATGTAGCGGCTCTGGAAGATCCCGCCAACCCGCCGGCGACATTCCGGTGGAAAGGCCTGAGTGAAGCGGAGATCGAGGCTACTCTGAGGCCGGGCCAGGTGATTGGGGTACAGGTGACCTACGAGCGAGGATGGGAGGCATGGGCCAATGGCAAGCCACAGCGGGTTGTCGGCGATGCCATCGGACAAATGGTGATTGAGCCCGATTGCCTGGGGCCTTGCCAGGTGTCGCTTAGTTACACGGGCGGGTGGGAGCACCGCGCGACACGCGCGATGAGTCTGGCGGCGATGCTGGCCGGGATTGCGTTGGGATGGAGGCGAAAAGGGCGACGGTCCGCAGAGCGGCGAACAACTAAAGTGTGAACCCCGGCCGGGCTGCCCGGCTGCACCGATTGACAATCGGTGCGCAGGATACCATCTTGCCCCACCAAACCCCTTGCGGCGGCTCTACTTCAGGTAGAAGACTTCCTTCATCATGGCGAACCGCTCGCCTTCCTGCTTTTCCGGCACCGGCTCGAACAGCCGGCTCATTTGCTCCTGCCAGCGCAGGTTTACCGGGTCCCGGTCCAGTTCGTCCCAGGCCCGGTTGAAATCGTCCACCCGCAAACTCAACACCAGTTCCTGCCCGCGCCGGAAAATGGAGTACTCCGAAATCCCGACCGCTTTGAGTTTGGCCAGCAACTCCGGCCACACCCGCTGGTGCTCCCGTTCGTACTCTTCGATGGCGTCGGCCTTGATGCGTAGTTTGAATGCGTAGCGAGGCATGCAACTCCTTTGGGCGTCCGCGGCTCCCTGGTCTTCCCGGCGCTACGCGTAGCTCGAAACGGCCGCCGCGTTTCGCTTCGCCCGGCCGGCCGTGATTCGCTCCAGGTATCCGCTCTGCCGGAAGGCATCCATCGGATCCGCCGGCAGTCCCTTGGATTCCGCCCATTCCCGGATCACCGGCCGCACGTCGGTGGCGAACGCGGACTTCAGGCATTCCTCCGCGTCCACCAGCGCGCACTTGGTCTGCAATCCCGCCAGTTTTTCGTGATCCACCAGCGCCGCCTTGGCGTACAGTTCCATGGCGGTCGTCACGGTCTGGATCATGGCTTCGATCTTGCCCTTCAAATTGTGGCTCTGATCGATCATGTACGCGATGTCCGCGGTCTTGCCGTTTTCCCATTCGAAATATCGAATCTCGTGGAAAATGCGGAACACCTGATAAGGATCGATCGAGCCCATGGTCAGGTCGTCGTCCGCGTACCGCCGGTCGTTGAAGTGGAATCCGCCCAGCATCCCCAGGTCCAGCAGCCACGCCACAATCTGCTCGATGTTCTGCGCCTGGTAGTGATGCCCGGTATCCACCA
>JBEKYE010000125.1:0-11424 GCA_049511275.1 Bryobacteraceae bacterium
CATCGAATTGCTGGTGTTTGAACAATTCAGCACATCCAAACTGCGGATCAGTTGCGTGGACACGGCAAATCAGATCGTGTACCTGACGGGACCCACGGGGATCTCACAAAGCAACGCCAGCGAAGACGGCTTCATCGCGGGCAACCGGTACCTGGTAGAGAACGTTCAGGACCAGCTCACGCAGCCTGGACAGTGGTTTCTCGACCATTCCACCACCCCGTGGACTCTCACCTACCTGGCCAACAGCGGCGAGAATCCGAACAACGACGCCGTCGTCATTCCGCAACTCCCGCAAGTGCTGGTGGCTTCCAATCTGCAATACGTAACGTTTCAAGGATTGACGTTTGCGCACGACAATTACACCTTGCCGGCTGCCGGACATGTATCCTCCGAATTGGAACCGGACATCGGTGCGGCGGTGTCGTTCCAGAACTCGCAGCACATCACATTCGATTCCGGAACGGTGACACAGACCTCTGGGTCGGGTCTGGAGTTTATTCCCTGCCTCGACTCGTCATCGCCCGCCTACTGCGTTTCCACCAATATCAACGCTGTTGTCACCGGCAACCTGATCGAGAACAGCGCCTTTTACGACATTGGCGCCGTGGGAATACGGATTGGCAACCCATATCAGGCCGCGAACACGGACGCCAACGTGCCGCAATCGACGACTGTCGAGAACAACGTGGTGGAAGGCTACGGCCGTGCGATTCCTGCATCCTTCGGCATCGGCCAGGGCATGGGACACGATAATCTTTACACGCATAACGACGTCTACGATGGCTACCACTGCGCCATCTCGACCTCCCAAAGCATTGGTAGCTCGACCAAGCCGAGCGGCATTGGGAACGCCAACAATACCATCTCCTTCAATCACGTCTACAACCTGTTGCAGGGAATCATGAACGACGGCGGATCCATCCGGATCGATGGTGGCGACGCAGTTTTCACGGCCGCGGGCAACAGAATTCTGAATAACAAGATCCATGACGTCACCGACGCGTCCATCATGGATTCCAACGGCTATGGCGGCCACGGAGTCTACATGGACGACCATACGGGCCTGGTGGACGTCGAGAATAACCTGGTGTATCGGGTTTCCGGATTTGGCGTGTACACCCCGCACGGTCCGACGGCGCCCAAAGAGGCCAATACCATCAAAAACAATATTGTGGCGTTCGCCCGTTTGTCGATGGTGGCCGACTCGGGCCCCTATGTTGATGGCGTCCCGGCCAGCGTCAACCAGGCATTCCTGGTGAGCAACAATCTCTTCTATTTCGACCGTTCCGAAGGTTCCGGCCCGCCGTTCCGGGCGGTAGCTGGATGCGCATACAGCGCGGGCTTCCCTTTTACGAGCTTTCTGCTTTTCAGCAGTAACTTTTACTGGCGCACCGATGGCGGCTTTGGGAGCGATGCCAAGGCCTTCCACGTGCAACCCAATCCCGGTGCCGGACCGGACGCCCCTTGTTCCGACGACAAGACAACCTGGACGTTCTACACATTTTCGGGATGGCAGGGAATTGGCGAAGACCTGCAGAGCGTGGTCCAGAATCCCGGCTTTGCCAACCCAGCCTATCCGGCGGACGATTACTCACTGCCCAAGGGGTCGCCGGGAGTGGGTTTCGTGGTGTTTGACCCCGGCCAGGCCGGCCGGTCCAACCCCATCATCCATCCGCCCGCGATTCCCGCAACGTTCCCGACCAGGCTCTTCAATCCCGCGACGGATTACTAGCACGAACTCGCGAAGGGCTTTGCGGCGGATGACGCGCGCGGGCACTCTCAAAATGAGAGCACGTCGTCAAGCGCGAAAAACGGCCGGGGAACCTGGTCGATTCCCCGGCCTTCTTGCCATGCCTCACTCCCGGCCGGTCAGAAGTGGATGCGCAATCCGAACTCCATCTGGCGCGGCGTGTTGGACTGGCTGGTGATCCGGCCAAAGGTCGCCGGGCTGCTCCAGTTCAAGCTTCCTGTGCTGGGCTGCATATGGTTGAGGATGTTGGTGAACTGGACGGTGAGCGAGGCGCCCACGCGGTTCTCTTTCCACATGCCGATGTCTTTGAGGACGGTGGCATCGAGGTTCCAGGTGGGCAGGCCGCGAAGGTTGCCGTAGCCGCCGCAACTGGTGTCCAGGCCCAGGAAACAGGGCCGGAGTTCGTTGTAGACCGCGGCCGGGTTGGAAAACATGTTGATGTGGGTCGAGTTGTTGGTGCCCACGCCCACGTTGGCCAACTGCGGCGCGGTGGGGCTGCTGACGGTAGCGCCGGCGTTGTTGTAGTAGGCGCTGGAGCTGCCGGTGTAGGGGGCCGCAAACACGGCGCAGTCGGCCGTGGAGGTCATGCTTCCGGAACTGGACTCGCCGAACGCCGAACTTTCGGCGGGCTGGGAGCCCTCGGTATAGGTGGCGCAGGTGGCGGCGCCGCTCTGGGCCGTGAGCAGCGGGGAGATCGTCCATCCGCCCAGCAGGTGGCCCAGGATGCCGTGCTGTCCCTTGAAGAAGGGCTCCGCGTAATACACCGCGGCGTTGTACTGGAACTTGACGTCAAACCCGTTAGGGCCGTAGTTGGATTGCATGTTCCAGGCATTCAGCGCGGTATTGGAGCTGTTGGCCTGGGCTAGCGGGGCGGTGCCTAAGGCGCGGCTCCAGGTGAAGTTCGAAATCGCCGTCAGGCCGTGGAATTCGGAGGTCCGGAACGTGGAGTACAGGGCGTTGTAATTGCCGAATCCCATGCTGGTGGTCAAGGCGAGAGAGGTGGCTTGCAGCGGCGAGACACCGCCGCCCGCTCCGCTGATCATGGTGCGGCCGAGAGTCCAGGAAGTGGCTTTGTTGAGAGCGGCCCAGATGGTGGAAACACCGGCGCTCTTGAAACTGGAGGTGAGTTTGGAGGCCACCGCATTGGTGCAACTGCCATAGCCCGCGCAATAGGCGGAGTTGGCGCCGCCCAGGGCGGTCTCAAAGAACGGCTGCGGCGCGATGCTGCTGGTAGATGCGCCCGCAAAATACAGCGCGGTGGCGACCGTCTCGTAGGCCTGGGCGAAGCTCTGGCCGCCGAGGGTCGTCATATAGGGCACGTCATCCAGGTTCATCTCCTGCATTTCGTTACGGATGATGCGGCCGATGTAACCCACCTCCAGCATGGCGTTGCCGTGGAACTGTCGCTGCAACGCGAAGCTGAAGTTGTCGGTGCGTTCCGGCCTGTAGTGGGGATCGAGAGTGTTGACATCGCCGGCCGAGATGGCGCCGCTGTACCCCATGAAGAACGGTTGAGCCAGCGTGGTCGAAGGCGCCGGGAGCGGAGCCGACATGCCGTCCGTGCCGATGCGGAACACGTTGGTGGGATCGACGTTGTTGGCGCCGGCGCAGGTCCCATTCATATTGGGGCCCGCGCACGTCACCGGCTGTAACGGCCCGATGCCGAGCAACGGGACCAAAACCAGGTTGACGCCGTTGAGGCGGCCCCAGATGCGGCCATAGCCGCCGCGAAGCACGGTCTTGCCGCTGCCGAACAGCGCGCCCAGAAGCCCGCTGTCGAACTTGGGATTCCAGGCGGCGGAGACGCGCGGGCTGAACTCGCCATAGAAAGGATAGTACGGATACTTCAGGCCGGAGCCGACGTTGCGGACGGTTTCGAATCCCAGGACGGGGTTATAGACCTGCCCCGCCAGGGCCGCCTTCTCCCGCTGTGCCAGGTAATCGGCCGTGCTGACTTGCTGGCCGTCCGAGCCCACTACCGTCACCTGTTTTCCGTTGATCTCGTAGGGCGGCATTTCCAGCGCCCAGCCCAGGCTGTAATTCAGCGTGAAGGAAGGCTTCATTTTCCAGGTGTCGCTGAAATACACGTTGTAATACGGGATGATGCTTTGATCGAACGCCGGCTGGCCCACCGGGTTCACCGTAAGATTGGTCCCGGAGCGCGTGTAGGCCACTTGAGGCTGGCTGACCAGGCCCAGCACCTCGGAGTAAAGGTTGTTCCAACTGCTCAGATAGCTGCTGCCCACGGTAGTGGGGGTCCAGGCGTTGCTCCCGGAGCTGTTCGTGAAATTGATGTTGGTGCTGGCGATCTGATAAATGATCTGGTCGTTGATGCCGGAACCGTTGTCGGTGCGCATGTGGTAGTCGAAATTGCGCTGGTAGGTTCCGCCGAACTGCAACAGGTGGTTGCCCTTCAGCATGCTCATGCTGTCGGTGATGACCTTGTCCTGGCCGTCCCAGAAGCGCTGGCGGGTGCACTGCGTGCCCACGTTGTATGGGATCAGGGTGTTGGCGCAGGTGCTGCTTTCCGCCGTGGAATTGGTCGCGCCGCTGGCGATCTCGACCGCCCCGCCCAGTCCGGGCAGTTGCGGGGGCGCATTGGCGGTGCCCCACTGCCAGAAATTGCGGGTATAACTGAAGCGGAACTCGTTGGTGGTGCTGGGCGTGACATTCGTGGTCATGCCGACGACCAGGAACCCGGGATCCTGCGGCCGCGGAGCCGTGGCTGCCGGCACTCCCAGGGTATCGCCCGGCAGCAGGCCGCCGATGTCCGCCTGGTTGTTGGTCAGGCTGACCAGCCGCATATAGCGGTAGCTGGCGAACAAACGCCACTTATCGCCGAAATCATGGTCCACGCGGGCAACGTACGAATTCTCCGTCAGTGGCTGCCGGATGGAAGACAGGAAACCCTCCACGTTGTAGCCATCGCCGCCGTTACTGGCGTAATACGAGTCGTTGGGCTTGGGCATGTACGTGAAGATTTTCGAAATAATGGGATTGACGCCGATCCCGCGCGGATCGCAGTTCCCGCTGGGACAGGTCGCCGGCTGATAGGTGACTCCGTCCACGGTGACGGCCTGGGGGTTGAGGTTGTATGGCAAATAGGTGCCGGCTGAGTTGGGGACGAAAATCACGCCCGCGCGCATGGTGTCGGTGGGCACGGGACGCTCGTAACTGCCGACGTTCGGGTACCGCAAACCCTCGTAGTTGAAGAAGAAGAATGTTTTTCCGCCGGCGAACTTGGGAGCCAGCGGACCGCCCAGGGCTCCGCCAAAGCGGTTGCGGTGGTTGGAAGGCAGCGGCGTATAGGGCGACAACACCTGGCCCGACGACGTGGTAAGAGGCGTGTGGTTGTTGGACCAGGAGTTGGCCGCCCCGACGTCCGTTCCGTAGTAATACCAGTAAGCGGCGCCGTGCCATTGATTGGTGCCGCGCTTGGTGGCCATCTGGACCTGCGAGCCGATGGAGTTATTGAAGTCGGCGGTCTGGCTGAACGTGGAGACGCGGAATTCCTCGACGCTTTCCACCGGGGTGGGGACCACCGCCGAAGGGACGGCCCCTTGCTGGGTGCCCCCCATGCCGGTGAAGTTGGTGCCGTACCGGTTGGTTTCGCCGGACATGTCGTCGGAGGCATTGCCGCCATCCAGCATGAAGGTGTTCTGGTCTTCATACGCCCCGGCGGTGTAGCCGGAGAGCGTGACGCCGGGTTGCAGCACCGCCAGCGTGGAAACGTCGCGGCCCAGGTTCGGCAAGGCAATGAGGGCGTTTCCCGATAGAGACGTTCCCACCGCCGCGCTGGTCGTCTGGAGTTCCGCCAGATTGCTGGCTTTGACCTCGACGGTCATGGTGGTCGCCCCAACCTCCAGAGTGGCATTGACGGTCAGCGGCTCGCCGACCTGCACTTGCTGGCTGTCCACCTTATAGACCATGAAGCCCGGTTTGCTGAAGGTGATGTCGTACGTTCCGGAGGGCACGTTGACGAAGACGTATCGCCCGGATTCATTGGTCGACGTAGTTCGCGTGGTGCTGGTCGACTTGTCGGTCATGACGACCTGCGCCGTCGGAACCAGCGCCTGCTGTTGGTCCGTCACCTGGCCGGTGACGGTACTGGTTGAAGTCGCTTGTGACCACGCCGGCGTAGTGCTGAGGCATAGCAGTACCCCCAGCACAACCATCGGCAGTCCATGGAAGAACCGGAAACCACCAAAACGCGAGAGCATTATGATCACCCGTAGGGCAATGTGCCCAACTACCCCGATTCGCCCGGCGGCTTCGCCGTCAGGCTGGAAAAAACAGCAATAGCGCGTCGCGGTTATGGTGCTCCTTTGGCGCGCTACTGCTTGGATAACGTATAAATACACCCTTTTCCCGTTGATTACAAGAGTTTCTCACGCGTTTGTCTGAAATGTTGAGATTCTCAGCGGAGGCCGGTCACAAGCCAAAGAAATAAACTTTAGTGCCAAAAAATGATTGAGTTGCAGGCAGAATCGGGCTCCGGCCGGCCCGGTTTTTGCGGAGGCGTCAGGCAGAATGGAGTCGGTAGAAGAAGGGGAACTGGACTCGATCGAGTCCGGTTTCCCGAAAGGAAGAATATGAATCACGATCTAGCCATACCTGGCCCGGAGACCGCTGCGTCTGGACCGGGCGAATTCGAGCTGGGCACCTGGCTCGGCCGCCGCCAGGCTTTTGGATTGATGGCCGGCAAGGCCGCGGCAGCCGACATCGATTGCCTCCGCCAGATTCGCGACGCCAAGATGTACAAGGGCAAGTGCGGGGATTGGGGAGAGTTCTGCGCTCAATATGTTGGCGTCGGCAAGACCTACGTCAACCGCTTGATCCGGTGCCTGGAGAAATTCGGGCCGCGCTATTTTGAAGTCACACAACTGACACCCGTCTCCGAGCAGGCCTTCGAGGCCATCGCGCCGCACCTCACCGACGAAGGGCTCATTCTCGACGGCGAAACCTTCGCTCTGCGAGCCGACAATTCCCGCCAGGTGGCCGCCGCCGTCGCGGAGCTGCGCAAGCGCGCGGAAGCCTCGCCGGAGAAGAGTCCCAGCCAGATCCTGGAGGAGTGCTTCGAGGATTTGATCCGCCGCGTCATCTCCACCGGCGAGGCGCTCGATAGCGCGGAGAAGCAGGTGATCGTCGAATTACTCTCGCGGCTCAACCAGAGCGTACAGGCGTGCCACGTTCCGCTGCTCGGTTACCAATTCGTCGGGTGAGGTTGGGGCAGCCAATCCCTGGCCAATGCCATGGGGATTCGGCATCATTGAAGGGCGGACCCCCTGGTCCGCGCGGGACGCCCTCGTCCCGCTTCCCTCTCGAAGAATCAGGCGCTTGCCACCATCGACAAGCCGGCCAGGGGGCCGGCTGCGGACGAGGGCGTCCGCCCCACCGGTCAGGATCCGCCGCCGGAGGCGCCTTGGGATTTGCGGAAGGCATCGAGGTTGCTCTGGTCGATCAAAGTGGCGCCGGTGTCGACGAAGGCCGGGAACGGGGAGTGGGTGTCCTGCGCCCAGTTGACGTCGAGAGGGGGGAGTTTATAGTGATGCAGGGCGTCGAGCATCAGAATGCCGAATTGGCCCATGGTGTAGGGCTTCTGCGAAATAGTGGCGGCGATGCGGCCCTTCTTGATCCAATCGAGCGTGTCGGACGGGGTGTCCATGGCGACGATGACCTTGTTCTGGATGTTGTTGCGATCGAGGACGTCGGCCACCTCGGGGCAGGCAACCGCCACCAGGCAGATGAAACCGTCGGGGATGGGCTTGCCTTTGACGATCTCGACGGTGGAATCGAAGGCGATGCGGGGGTCGCCCTTGACGTCGACGGTGCGGACGATTTTGATTTGGGGGTGGCCGTCCAGGACGGACTTGTAGCCGCGCAGGCGTTCGTCGGCGTTTTCCTGAGTGGCCGTGGTGTAGACGACGACCTCGCCCTTGCCGTGGAGGCGCTCCACCAGGACATGGCCGCCCATGACGCCCGCCTGATAGTTATTCGTGCCGATAAAGGTGAGCCGTTTGCTGTCGGGGACGTCGGAATCGACGGTGATGACGGGGATGCCCTTGGCGATGGCGTCGTTGATGGGGCCCTTCATGGCGGCGGCATCGCCGCCGGAGACCAGGATGCCGGCGGGTTTGAGCGTCATCGCGGTGCGAAACTCCTGGACTTCGGCCTGGGGATCGAAGGTATCGGGACCGGCGAGCGCGGACTGGACGCCCGTGCCCATGACGAAGGCGGCGTGATTGAATCCGGCCCAGCCTTCCTGCCAGTAAGCGGACTTCACGTTGGGAGTGACAAGGAAGTATTTTTCCAGCGGATCGTGATGAGAGTTGCTGCAGGCGGTAAGCGCGAGGGCCAGCGCGGCGATGGCCGGGACGGCGACAACGAACATCGTGCGACTTTTCACTGATGAACCTCCTGTTCTGCGATCAGTATATACCGGCTGTTCTGCGCGCGGCTATTGCCTTCCGTCGCCGGCTTCCTGCGCGCCCCGGACGAGTGTGATAGATAATTTCAATCTGCCCCATCAAGAGAATCCGCTTGCAGGGGCGCAAAGCGGCTGCGTGATACTAAGAGACGTGGAGGAGTGTTTGAATCGAAGGGAGGGGGCTGCGGCCAGGGGTCCGAAGAATCTGCAGACCACCGGCGCGTGGCGCGCAATCGAAGCGGAATTCCTGGCGACCGGTCAGGCTTCCCCCGTCGAAAACGCCCTGACGCTGGCTAGAGACGAGGCGGTCGTCGAGGCGTACCGGTTGGCCATCGAACCGTCCTTCCCACGGTCCGTGGCGATGCTGGCCGGCGGCGCTTACGGGCGGGGCCGGACGTTTCCCTACTCCGAATTGGACATCGTGCTCCTGGTCGAATCGGGAACGCAGCCGGACGCGCTCAAGGCACTCCTGCCCGGGTTCGTCCGCCTGCTTTGGGACGCGGGTTTGCGGCCGAACTCCGCGGTGCTCACGGTGGCGGAGTGCCTGGCAGCCGTTGAGCGGGGAAGCGTGTCCGGATTCATCCTGTTGGACCGGCGGCTTCTGGCGGGAGACCGCGGGGTGTACGAGGACCTCGATGGCAGACTGCCGGCCGCACTGGCGCTCGGCGGCCCGAAGATGAGCCAGCGCCTCTGTGAATTGGCGCTCGCGCGTCATGCCCGCTACCAGAACACGCCCCACCACGCGGAGCCGGATGTGAAAGAGGGCCCCGGTGGCTTCGAGGACGCGCGCCTCGTGGATTGGCTGGCAATCTGCAAAGGGGAGCGCGAAGGACCAGGCGGCGGGCTGGACACCGAAGAAGCGTTCGTTTCGTCGGCGCGCTGTTTCTTGCATTACCGTGCCGGGTGCGACCACAACGTTCTGGATTTTGAAGCGCAGCAGAGCCTGGCGCGCCAAGCCTTCACGCGCGGCCGGGCTTCGGCGGACTGGATGCGCGGGTATTTCCAGTGCGCGCGCTCGATTTTCAACCAGGCGCGCCGGGCCATCGAGGGAGCCGGGCTGAGCCAGAGCTCGCTGCTGGAGAACTTTCGCGACTACCGCTCCCGGCTCTCGAACCAGGAATTCACGGTCTCGCGCGATCGCTTGTTCTTGCGCAACCCGGCGCAACTTGCCGGCGATCCCGCGCTGGTATTCCGGATGCTCGAGTTCATCTCCCGCCACGGTGTCGCGCCGGCGGCGGAAACCGAGCGGAGGCTGGAAGCGTCGCGCCAGGCTTTCGCGGCCTGCTGGGCCCAATCGCAGCCGCTCTGGGGCGCGCTCCGGACCGTCCTGGGGCGCCCGCATGCAGCCATGGCGCTGCGGACGCTGGACACCACCGGTCTGATGAGCGGGCTGTTTCCCGAGTGGGGCGCCATCCAATACCTGGTGGCGGCGGACTCGGAGTACCGTCATACCGTAGGCGAGCATGCCCTGCGGACCATCGAATACGCGATCGAATTGGGCTCCTCCGCCAACCCGGAGCGGCAGCGGTTCGCGGCGTTGCTCTCCGAGGTCGATGACGTGACGCTGCTTCTGTTCGCGCTTCTCTTTCACGAAATGGGGCGGGGCGGCGCCGATCCCTTGGGGCTCGCGGCGGAGCGGGCGCGCCAGGCCATGGCGCGTATTCAGATGCCGGATGACGCGCGGAGCACGGTGGAGTTTCTGATCCGCCATCAGTCCGACCTTTCCGGCGCTGTGAGCGGGCGCGACATGGACGACCCGGCGGCGGTGCGCCTTCTGGCGGAGCGGGTGGGCACCATCGAGCTTTTGAAGCCCCTGCTGGTCATGACTTTTGCCAGAACCGTGGCCCTCGGCCCGGAGGACAAGATTCCCTGGCGCCTGGAGCAATTGTGGCGCGCGTATAGCGCCGTCCAGCATGAACTGATGCGCGAACTGGAGACCGATCGAATCCAGCAGGTGCCCGAGGACCTTCCCGGCAATGCGGAGTTCATCAGGGGATTTCCGTTACGCTACCTGCGCGCGCACTCTTCGGCCGCGATCGCGGAACATCTGCAACTTTTCGAGCTGAGCCGGCCGGCCGGGGTGGCCGTAAGGCTGGACCCGCTGGAAGGCGCGTACCGGCTTACGATCGTGGCGCGCGATAAGCCGTTCCTGTTTGCTTCGTTTGCCGGAGCGATTTCCAGTTTCGGCATGGACATTCTGAAAGCCGAAGCCTTCTCCAACGCAGCCGGGGTGGTGCTGGATATGTTCGTTTTCGCCGATCCGAAACGCATGCTCCAGCAAAACCCGGGTGAAGCCGACCGCCTGAGCGACCTGATCCAGCGCATCGCGCTCGGCAGGACGGACGCGCAGAGGTTGATGCGAGGCCGCGGGCTGCCGGACGCCGGCAAGCGGGCTGCGCCTCCGCAAGTGCAGTTCGATTCCGAAGCCTGCCCCACGGCGACATTGGTGGAGATCGAAACGGAAGACCGGCCGGGACTGCTGTATAGCCTGGCGACCGTGTTCTCGTCCAACGGGTGCAATATCGACGTGGTGCTGGTCGACACCAAGGGCCGCCGCGCCATCGATGTGTTCTATGTGGCGCACCAGGGGCGCAAGTTGTCGCCGGACGCGCAAGAGAGCCTGAAGGAGAAGCTTCTGGCGGCGTGCTGAGATGGCCGCCGGTGGAAACTTTCCCATTGTCCCGCGGCCAAGCCCGCTATGCCAGCTTGTAGGGCCGCCCGCGGTACATTCCGACGCGCTCGACGCTCTTGATGCGGATCAGTTGGACGCTTACGTTGTCGTTGCCGTCGCGTTCGTTGGCGGCGTCAATCAGCTCGCGGGCCGCGGCGTTCAGGTCGGTGTTGCGAGTCACTATGTCGGCCATATCGGCGGCCGGGACTGCGCCGTGCAGCCCGTCGGAGCACAAGAGGAGCACATCGCCGCTCAAGACCAGGTGGTCGCTGGTCTCGACGCCGACGAACATGCCGCTGCCGAGCGAGCGGGTGAGAATGTGCCGCGTTTCGGCTTCGGCCGCCTCGCGGGCGGAGATCAAACCCAGGCGCGCCTGCTCGCCGACCACGGTATGGTCGCGCGTGAGCGCGGTGGCCTGGCCGTGCCGGATGGAGTAGCATCGCGAATCGCCCACGTGCGAAACCACCACGCGGTCGAACCGCAGAGCGCATGCCACCAGGGTAGTGGCCATGGCCGCGCCGCGGCTCTTGCCGGCCAGCCCGGTTTCGAAGACCTTCTCATTGGCGGCCTGAACCA
>JBEKYE010000126.1:0-11313 GCA_049511275.1 Bryobacteraceae bacterium
TCGACGGGCATCCGCTTCCTGGATCATATGCTGGAACTGGCTGCAAAGCACGGCGGTTTCGACCTGGCTCTGGACGCCGAGGGCGACCTGGACGTGGATCAGCACCACACCGTGGAGGACGTCGGCATCGTGCTCGGGCAATTATTCTCCCAGGCGCTGGGTGACCGCAAAGGTATCAACCGGGCGGGATACTTTGTGATGCCGATGGATGAGACGCTGGCGGTGGTGGCGGTGGACCTGGGGGGCCGCGCGGCGCTGGTTTATGACGACCAGGTGAAAGTGCGGCTGGTGGGCGATTTGCAAAGCGAGCTGGTGGAGGATTTCTTCGGCGGCTTCGTAAATCACGCGGGAGCGAACCTGCACGCCAAGGTGCTCTACGGGCGGTCGAATCACCACAAGATCGAGGCCATTTTCAAGTGCTTTGGGCGGGCCATGCGATATGCCTGCTCGAAAGACCGGCGGCTGAAAGAGCAGTTGCCCTCCACCAAGGGGCTGCTGTGATCGCGGTGCTGGATTACGGCGCGGGCAACCTGCGGAGCGTGGAGAATGCGCTCGAAAAGTTGCGGTGCCGCTACACGCTGGTGCGCGATGCCGAAGGGCTGCGCGCCGCGGAGAAGATTCTACTGCCTGGAGTGGGCCATTTTGGACAGATGGTGCGGTCGCTGGACGCGCTGGCGGTGCGGGAGACGCTACGGGAACGGATCGCCGCGGGCGTGCCATTCCTGGGAATCTGCCTGGGCATGCAGGCGCTGTTCGAGGGAAGCGAAGATGCGCCGGAGGAGCGCGGCCTCGGCGTATTCGCGGGCCGGGTGGTGCGGTTTCCGGCCGGGGCCCGGGTTCCGCACATGGGCTGGAACCGGCTGGATGCGCGCGGCGGGTCGCGGTTGCTGGCGGGCGCAGGCCCGGGTCCGTATGTCTACTTCGCGCACAGTTACTATGTGCCGGAAATGGAGCACGCCGCGGCGACTTGCCTGTATGGGGTTCGGTATACGGCGGCGCTGGAATGCGGGAATATTTTTGGAGTGCAATTTCACCCCGAGAAATCGGGCGACGTGGGGCTGGGGATGGTCCGGAACTTTGTGACGATGTAGGTTGGCAGTGGGACAGACGATCGGTTTCTGTCGTCTGTCGGGCTGCGTGCATTGCAAGGCACGACAGGCCACAAAAAGAGATGGGCTGTCCCACTCCACTTTGAGGTATCGATGTTAGCGAAGCGGATCCTTCCTTGTCTGGATGTGACCGGCGGGCGGGTGGTGAAGGGCACCCGGTTCGTCGACCTGCGCGATGCGGGCGACCCCGTGGAACTGGCGGAACGGTACAACCGGGAAGGGGCCGACGAACTGGTCTTTCTGGACATCACGGCGTCGAGCGATGCCCGCGCGATCATGGCCGACGTGGTGGCGCGCACGGCACGGAAGGTCTTCATCCCGCTGGCTGTCGGCGGCGGCATCCGCTCGGTCGAGGACGCGCGAATGATCTTGCTGGCGGGCGCGGATAAAGTTTCGGTCAATACGGCCGCGGTGCGGAGGCCGGAGCTGATCACGGAGCTCTCCGGGGAGTTCGGGGCGCAGGCAGTGGTCCTGGCGATTGACGCGCGGCGCCACTCGGGAGGAGGCTGGCACGTGTTTACGCGGGGCGGGCGCGACGACGAAGGCATGGATGCCGTGGCCTGGGCGGCGCTCGGCGAGCGGCTGGGCGCGGGCGAGGTGCTGTTGACTTCCATGGACACGGATGGAGTGCAGGAGGGATTCGATTGCGCGCTGACCGCCGCCGTGTCGCGCGCCACGCACCTGCCGGTGATCGCGAGCGGCGGGGCGGGGAAGCCGGAGCATTTCGTGCGCGTGCTGACGGAAGGATGCGCGGATGCGGCGCTGGCGGCGTCGATTTTCCATTACGGGACGTATACCGTGAACCAGTTGAAGGAAGAGCTGGACAAGCGCGGCATCGCGGTGCGGGTGGCGGCGTGATCATTCCGTGCATCGACCTGATGGCCGGCAGGGTAGTGCAACTGGTGCAGGGGCGCGAGAAGGCGCTGGAAGGCGGCACGGTGGAGGAGATGCTGCGGAAGTTCGCGGCCTTCCCGGAAATTCAGGCGATCGACCTGGATGCGGCCATGGGCCGGGGGTCGAACGACGAATTGATACGCCAGGTGGCCTCGGGTGCGACAGCGCGCGTGGGCGGCGGCGTGCGCACAGTGGAACGGGCACGGGCTCTCGTGGAACAGGGAGCGCATCGCGTGATTGTGGGGACGGCGGCGTTTGCGACCACCGGCGTAAACGCCGGGTTCCTGCACGCGCTGCGGGATGGAGTGGGACGGGAAAGGGTGGTAGTGGCGCTCGATTCCAAGGGCGGGCGGATCGTGGTGAGGGGCTGGCGCGAATCGACGGAACTGGCGGCCGAAGAGGTGCTGGGCGCGCTCGCGCCGTATTGTTCGGGGTTCCTGTGCACGTACGTGGATAAGGAGGGGATGATGCAGGGCACGGACCTGGAGTGGTTCCGGCGTCTGCGCGCATCCACGGATCTGGAACTGACGGCGGCCGGCGGCATCACGACCATGGAGGAAGTGCGGGCGCTCGCGGAGATGGGAGTGAACGCCGCATTGGGGATGGCGATTTATACCGGAAGGCTGCGCCTGCAGGAGCTGGCCGGACTGGGATGAGTCAGAGGCCCAGGGCGGCGGCCACTGTTTTGTTCCACTCCGTGAACACGATTTTGCGGCCCTCGCGGACGCGCCACCAGGAACCCGGGAGAAAGAACTCGGCGGGCGCCGCGACGGTGCGGAACGCGATGCCTCCGGCAGACTCGCTGGCGAGCGAACGATAGGTGCGGCCGGCGCGGGCCGTGTGGTAGGAGCTGGTGACCAGCAGAAAGCTGTGGACATTGCGGCGGCGCAGTTCGGCGAGGATGTCGATGGCTTCCTCGCGCGTGGAGAGTGAGGAGTTGGGGAAGGGAATGAACCACCCGGCGGGATAGCCGTGGCGGACCGCGAACGGGATGGCGAGATCGGATTCGTACTGGCCGTATATGCCGGCCGGACCGCTCACCAGGACGGCCGGCACGTAGCCTTGTTTGACCAGCTCGGCGGCTTTGAGAATGCGATGGCCATAAAAATCGCCGGCGGGGACCACGGCAAGATCGGCTTTGGCGGGTCCGTCGTCGTGGATGAGTGCGTAGCCGAAGACCGGCAGCCAGAGGCCGCGCGTCACAAAAAGTACGGCGAGAAAAAATAAGAAGCCGAGCAGGAAGCGGACGCGGAATGAGCGCAGCGCCACGGACTATTCGTCCGCGGAGCTCTTCTGGTCCAGGTTGCCGACCGTTTTGAGCCGCTGGTAGAGGCGCTCCACCTCAGCCTCGTCTTCGGGGCGGAGAATGCGGTAGCGGTTGGGCGACTGGGTCTTCCGTTCCGCGCCGCCGGTGAGAACCTCGCCCCAATACTGGCGGTAAGGGATGCCATCGATGAGGGCGTCGCGCGACAGGCGCCGCAGGTTGCGGAGCAGGCTGTTGCAGGAATCCAGATCGCCGGGATAAACAAGACGAAGGCGCGAATCGTCAAACAGGGTGATGCGCACAATCAGCGGAGCGTTCCAGCCCGTGCGGTCGATCCGGCGGATATCCATCCAGGGGATGATGCGTTTGCCGATGGAAAGATAGCTTTCGTGGATTTCGACGGCCGGCCGGGAAGCGGCCCCGAGGAACAGCACGGCGACCAGCGCGCAGAGTCCGGCTGGGACGTAAGCCAGAGTGAACCTGATGTGAAATGCGAAGCCCGCGCAGGCGGCCGCCAACACCCCGGCGGTGACGCCGGACCAAAGATAGTGTCGCGCTGGCCGATAGCGAGTCATGGACAACCCTGTAATTTTAGACTACTCCCACGGACCCAGCCCGTCAATGCTTCCGGAGGATAAGGAAGCCCGTCCAGGTGTAATGAAGCCCGCTCCAGAGGGTGATGGCGGCGGCGGGCCAGAGCATGGCGGAGGCCAGGGAACGGAGCCAGGGCGTGGGGGCGGCCTCCCGCGTCATCCAGACCACGGCGGTCGAAATCTGAACAAAAGTGGAGGCTTTGCCCCAAATGCTGGGCGGGAAGGCGCGGGCCGTGGTAAATCGCATGACAAGCGATGCTCCGGCCAGGATGTAGAGATCTCGGCCCAGAACCAGCGCCACGAACCACCAGGGAACCAGGCGGGCGGCGGCCAAAGCCAGGTAGACGCCGCTCAGCAGGCACTTGTCGGCGATGGGGTCCAGGTAAGCGCCGGCAGGGCTAGCCTGTCCCCAGCGGCGGGCGGCGGCGCCATCGGCGATATCGGTGAAGGCTGCCAGGAGGAATAGCGCCAGGGCCAGCCGGTACTGGCCAGTCAGGATGGCGTGGAGGATGAATGGGACCAGCAGCAGGCGCAGGACGGTGAGGGAATTGGCGAAGTTGAGCCAGCGCGGCATGGGCGCTAGCCGTCGGCCGCTTCTTCGCCCGCGCCGGCGGATGGATGGCAGGGGTAGAGCTGTGGGGTCACCTGGAAGCGGGACTCGTAGGCGCTCACAATCTGCTGCTGAAAGTGCGGCAAAGCGTCGGAACGGAGCATGGTGACGGTGCAGCCGCCGAAGCCGCCGCCAGTCATGCGGGAACCGTAGACGCCATCGATGGAAAGCGCGGTGTCGACCAGGAAATCGAGCTCCGGGCAGCTCACCTCGTAGTCGTTCTGCAGGCTGCGGTGGGATTCCACCATGAGGCGGCCCATGCGGGCAAGGTCGCCGCGGATGCTGCAATCGACGAAATCGGCGACGCGCGCGTTTTCGGTAACCACGTGGCGGGCGCGGCGCGCGACCACGGAGGAAAGGTCGTGGGCCCGCGATTCGAACTGGGCGGGCGAAAGATCGCGGAGGGGCTGCCCGAGCGATTCGGCGGCGGCGGCGCATTCGGCCACGCGGTGCTTGTAGGCCGAGCCGGCCAGAGCGTGCTTGACCATGCTGTTGGCGGCCATGAACGTGACGTTTTCGGGGAGCGGGACGAAGCGGTGGCCAAGGCTGCGGCAATCGATTTCGACGGCGCAGTTGCGGCGGCCGAAGATGGAGATGTACTGATCCATGATGCCGCACGGCATGCCTACGAAATTGCGCTCGGCGCGCTGGCAGAGGCGGGCCAGCTCGAGCGGATCGATGGCGCGGCCGCTCAAAAAGGCCAGCGCCGAGGCGACTTCCAGCGCGGCCGAAGAGCTGAGCCCGGAGCCCTCCGGCACGCTGCTGCAGATCAGCAGGTTGGCGGGCGCGATGGGGAATCCGGCGCGAGCCAGCTCGACGGCGACGCCGATCGGGTAATCGGTCCAATGGTGGGACGGTTGGCTCTGCGCGATTCCGGCGGCGGTGAACTCGCGCAGCTCGCGGCGCTGTTGCGAGTAGATGCGCAGCATGCCGTCGGGAGACGGAGCGGCGGCCACGTGAGTGGCCAGATCGAGGGCCACCGGCAGGACAAAGCCCAGGGTGTAATCGGTATGCTCACCGATCAGGTTGACGCGGCCGGGGGCCCGGTAGATTCGGGCGCCTTCGGCGGAGCCGTAGAGTTGGCGGAAGGTTTCCAGCATGGGAGTTAACGAAAACTGAGTCTAACATTTTTGAACCGGCGGGCCTTTGCGTGGGACAGGCCATCGTCTTTCGTGGCCCGTCCTGCGTTGCTGAAACGCCGCTTGGCGGACGCCACAAGCCGATCCCCTATCCCCCTCAATTTCCGGAACCGGCTGGAATCGTGGCGACTTGAATGGTGACCGGAGAGCCTTCGCGCACGGAGACGGGTGAGCCCGTGCTCTCGACTGGCTTGAGGAAATCGGGATCGAACCAGGCGCCGTTTTCAACCTCGTCCCAGGCGTAGACTTTGTACTCGCCCGGATTCACGCGGCTGATGGTGAAATTGCCGTTCTGGTCGGTTGAGGCGGTGCGGTAGAACAGGCTGACTCCACGGCGTTCTTTTTCCTGCGGGATGAGCACGACGGTGACGGCGATGGCGGGTTGTTGGGTAGTGGGGTTCTGAACGGTGCCGGTAATCTGCGGAGCGTTGACGCCGATGACGACGTCGAGCGACGCGCCGCCGCCGCTGGTGAGGTCCAGGCCGTTGGCCAACACATCGGTGTCGCCGGCGCGAATGGACTTGAGGTAGAAGGTGCCGGGCAACGGTGAGACGTTAACCTCGAAGTGCTCGGGGTTGACGTCGTCGAAGCTGAAATTGTTGGACGCGTCGGCCTTGGCAGGCTGCGGCGGGCCGGCGTTGAAGCCCGGCGTCCAGGGGCTGAGCCGGACCTGGAAGCTGGGAATTGGGTCGGCGGTTTCGCCATCCACGCGGATGTGGCCGGAAACGGTGACGCCAGGGTTGATGGTCAGGCCGAGGCCCTCGACATTGGCGTTGCCGACGTCGATGGGCAGCATCGCGAAGTGACGGAGACTGCCGTTGTTGGTGATGGCGACGAGATTGTAGGAGCCCGGCGCGACGCTGGGGAATTCGAAGGTACCATTCTGGCGCACGGCGGAACCTTGATTCATAACTAATGAAGTCATGGAGTTACGCGGTTCAAGTTGAACGGATACATTCATACGCGGACTGTTGATTCCGGGCAACTGTTCCGTCACTGCCGGAACGGCCGTAGCGTTCATCACCGTGCCCTTGACGCTTACCGTGTGGATTTTGGCGAGCTTGAGGTTGATGCCCTGGAGCTGTTGGCCGGGTTTCATGTCCATGGGCACGGCGGCGGCGATGTCGGTGACACCGGGATAGAAAGTGGGTGCGTAATCTTCCTGCTGCTGCGCCGGGCCGTCGGCAACGCTAAAGCCTCCATCCATCATGATCATGCCGCCGGGCCGGCCGCGGTAGATGGCGCAGAGGTAATACTTGCCAGGTTGAACCCCGGAGATCCGGTACTCCCCGAGGTCGTTGCTATTGCCGCCATTGGATTGCTGGAGCTGTTTGCGGCCGCGGTTGTAGGTCGTGCGCAGGAGCATGATCTGAACGCTCTGCAGCGGATCGCCGTCTTCGTCGAGCATGCGGCCGGCGATGACGCCGTGAGGCGTAAGGCGGAAGTCCACGCCGGTCATCTTCTGGCCGCGGCCGAGCTCGAGCTGTGTGCCGGGGCCGTCGGGCCGCCGGGCGTTGAATTGCAAACTGAGGAAGCCGGTGTGCGAGGCGTTGAGGCGGTATTGGCCGGGCTCGATGCCGGAGACCGAGAACCTGCCGGCGGCATCGGTGGTGGCGCCATAGGAATGAACGCCGTTTATGGAGATGGTGGCTTTGCGCAGAGGCTGGCCGGTGGAGGCGTCAAAGACCTGGCCTTCGATGGTGCAGAGATCCTGCGGCGGCGATGGCGGGGGCGCGGGGCGGCCTGCCTGCCCGGTTCCAACCCGGGGAATCTGCGCAATAAGCCCCAACGGAATCGCCAGGAGCACGGCTAGACGGCGCATATTCGATCTCCAGTTACACATGAGACGCCGCACAGGGGTTAGACGTAACCGGGGGTGGCAAAGTTTGCAAGCGGCTGGTCAGGCCCCCAATCGGAGCCGCGACCGTTAGGGAGCGCTTGCCGCAACGCTCCCTAACGGTCGCGGCTCTGCCTGAAGGGTCTATCCTGGATCCGGCCTTTCCAGCTTCCGCCGGAGCCGAGCCAGTACGAAATGGCGGAATGGATGGTAGCGCCGAGATAAAACAGTGCCGCCAGGGGCAGCAGCGGCGCGGCGAACCAGCCACGGTTGTAGTAACGCAGGGCGGGGAAGTACGAGATGGACATCAGCAGCCATGCGGTAGCGGCCATTCCGGCGGCAGGCTGCGGTGCGGCCACGGCGATAGCCGGCGGCAGAAGATAGGTGATCGTGAGGCCGGTCACGGTGGCGAACAGCAGTAGCGGGGAATGGCGGAGTTGCGTGAATGCGGTACGGGAGATCGTGCGGCCGATTGCGCCGAACGTGCCGTAGGACCGGATGCTGATGGTGGCGGGGCTTAGTCCGAGCCAGATGCGGCCGCCGCTGCGCTTGATGGCGCGAGCCAGTGCGCAATCGTCGATGAGCGAGCCGCGGATGGGTTCGATGCCGCCGATCTTGTCGAGTGCCGCCTGGCGAACCAGCATGCAGCCGCCGGCGGCCCCGGCGGTGGCGCGGCGCGGGTTGCGAATCCACGCGGGTGGATAAAGCAGGAAAAAGAAAAAAACGAAAGCCGGCACCAGGGCGCGCTCGGCGGGAGAGTGACACCGCAGCTTGGCCATGAAAGAGACCAGGTCGTAGGGGCCGGCCGCGGCGCGCGCCGCCAGGTCCTCCAGGGCGCCGGACGGATGGACGATATCGGCATCGGTGAGCAGCAGGTAGTCGGGATGAAAACGGGTAGAGCGTCGCACGCCTTCTGAGATCGCCCAGAGCTTGCCGGTCCAGCCGGAGGCGAGCGGGGCGGCGTGCACCACCGTGAGCACATCGGGAGTGGCGGCGGCCCGCGCGGCGGCGGCGGTGCCATCGCTGCTGTCATCGTCGACCACCATGATGTGGAAAACTCCGGGATAGTCTTGCGCCGCGAGCGAGGCGACGGTGCGGCCGATGGTTGCGGCCTCGTTGCGCGCCGGGATAACTGCCACGATGCGCGGCGCGGGCTCCGGCTCGCCTTCCATTGGGGTGGAGCGGTTCAGGAATTCCCGCCAGAATGCGCCGCGGAAAAAGATCAGGTAGAGCCAGAGGGCCAAGGCTACCGCCGCGGCCAGTTCGAGTGGCATTCACAAGCATTATCGCGCGCTAGAATCGTGCCTGTGAGATTATTCGGGCCTGTGCACCTGGCGCTGCTGGCGGGAATCGCCATAGCGGCGCTGGCGCTGGTGAAACTATGCCGCGCGCGGCCGCCGGCCAGACGCCCCATCCGGCTGGCGCTGGGTTGGGGCCTGGCGCTGAACGAGATGGTCTGGTGGGGATTCCGCTACGGGCATGAAGGCATCCATCTGCGCAATCTGCCGCTGCAATTGTGCGACGTCACCTTGTGGGCGACGGTGCTGGGGTGCCTGACGTTGTATGCCCCGTTCGTGGAATTCGCGTATTTCGCCGGCGTGGCCGGGTCGGCCATGGCGCTGCTGACACCGGATTTGTGGACTCCGTGGCCGTCGTACCCGGCCCTCTACTTTTTTGCGGTGCACGGCGGGATTGTGGCGGGAGCGGCCGTGCTGGTGTTCGGCGGGGAAGCCGGACTGCGTGCGGGCGCCATGTGGCGGGCTTACGGAATGCTGCTGGGCTATGCGGCGGCGGTTGGCGCGGTAAACGCGGTGTGCGGCACCAATTTCATGTATCTGTGCCGCAAACCGGCGAATGCGTCGCCACTCGACGTCCTGGGTCCGTGGCCGGTTTACCTGCTGCCGGCAGCGGTCTTGGGGCTGGCGCTATTCTGGCTGTTGGGTCTCGCGGCGCGGCCGCGCACTCAGGCTTCGAGCTGACCGAGCGCCCTCATCATGGTGCCGTGGGCCAGGACGGCAGCCGGATCGCGCTGCATGGCTTCGTAGTATCGGCGGTGGAAGCCGCCGCCGTCTTCGGAGGGCGAGAGCAATGCCCGGGCCTCCCCGATCAGGCGATCCGCGTCCGCCGTGGTGAGGGGGACATCGTCGGCGTCGCGGGCTTCGTCCACCAGCACGATGAATTGGGAGATCTCGCGCAGCCAGGCGAACCACGGGTCGCCGAGCACAAGCTGCAGATATTGGCCGGCGGAGGTGATACGGGCGACGTCGCGTTCGTAAGCGGCGCGTTCGGCGTCGAGCAGCGACTTATGGAGATGCAGCAGTGCTGCGCTGAGGGTGGCGAGGCGATCGTGGGGGGAACCGGACACTTCGCCATGGTACCGCGAATCTTTGCGGCATCTCGTAAGATCGGATACATATGCAAGAAGGCCAAAATCCCCAATGTTTTTGCATCCGAATGGATTATATTTGGACGCCGCCGCGAGTCCAGCGCTGGGAAGTAGGCTACTCACGGTTGAGGACGTGGCAGCCCAGCTTGGCGTTTCGGAGGCATCGGTACCGGCGCCCGCCGGTCACTGGATTGCGACGGAGCCGTTCAGCGCCGACATCTGATGCCCTTCGCTGTCTCTCACTACCAGCCGGAGCATGTAACTTCCCGGCGCCACCGGGAAGTTCGTCCGAAACATCAGCGTACCGGTATTCATCAGTTTGGCCATCGTCTCGTCTTTCATCTTGATGTCCACGGTCTTTTCAATCGCCGAAATGAAGTTTCCATTGTGGTCGAATAACCCGGCCAGGATAGTCAGGATGTTATTGTTCCGGCCATCGGCTTTCTTGAATTGGAGCTGCCTCGCATCCAGGCGGCAGACTACCGCGATGGTAGCTTCCTTGTCGTTGGCCTTGAAAAACTGGGTGTGCAGTTCCACCGGTAAATCTCTGAGTTCGTCGATGGAAAACAGAGCCTCTTCCATCTCTCCTCTGGCCGTCTCTTCTGGGTCGGACGCCTTCTTGGGGGCGTAATACCTCCTGCGGGCCTGAAGGTTCACACTGATGGGCGGCACAGTTTTCACCACCACTTTCAAGGTATGAAAACTGCCGTCGAGCTTCAGATTCTGCGGCCCGAAGCCCAGCACGTAGTGGGCCTCCGGCGTGTTCGCCAACTGGCGTACGCCCTCGGTCAGATCGTTGTTGTTTGCATAGAGAGATCCTCCCGTGCCGTAAGCGATTTCACCCAAGACGTCGCCTTGTCCCTGCGCGCTCAAGCGGTCGTAATCCTGCTTCAACATCAGGAAGCCTTGGTTCGCGGCGCCGCTCGGCCGGCTCGCGTCGAGCCGCGGATCGTTCCACAAGCCCCGGGCATCCAGGCTGTTGACGATCACGCTCGCCCGGATGGCGGAGTCCAAGATGTCGCTTTTTTCCTGCTGAAACTCTTCCGCCGAAAAGAACCCCGGGGAAATCAGGACGACGATGCGCTGGCCCGGCATCGCGCCCATGCGGCGGACCACGTCTTTCAGGACCCTTAGGCTGAGGTGTGTATCGTGCTCTCCCGCGCTGAGCACCTGCCGGGCAACCGACAGCGCCTGGGCCGCCGCCACCGCCCTTCCTGCGGCGTTGTTCGGAAAGTCGAAGCAGGCCCACGTCTCCTGGTTGGCATAGTCGGTGGCGGTAGGGTCGTTCTTGTTGATGATCATGTCCGCCATGTAATAGCTGATCTCTGGACACGTCGCCATGCCGCCGGTGCCGGTGATGGACCGGTTGCGGAGAAGCTGGAGAGCCGCCTGCAGTTTGTCGATATCGTCGGTGAATTCAACCTGGTTCTGGCCGGACGTGGTGAAGATAGCCGCGCGATCGGTCTTCGCCTGGCTCAGCA
>JBEKYE010000127.1:0-11238 GCA_049511275.1 Bryobacteraceae bacterium
GCAGCGCGCGCTGCGGGCTCCAGTGCATCTTGCCGATGCCGGTGGTGTAATACCCGGCGTCGCGCAGCAGGCGGGGCATTTCGACCGGATAGTGTTCGGCAACCCGACCGTATCCGAGCATCCCGTGTGACCAGGGAGACTGCCCGGTGAGGAGGCCGGCGCGCGCGGGCGTGCAGGTAGGAGTGGAGGAATATGCATGCCCGAAGAGGACGCCGCCGGAGGCGAGACGGTTCAGGTTGGGGGTGTGGATGACGTTGTTGCCGGCCGCGCCGATGCAGTCGGCGCGGTGCTGATCGGTCATCAATAAAAGGATATTGGGCCGGCTGCCGCGTGTTTGAGCGCGGCCCTCGATCGCCGCGCCGGCGCCCACGGACCAAAGGAAGCGGCGCCGCGAAAATGAACCGGGGCACTGTGCGTCGGATAACAATCTGCTATTCACGATAACAGAAGCCCGCGCGATCATACGTCCGCAAATGGCCGGGGCGATTCCCCGCCGATGGTAGACTCTGGCTATGGGTAACGCGGCATTCCCGCTGTATCAGGAGAGTTTCGCGACCACCAACGGACAGGCACCGCGCATCAGTTCGCTGCTGATCAAGCCGGCCTCGGCCGTCTGCAACCTGGACTGCGAGTACTGCTTTTACCTGGACCGCCAAGCCGACCCTTACCAGGCCATGCCGTCGCGGCGCATGCCGGAGGAGACGCTGGAGCGCCTGGTGGATACCTACCTTTTCTATTCTTATCCGCAGAGCACGTTCGCGTTTCAGGGCGGCGAACCGACGCTGGCTGGTTTGCCGTTCTTCGAAAAGGTGGTCGAGCTGCAACAACGTTTTGGGCGTAACGGGCAGTCCGTGTCCAACTGTTTGCAGACCAACGCCATGGTCCTGGACCGCGCCTGGTGCCAGTTGTTCCGCCAATACCAATGGCTGTTGGGCGTCTCGCTGGACGGACCCGAGGACGTGCATGACGGGTACCGCAAGAACAAGGCCGGCCACGGCACCTGGAAGCGGGTGGTCGAGAGCGTCGAACTGCTCGGAAAAGAGCGAGTCGAATTCAACGTCCTCTGCGTGGTGAGCCAGGCCAACGTGAGCCTCGCGCGGGATCTCTACCGCTTCTTCCGGAGCCTGGGGGCCGGCCACCTGCAATTCATCCCGCTGGCCGAGTTCGACGCCGCGGGCAACCCGCTGCCGTTCACCATCACCGCGGAACAGTACGGGCGATTCCTGCTGGAGCTGTTCGACGCCTGGTGGCCGGAGCGGCGCAAGGTCCGAGTCCGGTTTTTCGACAACGTTGCCGAAGCGCTGGCGGGACAGAGGCCGGGCTGCTGCGAGCTGCTCGAAACCTGCGACAGCTACGTGGTGGTGGAGTACAACGGGGACGTTTTCCCGTGCGACTTTTTCGTGGAAAGCGGATGGAAACTGGGCAACATCACGGTCGATTCCTGGAGCGAGATCGCGCGCCGCGCACGGCGCTACAGCTTTGCGGCGAAGAAAACCATCGCCCACGCGGAATGCCAGGTGTGCCAGTTTCAGTCGATTTGTCACGGCGGCTGCCCGAAACTTCGCCATGGGCCGCGGGGCCAGTTTGAAGACCTGGACTATTTCTGCCGGGCTTACAAAATGATCTACGAGCGTTGCACCGGGCCGTTGCGGGCGGAAGTGTCACGGCTGCTCGCCGGGAAAGCCCAAGGCGAGCGCCGGTAAAGAAGCCCGGCGGACGCATTTCTCACGCTGGCGGGGAAACCGGGGGACGTACCCCAGGAGTTCCTGGCTGCTTACGCCGCACGCACTCCTCCCTACGCCACCCGGTCCGCCACCAGGCACAGAATCGCGATGGTCGCCGACAGCAGGGCGAACCAGTCGCCGAAACGGGTGTAGACGGTCTTCTCCATGATGTAGCTGAAGCCGGTGTAGGACGTGGCTTCCACATAGGCCGGCAGCGACCCGCGCACGCGGCCGGCGGGGTCAACCGTGGCGCTGATGCCGTCGTTGGTCGAGCGCAGAATCCAGCGCCGGTTTTCGGCGGCCCGCATCCGCACCAGGCTGAGGTGCTGGCGCCGCGCGGCACTGCGCCCGAACCAGCCGTCGTTCGAAATGTTGACGAGCACCTGGGCGCCGTCGCCGGCGAATTTCCGCACGAAGTTCGGGAACACCGATTCGTAGCAGATGAAAACCCCGATCTTGTGCGCGTCCACGGGCGAGACCACCACGCGCTTGCCGGCGGCGAAATCGCCGGCTTCGGTCGAGATCTTGCTGGTCAGCCAGCCGAAGGGCCACGGAACAAACTCGCCGAAGGGCACCAGGTTCACCTTATCGTAGCGGCTTACCAGCGTGCCGGCGGGCGAAACCAGAACGGCGGAATTGAGCGGAGACCCCTGCGGAGTGTGGCTCACCTCGCCGGTCAGCAGGTACGCCTGGGCCGTGCGCGTCACAGTGTCGATGTAGTTGCGCAGGCGCACGTCTTCGGCGTAATAGAAGGGCGCGGGCGCCTCCGGCCAGATCAGGATGGACGGCGGCTGCTGGGGGTGGGCCAGGGCGCTTTCCAGCGTGAGGGCCGCCATGCGCCGCTCCGTGCGCTCGAGCGATTCGAAGGTCCACTGTTCGGTTTCGGAGATGTTGGGCTGCACCAGCAGCGCCGTGTCATGGCCCGGCTCGGCGGGTGGCAGGGGCGGCAGCAACAGCAGCGCGGCCAGCGGAGCCAGCCACAGCAGTTCGACGCGCGGGCGGCGCAGCGCGGCCAGCGCCAGTGCCACGGCCAGCATCGCAAATACGAAGGAGATCCCATAGACACCGGTGTAGGGCGCCAGGCGCATGGGGAAACTCATGTCGATGCCCGCGTTGCCGAGCGCCAGCCACGCGAAGCCCAGCGGGCCGTGCGTCACTTCCACCGCAACCCACAGGGCGGCGACTCCGGGAATGGCCCACCAGCGCCGCATGATGATTCCCGCCAGCAACGCGAAGACCCCCATGTGCAGCGCCTTGGCGGCACAAAAAAGCAGAAACACCAACCAGCCCACCAGGTCGCCCATGCCGCCGTGGAATGACAGCACAAACTGGATCCAGTAACAGACGCCGAACCAAAAGACCACGCCGGCGCTCCAGCCCAGCAGGAAACGGCGCAGGGGCCGGCGCTCGCGTGCCAGCGCAACCAACATGGGGGCGAGCGCGAAGGGAGCCAGCCACGCGAAGTCGAACCGCGGGAAACACACCACGAGCAGCCCCGCCGAAAGGAGCGAGAGCAGGAGGTTCAGCACAAGCTCCGTCTGGCAGCTTCGCGCAAAGCGCCGGCGTTGACCTCATCGGCCATATAGGAACTGCGGACCAGCGGCCCGCTGAAGACCATCTTGAAACCGAGCGACAGGCCGTAATCGCGGTATTCCTGGAACACGCGCGGTTGGATAAAAGCGGCCACCGGCAGGTTGCGCCGCGTGGGCTGGAGATACTGGCCGATGGTGGCGACGTCGGCGCCGGTCGAGTGCAGATCGCGGAGCAGCGCCCGCACTTCTTCTTCGGTTTCGCCCAACCCCACCATGAAACCGGATTTCGTGAGCGCGCCGCCCGCATGGCGGTGCGCGAAGGCCAGGACCGCGAGCGACTGCCGGTAATCGGCCTGCGGGCGCACGCGCGCGTAGAGCCGCGGCACGGTCTCCAGGTTGTGATTGAAAACGTGCGGCCGGGCGTCGAGCACGCGCCCGACGGCTTCGAGCGAGCCGCAGAAATCCGGCGTGAGCACTTCCACGCGGGCAGCCGGCAGCGCGCGGCGCACCTCGCGTACGGTCTCGGCAAAATGGCGCGATCCGCCATCCTCCAGATCGTCGCGGTTGACGCTGGTGATCACCACGTAGCGAAGGCCCATTTCGGCGGCCATGCGGGCCACGTTGGCCGGCTCGGCCGGGTCCAGCGGCAGTTCGGTGCGCGCCGGATTGAACTTGGGGACCGAGCAGAAAGCGCATCCGCGGGTGCAGCGGTCGCCCAGAATCATGAAGGTGGCGGCGCCGCGATGGAAACACTCGTGGATATTCGGGCAGCGCGCCGATTCGCAGACCGTGTGCAGGTTCCAGCGGCGGAATCCTCGCTTCAGGTGGTTGAGCGATTCGAAATGCGTGCGGCCCTTGCGCGCCCACTCGGGGAGCCGGGGCCGGGTAGTGGCTCCGAGTTGGACCAGGGAATCGTTCACGGCTTCTTGACGATGGGGTTGAATCCGGCCTTCTCGAGTTTGCCCTTGGCTTCGGCCAGCGGCTTCCGATCGGTGAAGGGACCTACCCAGACGGCCGTGAGATTATTCGGACCGGCGCGCAAAACGGCGGGGAAACCGCTCTCTCTCAGGGTCTTCATCACGGCTTCGGCGGAACTCCGCGAAGCCTGCGCGGTGACTTGCAGGTACGAGGCATTGGGCGGATCGGATTCCGCCTCCGAAACCGGAGCGGAGACCGGCGGCACGGTGGCCGGCTGCGAGGCCGCGGGCGCGGACGGGTCGCGCGCCGGTTGCGTGGTCGGCTGCGGCGGCGTATCGGCCGCGGTATTGGCTCCGGCCTGGGCGTCGCCTGGTGGAGTGGCCACCGCCGTTGTGTCGGGTTTGGGCTCGGGCGGAGATGCCGGCTGCGGGCGGTTGGGAGCGCCGGTATTGGTCGCGACCGGCTCCGTCGCCAGCTTGGGGGATCGGGGAGAATTCTGCCCCAGCACGTAGCCCATGGCAAACACCACGGCCAGCAGCAGGACTCCGATAAAGAATCCGCTGAGCAGTTGCCGGTCGCCCACCACCAGTTCGAATTCGCCGGTTTCCTTGTTGCGCATGTTTTAGGACTGACTGGGGCCCGGCTTGTTGGCGCCGCTAAATTGGTCCAGGACTCCCTTGAAAGAAGCAAGTATATCCAGCGGCAAGGGGAAAACGATAATCGTATTCTTCTCGGTCCCAATTTCGACTAAGGTCTGGAGATACCGCAACTGGATGGCCGCCGGCTGTTTTTGGATCACCTCCGCCGCCATGGCCAGCTTGGTCGAAGCCGAGTACTCTCCTTCGGCGTGGATGATCTTGGCGCGCCGCTCGCGTTCCGCCTCGGCTTGCCGCGCGATGGCGCGGATCATCGACTCGGCCAGATCCACCTGCTTCACGTCCCCCATGGTCACCTTGACGCCCCACGGCGAGGTGTGCTGGTCGAGAATCGCCTGCAGCCGGATGTTCAGCTTTTCGCGCTGGCTCAGCAGTTCGTCCAGCTCCACTTCGCCGAGCACGCTGCGCAGCGTGGTCTGCGCCAGTTGCGAGGTGGCATAGAGGAAATTCGAAACCTCCACCACCGCCAGGCGCGGCTCCACCACCCGGAAATAAATCACCGCATTCACCTTCACGGTCACGTTATCGCGCGTGATCACGTCCTGCGCGGGCACCTCCAAGGTATCGATGCGCAGCGAAACCCGCACGATCCGGTCGACGGGCGCGAACACCAGGATGATGCCCGGTCCCTTGGGCTGGGGCAGCAGGCGGCCGAACCGGAAAATGACGCCGCGTTCGTATTCCCGCAGAATCTTGATGGAACTGATCAGGTACAGTACGACGATCACCACAACGATAGTGGTGAAACTCGTGACATCGATGTTCATTTCAGCCTCCTGTTTGATCCGGAACCGGCTCTACCGTGAGTTTCAGTCTATCGATGGCCGTGACGCGAATGCGGGCGCCCGCGGCCGCCGGGCGAAGCGAGACCGCATCCCAATACTCGCCGTGCACGAAAACCTTGCCTTCCGGCGCCAGCTCGGTGATGGCCGAGCCGGTTTGCCCGATCATGCCCTCGCTCCCCGTCTCCACCTTGCCGCGCCGCGCGCGCAGGACCAGCGAAAGCAGCATCGTAGTGATGGCCGCGAAGGGCAGCGCCAGCGCAATGGCCGTTCCCCAATGAACGCGCATTTCGGGTATCGGGCTATCCACCAGCATCACGGCTCCCAGCACCATGGACACCGCGCCTCCTACCGCCAGAATTCCATGTGCCGCGAACTTCGCCTCCAGCACGAACAACGTGAACGCCAGCAGCAGCAGCGCCGCGCCCAGCCAGTTAATGGGAAGCACGGAGATGGCGGAAAGACCCAGCAGCACGAGGATCGCTCCCACCACGCCCGGCGCGATGAGCCCCGGGGAGTGGAACTCGATATAGATCCCGAGCGCGCCAATCACCAGCAGCACCAGCGCAATATTGGGGTCCGCGATGGAGCTGACGATCTTTTGGCGGAGCGACTCCTGGTAGACCTCCACGATGGCGCCGGCCGTGTGCAGCGTCTGCACGCGGCCATCGAAGCGCGTGACCATGCGGCCGTCCAGCGCCGCCAGCAGTTGGTCCTGGTTGGCCGCAATCAAATCCACCAGGTGCTGCTCGAGCGCTTCGCGTTCGGTATACGACTTGCTTTGCCGCACGGTGGTTTCGGCCAGTTCGCTATTCCGGCCGCGCTTGGCGGAAATACTGCGGATGTAAGCGGCCGCGTCGTTTTCCACCTTCTGCGACATCACCGCATCCATCTCGCCGGTCAGGGCCACCGGGTGCGCGGCCCCGGTATTGGTGCCGGGCGCCATGGCGGCAACCTCGCCGGCTTCCAGCAGAAAGAATCCGGCGGAGGCCGCGCGGCCGCCGCTGGGCGCCACGTACGTGACCACCGGAACCGGCGAAGCCAGCATCTCCTCGATGGTTTCCCGCGTGGCGTCCATCAGGCCGCCGGGTGTGTTGAGACGCACCAGGACCAGGGAAGCGTTCTCCGCGCGGGCTTGCGCAATCGCGCCGGCGACGATTTCGGCGGTGATGGGGTGCACTACCCCGTCCACGTCCACCGCGATGACTTTCGGTGGCGCGGAGGCTGCCTGCGCCAGGAACGCAAGCAGAATTCCGGGAATTGCGATTCTCCGCAATCTAGACCCTAGTATACGCCACCCAGACAAGGGCGTCTGAAAAGGGCCCCGTAATCCAATTGATAGAAACTTTTGATGGGACGTTAACACACAATTGGGATACAATAAAAACAACTAATCCACACGGGAGTTATCAAATCTAATATGGCTAGAAAGCGTGTCTCGGAAAAAGAAATCGTGGTGTCGGCCGCAGCGCCGGTCCGCCACAAAACCGCAACCCTCCGGCGTCCGCGCCGTTCGTCGGCGGAGACCGCCGCGGCAGTGGCTCCCGAAACCGCCGCTCCGGCTGCCGAACAGATTGCTCATCTGGCATATTCCTACTGGGAAGCTCGCGGCTATCAGGGTGGTTCTCCCGAGGAAGATTGGTTGCGCGCCGAACAGGAACTGCTCACCCAAGTCGCCGCTGCCTAACCTCGCATGTCGAGGAGTTAGAAGTTAAGAAGTCAGAATAACCCTGCGCGCAGCGAATTCCGGCTTCCTCGACTCCTGGTTCCTATATCCCGAAGGGATGTCAAGGGCGGAGCCCGTGGTTATTTGTACTTGCGCAGCACCGCCAGCAGGCGGCCCTGAATCTGCACGTCGCTGGCAGGCATTACAATCGGTTTGAGCGTCGAGTTGGCCGGCTGCAGTCGTACCATGCCGCCGGCTTCACGGTAGAAGCGCTTCAGCGTAGTTTCGCTGCCAGCCACCAGCGCCACCACAATATCGCCATCCCTGGCTTCGGTGACGTGCTCCAGCAGAATGCGATCGCCATCGCAGATGTGATCGTCAATCATGGAATTGCCGCGCACTTCGAGCGCAAAGGTGTCCGCGTTACCTGTATAGTCGGCGAAACTCAAGGTCTCCCGTTGCTCGACAGCCTCTACCGGTGCGCCGGCCGCGATGCGCCCCAAGAGCGGGATTTCCATGGCCGCCGGCCGCATGCGCTGGTACTCCTGCAGGTATTTCGGCGTCAACTCGAGCGAGCGGCTTTGGTTGAACCCGCGCTTCAAGTAACTCTTCGTCTCAAGAACCGAGATGTGCTTGTGGACCGTGGCGAGTGAGGCCAGGTCCAATCCGCGGGCAATTTCTTCATAGCTAGGGCAGTAGCCGTTCTCATTGAGGAAGCCGGCGATAAAATCCAGCACCTGCTTTTGCCGTTTGGTGAGCGCCATGATGGACCTCTTTTCCATTGTGGGCGAATAAAAAGAGAAAATCAAGAGAAACTCGCGATTATATGGCCGACACAGGTGAAGCCGACTACGGGGCGGGCGGCGTCGCCTAGACCACAGGCGCGCTACCGGGAATCCGGCTTGACGGCGTAGTAGCCTTTGCGGGCCTGGGCCTTGAGATCTTTGTTGGCGAGCTTGATGTCGAGCTTGCGGTAGGAGCCGTCCTTGGCGTCGTTGAGGGGAGTGTAGCCAATGGAGTACTGGCTGCGCATTTCCTCCTGCAACTCCTTGAAGACGACCTCGAGGGTGTTCTTGCGGTCCACCTTGTAGACGTGGCCGCCGGTGTCGTCGGACATGCGGTGGAGGGCGGCGCCGCCGGCATTGCCCATGCCCCAACCGAAGCCGCCGTAGGCGCTGGGATCGGAATACTCGATGCTATAGATGACGGCGTCGGCCTTCTGGGCGGCCATGACGGCATCGTCGATCCTGAGGCGGCTGCCTTCGTCGACGCCATCGGTGATCACCACGATCACTTTGCGGCCCACCTGCTTCTGCAACTGATCGTGGGCGGCCAGGTAGACGGCGTCATAGAGGACCGTGCCGCGCGGGCCGCCGGCCGTGGGGACCGGACCCGGTCCGAGACCGCCGACGCCGGAACTGACGCGCAGATCGTTCATGGCGTTGGTGAGCAGGCGGGCGGAGCCGGTGTAGTCCTGCAAGAGTTCGGTCTCTTCGCCGAAGCTGATGAGGAAGGCTTCGTCCTTCTTTTGCAGGACCTGGGCGAAGAACTGGGAGGCGGCGTTGCGCTCGATCTGGATCAGGTTGCGCTGGCTGCCGGAGACGTCGATCAGGAGGCCGATGGTGAGGGGCAGATCGGTTTCGCGCGTGAAATACTTGATGGGCTGCGGCTTGCCGTCTTCCAGGATGGTGAAATCCTCTTTGGCGAGGTTGGGGATGAGCGCGCCCTTTTTATCGCGGACGGAGGCCAGCACGCTGACGACATCGACATCCACCCTGATGGAGGGAAGCTCGTCAACGGGCCTGGCCTGCTGGGGGGGATTGGTCTGCGCGAGGAGCGCGGAGGCAAGAGAGAAAACGCAAAACAGTCGCATGCCGGTACAATAGGGACGTATTCGGAGGAGATCCTGTTTCACCATGAAAGAAGCCATACACCACCTTCGACGCAACGATCCGGTTCTGGCGGAAATCATTCGCCGCGTGGGCGATTACCGCATCGAGTTCCGCGAACCCGGTTTTGAAACGCTGGTGAAATCGATTGTATACCAGCAGTTGAGCGGGCGGGTGGCGAGCATCATTTTCCAGCGGCTGGTGAAGGCGGCGGGCGCCGGGCTGACACCGGCCAGCGTGCTGAAACTGCGGCCCGAGCGGATGCGCAGGCTGGGGCTTTCGAAACAGAAAACCGAGTACATCCGGGACCTGGCGCGACACACGCGCGACCGGCGGGTGGTGTTCGAGGAATTGCAGACGCTGACCGACGCGGAAGTAATCGAGCGGCTGACCGAGGTGAAGGGGATTGGCGTGTGGACCGTGCACATGTTCCTGATGTTCGCGCTGCGGCGGACGGACGTGTTGCCGGTGGGCGATTTGGGGATTCGCAATGCCATCAAGGCGGCTTACGGGCTGAAGGAACCGCCGACACCTGCGGAAGTGGAAGCCATGGGCGCGCGCTGGCGCCCATACTGCACGGTGGCGAGCTGGTATTTGTGGCGGAGCCTGGAGCCCAACGCAAATTTGTGATCATTCAGCCAAGTGCAGAAACTGATTGTGTGATTTTAATTCCACAAGCCGTTGAGATTTCCAGCATTGGAGTATAATACTTTTCAAGAAATCAAGATCTTGAGGTATCCTTATAACCTCAGGTAGTACAAGCTAGGAGCAAAGACAAATGCGCATGTTGAAACTGGCGATTCCGGTAGGTTTGGTGGCGGCGGGCTTTTTGATCTGCACGACGGCGAGCTACGGCAAGCCGGAGTACCAGAAGAAAGAGAACCTGAAGTCCTGCACCACCTGCCATTCGAAGATGGGTGCCCCGGATGCCATGAAGAAAGATCCGAACCTGACCAAGATCGGCAAGTGCTACTCCGACAACGATCATTCCTTGGCGAAGTGCGAGGTTCCGGACGACGCCAGGAAGAAGTAGGGCCGCTGTTCCGGGGGCGCGGGTTCGCCTGATCCCGCAAGACGTGGTTCCGGTTGAGGACAGACCCGGGCTGTGAGAGTTATTTCTGAAGACGGAGGCCGGTGCGAACACCGGCCTCCGTTTTTGTTTGGAGCCTGCGTGCAGGCGTCTATGGCCTGTTCCGCAGCGGAAGAGCGCGACCAGGGGGTCGCGCGCAGACGAGGGCGTCTGCCCCCCTTAGCGGCTAGCTGGAGTACTTCAGCTTCCAGGCGGAGATGGCGTCGGCCAGCTCCCGGTGGATGGTGAGGTAGTGCTCGTCGGGGAAGCGGTCGACAGTTTCGCCGGGATCGATGGAGAGGTCGTAAAGTTCGTTGGGTCCGGCTGCGTTGTCGCGCAGGATCAGCTTGTAGCGCTCTTCGCGGCCCATGTCGGTGTTGCCGTGGCTGGCACAGAGGATCAGGCGCCAGGGCTGCTTCTTGGGCAACGGCTTGCCGGTGACGAGCGGGGCGTAGCTGCGGCCGCAGAGGTTGCGCTGGGGCACCGGGATGGAAAGCAGGTCGCAGATGGTGGGGATGAAATCGTAGGCGCTGATCAGATCGGGGCGGACGGCGAGCGCCGGGACGTGGCCGAGCCAACTCCAGAAGATGGGTGTGGAGACGGCCTGGTCGAACATGTTGGGCGGGTCGGAGGCGTCGGCGGCGTCCCAGAGTCCGTGGCGGCCGAGCAGGGCCCCACAACCGGCGGTGAAGACTACCAGGGTATTGCCGAGCAACTGGCGCTCACGAAGCCTGGTGAGGATGGCGCCGATTTCGTCATCCATGGCGGTGATGGCGGCCGCGGCTTTGCGCACGTTGGGGATAATGCTGGAGAGATACTGCTTGCCGAGGGCGGCATTGGGAGCGGGGCGTTCGGGGGCGTAGCCGTCGAACAGTTCAGCCGCATAGCGGTCGAGGTACTTTTGGGCCGGGTCGTAGGGCGGACGCACGCCCTGGAAATTGACCTGGAGGTAAAAGGGCTTGTCGGCGGACTGACGGTCGAGGAAAGCCAGCGCGCCCGAGG
>JBEKYE010000128.1:0-11237 GCA_049511275.1 Bryobacteraceae bacterium
AACGAGCTGGAGCGCGGCGAGAATCAGCCGGCGTCGATCCTGCGCGAGCGGGTGGCGGCCACGGCGTACATCTGGCACAACTACGGGAAGTCGACGATCGGATCCAAGGAAGACCTGGAGAACGTCCCGTACACGCGCCCCATGGCTTTCTACAAGAAGTATTACCAGCCGGACAATGCAGTGCTGGTGGTGACGGGACGGATCGACGAAGCCAAGACGCTGCAATTCGTGGCCGATACTCTCGGCAAGATCCCGCGGCCGGCGCGGGTGCTGGATCAGACGTACACCATCGAGCCTCCGCAGGATGGCGAGCGGTTCGTGGCGCTGCGGCGCGTGGGACAAGGCCAGAACGTGGATATCGCTTACCATGCGGTAGCGTCCGGGCATGCGGATTCGGCGGCTTTGCAGGTGCTGGCGGGCATCATGAACGGCGGCGGCGGGCGCGGCGGCCGCGGCGGCGGCGGCGGCGGGCGGGGTGGCCGCGGCGGCAACGACCCGAATGAAGGCCGGCTCACGAAGTTCGTGGTGGACACGGATCTGGCGCAATCGGCCAACATGGGGTTCCAGGGGCGGCACGACCCGGGCCTGGTGGAGTTTTCCGCGACGCTGACCAAGGACCAATCGCCCGATGCCGTGCGCGACGCCATCTTCAAGACGATCGACGACGTGGTGGCCAACCCGCCCACGGCGGCGGATGTGGAGCGCGTGCGTTCGCAGCTTCTGCTGGGGTTGGAGAACAACCTGTCGAATCCGCAATCGATTGCCACCGGGGCATTGAACAACGCCATCGCGCAGGGCGACTGGCGGCTCATGTTCCTGCAGCACGACCGGTTGAAGGACGTGCAGCCGGCCGAACTGGTGCGCGTGGCGAAGCTGTATTTCAAGCCGTCGAATCGCACCGTGGGTTATTACATTCCGGACATGAACCCGGATCGCACGGTGGTCCCGGCCACGCCCGATCTCAACGAAGTGATGCGGAATTACAAGAGCACGGTGAGCGTGGTGCACGGCGAGAGTTTCGATCCGACCATCGCCAACATTGAAAGCCGCGCGGTGTTTTCCAAGCTGGCCAACGGAATGAAGCTGGCGGTTCTGACGAAGAAGACCGAGAACAACGAGGTGACGGGCACGATCGAGTTGCGCTTCGGCGACGCCACTTCGCTGGTGGGGCAGCGGGAAGCGGCGTCGTTCGCGGGCGGCATGCTGATGGCGGGCACCAAGAGCCACACACGGCAGGAGATCACCGAGGAGATGCGCAAGCTGAATGCGCGCATCACGGTGAGCGGCGGCGGCGGGGGCGGCGGATTCGGCGGGCGCGGCGGTGGCGGCGGGCGCGGCGGCGCGGGTGGCGGCGGCAGCATGTCGAGCGCCACGGCCACCATTACGGCTCCGGCGCAGAACTTTCTGCCGGCCATGCGGCTGGCGGTGGAGATGCTGAAGGAGCCGTTGCTCCCACAGGAGGATTTCGACCGCACTAAAACGCAGCGGCTGAAAGCGCTGGAGGTCGCCCCGACGGAGCCGAACCAGTTGTCGCAGGAGCGGTTGAACCGGCACATGAGCCCGTTTGCCAAGGGCGATGCGCAGTATTCGCCTACGCGCGAAGAGCAAGTGCCGGAGATCCAGAAGGCGACCATCGAAGACGCCCGGAAATTCCACGACCAGTTTTACGGCGCCAACTACGGCGTCATGGCGGTGGTGGGACCGATGGACGCGGCGGAAATCCAAAAGGCCGCCGGCGAATTGCTGGGCAACTGGAACACTTCCAAGGCATATAAACCGCTGGTGACGCCGTTCCGGAAAGTGGCGCCGATCAACGATAAGATCGAGACGCCGGATAAGGCCAATGCCGAATTCATGGCCAGCGAGCGGTTCCAACTCTCGCAGAACGATGCGGACTATCCGGCCATGGTGCTGGCCAGCTATATGTTCGGCGAGCCGATTACTTCGCGCATCTCCGACCGCATCCGCAACCGCGAAGGCCTGAGCTATGGCGCCAACGCGCGCATGACCATCCCCACCGAAGGCGATGCGGCAACGCTCGCAGGCACGGTCAGTCTGAATCCCAAGGTGGGGCCGAAGGTGGAGGAATGCTTCCTCGATGAGATGAGGAAGGCATACCAGGACGGCTTCACGGCGGCGGAACTGGCCGAGGCGAAGAAGGCCATCCTGGATGCGCGCATGGTGGGGCGCTCGACGGACGGGGCGCTGCTGACTCTGCTGGCGTCGCACCTGCAAATCGACCGGCCGCTGAAGTGGGATGCCGACCTGGAAGCCAAGATGCAGGCTCTGACGGTGGAGCAGGTGAACGCGGCCTTCCGCAAGCACATCGATCCCAAAGGGCTCTCCATCGTGAAGGCGGGCGATTTCAAAGCCGCGGGCGTGTTCCAGTAGCGCACGTGCGGTAGAACACATGGGGCTGGCAGGCGAAAAACGCCAGGCGAAAGCGCCGGCCCCGGGTTTTGCGCCGGTTCTGTACCGCTAACTTTGCCGGGAAGTTCCGGATAGTCGGTCCAGTACCCTTCCCGCCAGGGGTTTGTGCGAAAGCGAACGCGTCCGCCTGATTTTTTGATGTAGGCTGATAACGTCCTCGCGTTCCCGGACGCCGTTACACATAGTGGGGTGAGTTCCAAAATGCCGGTGAAGCGGCTTTTAGCCAATCAGGACCGGAAATTCCGGTTACTTTTCGAAGAGCATCCACAGCCCATGTGGATTGTGGACGCAGCTACCGGGGAGTTTCTTGCGGCCAACGCGGCGGCTTGCGCGTTGTACGGGTACAGCAGCCAGGAATTCACGGGCATGACGCTCGATGCGGTGGAAGCGCCCGAAGAAGCCGGCCATTTCCTGGAAGAGCTGCGCAGCGCGGCGCGGCCGGCAGCCGCTGCGTGGCATCACCGCGACTGCGGCGGCCGGCTCATCGACGTTGAGATCGCGGTCCACGAAATCCAATACGGCGGGCGGACCGCGGCGCTGGCGGTGGTCATGGACATCACCAGCCGGCGGCAGCTCGAAGACCAGTTGCACCAGGCGCGGAAGATGGAAGCCATCGGGATGCTCACTGGCGGCGTGGCGCACGACTTCAACAACCTGCTGACCATCATTACCGGTTACAGCCAGCTCATTCTTGCCAAGGCCCCCAAGGACGATCCCAACCGCCATTCGGCCGAACAGATCGTGAAGGCGGCGGAGCGCGCGGGCGAACTGACGAGCCAACTCATGGCTTTCAGCCGGCGCCGCATCACCGAAGCCAAGCCGCTGGACCTGAACGCCGTGGTCTCGAGTTTGAGCACCATGATCAAGCGGCTGATCGGCGAAGATATCGAACTGCGGCTGGCGCTCGGCGGGGAACTGGGGCGCGTGGTGGCCGACGCCGGACAGCTCGAGCAGGTGCTGCTGAACCTGGCCGTGAACAGCCGGGACGCCATGCCCAAGGGCGGAACGCTGACCATCGAAACGGTGAACGCCACGGTGGAGCGCAATCATCGTGGCCGCACGCCCGCGCTGAAATCCGGGCCGTATGTCCTGCTGATGGTGAGCGACACCGGCTGCGGCATGGACGAGGCCACGCGGGCCCACATCTTCGAGCCATTCTTCACCACCAAGAGCTCCGGCACGGGCCTGGGACTTTTCACGGTGGCCGGAATCGTCAAGCGAAGCGGAGGCGCGGTGGATGTGTTGAGCAGTCCGGGTGGCGGCACGTGTTTCCAGGTTTACCTGCCGCGGGTGGACTGCGGGGTGGCTGCCCCGCCGGCGGCGGCGGGCGTCGCGGCGGCGTGCGGCGCCGAAACCATTCTGCTGGTGGAAGACGAAGAGATGGTTCGCGCGCTGGTGCGCGAGACCCTCGAAGCCAAAGGCTACCATGTGTTGGAAGCGGACGGTCCGGCCCAGGCCCGCGCGCTGGCGGATGCCTGCGGCGGCAAGCTCCACCTGCTGATCGCGGATGTCGTCATGCCCAACGCCAGCGGACCGGCTCTGGCGCGGGCCCTGCTGCGCGGCCGCCCGGATATGAAGGTGCTGTACATCTCGGGCCACAGCGAAAGCGCCATCCAAAGGCGCGGCGTGAAGAGCCGGCGCGTGGCATTTCTGCCCAAGCCGTTCTCTCCGGCGGCGCTCGCCTCCAAGGTGCGCGAAGTGCTGGAAAGCGACGACAAGGCGCGGCACGCCGCCGAGTAAGCTTTCGAGCTTCGATTCGCGTATGATCGTGGGAGAAGCATGCGGCCGTTGGTGGTGTGCGTCTGCATTATCGGGAGCATGTGGACGCCGGCGCGCGCCCAGGTACGAGTCGCAGGTCGGGTGACCAATGAAACCAACTCGCCCGTCGCCGGCGCGCGAGTGACCCTGGAAGACGTTCCCCCGACAAAGAGCTTTCAGGCGGTTTCCGATCCGACCGGCTCCTTCCTCCTGCAGTTGCCGGCCGCGGGCGCCTATTCGCTGAAAGTCGATCGCGAGGGCTTTTACGTCGTTTCGGAACCGTCCATCGCGGTGCCCGCCACGCCGCCCGAGGAGCCACCTTTCGAATTGCACGTCGCGCTCGAATCGATCCACGAGATTCGCACCTCGATCGAGGTCAAGGGCGATCCCGGCATGATCGACATGGACCGGGTCACGCCACAGACCACGCTCAGCAGCCGCACGCTCTACGACGTGCCGTTTCCCAATCAGAACGACCTGCGCAGCGGGCTGCGGATGATTTCGGGGGTGGTGCAGGATTCCGGCGGCGGGATACACCTGTTTGGGGGATCGGAAGACCAGGCTCAGTACAGCTTCGAAGGCTTCCAACTGAATGACCCGCTGACCGGGCGATTCGACGCGCGCATGAGCCTGGAGTCGGTGCAGTCGGTGGATGTGCAGGCGTCGCCGGCGGGGGCCGACATGGGGCGGGGCGAGGCGGGAACCATGATTCTGCATGCGCGGACCGGCGGAGACGAGTTCAAATACTCGGCCACCAACCTGTTTCCCGGCGTCGATATCGGTCAAGGCTTGCGCGTCTCGGATTGGACTCCGCGCGGCAACATTTCCGGCCCATGGAAAAAAGGGCGAGCCTGGTATTTCAATACCGCCGAACTGCAATTCATCCGCACCATCGTGCCGCAACTGCCCGCCAGCCAGAACTCTTCCATAAGCTGGCGCTTCAACGATCTGCTGCACAACCAGGTCAACCTGAGCAACCGGAACATTCTGCTGGTCGGGCTGCTGTTCAATTACCGGTACGCGCCGCGCAACGGGATTTCTTATCTGGACCCTCGCGAAACCACCGTGAACCTTCGCTCCAACCAGTGGTTCGGATATGTCAAAGATCAGCATTCGTTCTCCCGCAGCTCGCTCGTCGAGTTCGGATTCGCGGCCAGCCTGACGCGCAGCAGCCAAGTTCCGCAAGGCGATTCGCCGTACCTGATCACGCCCAGCGGGCGGCTGGGAAACAATTACGCGGACGCCCGCCGGGACGCCACGCGGCAACAGGGGATGGCCGATTATTTTCTGCCCTCATTCCACTTCCTGGGCGAGCACCAGTTGAAGACCGGAGGCGACATTGTCCATCTCGACTACGACCAGAACATCAGCCGCTCCGCCATCGATTACCTGAACAACGCCGGGGCCACGGTTCGCGCGATCAGCTTCGCGGGGCCGGGCCACTTGAGCCACGCCAATTACGAGAGCGCCATTTACGTGCAGGATTCCTGGAGAGTGCGGCCCTGGCTGCTGGTGGAAACGGGATGGCGCGCCGACCAGGACCACCTTCTGGACCGCTGGAACTCGTCGCCACGCGCCGGATTCGCGATCTCGCCGCCGGGAATGGAGGGCACGCGAATTTCGGGCGGCTTTGCGCGGATTGTCAGTCCCGCCGATCTGCAGTTGTTCACGCGGCCGCTCGATCAATCGGCCATCTCGACCTATTTCGACGCCGCCGGCAACCCGATTTATGGCCCGGTGGAGTCGGTCTTCATCTTCGGACCGCACTTGCAGAATCCGCGCGCCGACGTCTGGAACCTGGGCGTGGAGCGCGTTCTGCCCAAACTGCTGCAGGCCAAGATCCAGTTCCTGAGGCGGCGCTCGTCGCGCGGGTTCGACTACGAGAACAACCTGCCCGCCGCGGAGCAGTTGCCGGCCATCCTGGCGGGCGCGCCGAATCCCGGTCCCCTGACCGCCGACTATGTGCTGACCAACCAGCGCCAGGACGAGTATGATTCGGCCGAAATTACGCTACGCCAACTGCTCAAGGGCCGCTATGAGTGGATGGTGAGTTACACGCGCAGCCGGGCGGCGTCGAATGCCGTGATCGAGCGAACCATCGATCAGCCTTTGAGCATCTCCCTCGACAACGGCCCCTTGCCGTGGAATGCGCCGGACCGCCTGCTGAGTTGGGGCTATCTGCCGGCCTGGGGCAGAAGCTGGGCGATCGCCTACCTGCTGGATTGGCATTCGGGCCTGCCCTTTTCGATTGAGGATCCGTACGGGCAACTGGTGGGAACCGTCGACGACCACCGCTTCCACCAGTTCTTCGAGTTGAACCTGTTCATCGAACGCCTGCTTTCCGTGCGCGGTTATCGCCTGGCGTTGCGCGGAGGCTTCAATAACATCACCGGCCATTCCAATCCGAACGTGGTGGACAACGTGGTGGGCGGCCCCACCTTTCTGCAACAATACGGCGGCCAGGCGCGCGCGCTGAACTTCCGGCTGCGGTTCCTGGGCCACCGGTGAGCCGCGGCCCGATTCTCTGTGTGAATGCTTACATTTCGCGCTCGCGATTGTGGAACCGGGATGGCTATTACGGGTTAATCAGAGCAGGAGGCCTTTGGCGGCCGAATGCTCAACTCCTCTACGCGATCGCTCGCCGGGTTGCTGCACGCTTCGAGCGACGTGACGATCGCCACGCTTGCCGCCGGCCTGGTGCTTCTGATTCTTTATCCGCTCACGCTGTGCGCAGCCGGGGTGAAGGGCTTACTGAGGAGGGTGCGGCTGCGTCCTCACCATCCGGTTATTTTGCCCCCGATAAAGGCAAATAGCAGCGCTGCCAGGCCCAGGAACGTGCCGAACGGGAGTTCGTAAGTCGAGGGGTCTTTGTGAGTGAGCTTGATATAGGTGTAGCCCAGGATCGAACCCGTCAGCGATCCGACAATCAGCGTCGCCAGCGCGTTGCCCATTCCTAGAAAGGCGCCCACCATGGCGATCAGCTTCACGTCGCCAAGGCCCAAGCCTTCGCGATGGCGCACCTTTTGATAGAGCCACCCGCCGCCCCACAGGAAGAAAGCCGGCAGGGCGGCGCCGAGGGCCGATTCCAGCACCCAACGCACGCGTTCCGGCGCATTCATGCCAATTCGCCACAGAAACGCCGGCGCGTAAATATCCGGCACGCGCACGAATGCGGCGAATCCCAGGGCCAGCAGGGTACCGCCCAGGGTGAATTCATCCGGCAGGATGCGCTCTTCGAGATCGCAGAAGATCAGCGCCACCAGCATGCCGGTGAAGATGCACATTTTCACCGCCAGCAGAGTGAGGCCGTCTGTGAACACCCAATAAAAGAACAGCAGGCCGGTGGCCAGTTCCACTACCGGGTAGCGGAATGAAATGCGCGCGTGGCAATAGCGGCACTGGCCGCCCAGCACGACGAAGCTGACCAGCGGGATGTTGTCGTACCAGGCAATGGTCTTTTTGCAGTGGATGCAATGCGAGCGCGGCTTCACCACCGACTGGTCGAGCGGCCAGCGGTAGATGCAGACGTTCAGAAAACTGCCGATCAGCAGCCCGAAGAGCAGCGCGATGGAGGCTTCCATCATGAGAGGACCCGGCGGTAAACTTCCATGGTACGGCGAACCATGTGATCGACGGTGAACCGCTCCAGCACGTCGCGCCGCGCGGCATGCCCGAGCCGATGCGCCAGCGCCGGGTCGGCCAGCAATTCGCGGATGGCGGCGGCGATCTCTTCCACGCGGTTCTCCACCAGCAGGCCAGTCTCCCGGTGGCGGAGAATCTCGCGCAAGCCGCCCACGCGGCTGGCCACCACGGGCACGCCCGCCGACATGGCCATCAGGGCCCCCGAGCCCAGCCCTTCGCTGTGAGTGATGTAGACGAAGACCGCGGCTTCCTTTAAGTGATCTTCGAGATGGTCCGAAAGTTGGAGCTCGACGCCGGCGAGGCGGGCGGCTTCGAGCGCCAGCGGCGCGCCTTTTTGCGGATCGCCGGCGTACGCCGGCGCCACCACGGCGGAGCCGTTGGCGGGCGGGAGCAACGGCACGCCGTCGTACACCACGCTGATGTCTTCTTCCGGCACGCCCGCCGATTCGAGGACTGCCTTGACGAATTCCGAAACCGCCAGGTAGTGGCGCGCGCGGCCGTATTTCCATCGGCTGCCCGGCGCGAAGGCCACCCGGCGCGAAACCACCAGCGCTTCGCTGCGGACCATTGCGCCCAGCGTGTGGCTGCGCGCATCGTGAGCATGCAGCAGGTCGTGGCGGCGCGCCAGCAGCACGGTGCGTGCCAGGCCCAGAGGTTCCACGCGGTGGCCCTGGCGGCGCGCGGCCGCAAACAGCGGAGAGCCGGCGCGCGCCAGCAGGGTGGACTCGACGCCCGCCGCCGCGAGCCCTTCCAGCAGGCGCAGCACCTGCCACTGGCCTCCGCGCAATTCCTTGCCGGCGTCGAGATGCAGAATGCGCATCAGCTCATGTTTCTCGCTTTGGAGTATTTCAAAAACGCATAGAAGGCCGCCATCTGGGCGATGGTCAGGCCTTCCGGGCCGTCCAGGAATCCGGCTTTCAAAAAATAAGTGCTGACGAACGTCCAGGCCGGGTCCACAAACAGGCGCGTCAGCGGCACTTTCACTTTGCCGGCGACCAGTTCCTGCGCGGCCAGAGTGGTGTAGTGGTCCATGGTCTTGACGTGCTCGGAAAGGGATTCGCAGGTGAAGTGCAGCAGGTTACCCTGCAAGTGTCCGAGGCGGCCTTGCACCTGGACCGACTCGTGCACAAAATCGCCCACCCACTTGGCCTTGCGGCGGTCGTAGAGGCGGATCTTGCGGTCCGGATACCAGCCCGAGTGATAGATCCAGCGGCCCAGGTATCGCGCCAGGCGCGGCATGGTGTAGCCATCGAACGCAGGGCCGCTCTTCTTGAGGTTCCAGATTTCGGCTTCGAGCGATTCGCTGATGGTCTCATCGGCGTCGAGGGAAAGAATCCAATCGTTGGCCGCCTCATCGGTGGCCAGGTTCTTTTGTCCGGCATAGCCGCGCCAGCCGGCTTCCAGCACGCGGGCTCCCAGGTTCTGCGCGAGTTCGACGGTGCGGTCCACGGAGCCGCTATCCACAATCAGGATCTCATCGGCGCAGCGCAGGCTCTCGATGGCGCGCGCGATGTTGCGCTCCTCATCGAGGGTGATGATGGTAGCGGTGATCTTCATGGCCGCCTACAGGCCGCCCGCGCGGAGCGGGATCAGGATGAAGCAGAGCAGGAAGACGAACAAGGCCGCGAGACCCAGCTTGCGCCGGCCGGCGCCCAAGTCCATGTCGTCGACGATCATGGGATGGTAGCGGCCCAGCCAAAGCATACCGAGCCCCCAGAGCATCCATCCCCACCAGAACCAGCACAGCGGCAGCAGCGCCAGCGCCACCAGGCGGGAAACCAGGCGGTGGCGTTGCGGAAAAAACGCATACAGAATGTGGCCGCCATCCAGTTGCCCGATGGGCAGCAGGTTGAGCGCGGTGGTGAACATCCCGACCCAGGCGGCGCGGGCCACCGGGTGCAGATAAATATCGGCCGTGGCCGCTCCGGGAAAGATCAGCAACTCCAGCAGGCGCTCCAGTCCCGGCACGCCGAACTGCAGGCTGCCCTGGTGGACAATTCCGGGTATCACTTTCGAGAACGCCAGACCGATGGCCAGCGCGGGCAGCACGAACACGAAACCCGCGAGCGGACCCGAAACCCCGATATCGAACAAGACGCGCTTGGAATAAATCGGCGAGCGCACTTTGATGAAGGCTCCGAAAGTGCCCAGGAACGGCGACGGCATAAAGTATGGCAGGCTGGCATCCACGCGGTGGTACAGGGCCGCAAGGTAGTGTCCGAACTCGTGGGCCAGCAGGATGGTCATCAAAGTGAGGGAGAAGGGAAGGCCGAGCAGCAGGTTCGCGGGATGGACCCAAGTCCGCGAGTGAAAGAACAGGTCGAAGGCGCGCTCGACATCGAAGGGAACATTGTGATTGAAATCCGATTGCATCGCCGCGCCGACCACCGTGGTGGTCAGCAGCGTGAGCGCAAACAGCAGACTATAAAGCCAATACCGTTCGCGCGTGCGGAATTCCGGAAGCGCGTACGGCTCTCCCGTGCCGGCTTCGGCATACAGCGGATACGGCGCAGGAGAGAAATCCTGGGAGGACACAATAAACCGGCCGCGTTGGCGCGGCGCCTACTGCAGCGTCTGTAACTCCTTACCGGGCTTGAAGCGCACGGCTTTGCCCGGCGGAATGGATACTTCCGCGCCGGTGCGCGGGTTGCGCCCGATGCCAGTCTTGCGAGGCTTCACGTTGAAGACGCCGAATCCGCGTAACTCAATGCGGTCGCCTTGTTCCAAAGCTTTCTTCATGGATTCGAAAACCGTTTCGACGGCCATCTCCGCTTTGGTCTTCGTGATGCCCGTTCGGTTCACGACTTCATTGATGATATCCAGCTTGATCAAAACAGCCTCCTTATCCGGGGACCGGGCGAATCTACTCACCGCATCAGTCAACTACATGATAGGATTGAATTTATCCACATGTCAAGCGAGGGATTCGGCGGACAGGCCGCGCCGCCCACCAGAGAGGAATTCCGGCGGGCCTGCGGGCGCTTCGCCACAGGGATCACAATTGCAACCGTGAGCGACGCCCAGGGCACTCCCCACGGGTTGACAGTGAACTCCTTTACATCGGTTTCGCTGGATCCGCCGCTGGTTTCCATCTGCCTGGGACACGCGGTCAGCCTGATTGAAGTTTTTCGCGCCGCTTCTTATTTTGGAATCAATGTGTTGGCGGAAAGCCAGCGAGCGGTTTCGGAACGCTTCGCGCGCAAAGGCTACGACCGTTTCGAAGGCATCGAGTGGCAAGCCGGAGCTAACGGAGTGCCACTGATCATAGGTGTATTGGCTGCCATGGAGTGCCGCACGGTAGAGCGCATTCGGGCCGGCGATCATGATATTTTTTTGGCGCAGATGGTGACCGCGCGGGTTGTGGAAGGGAAACCGCTGGTTTACTTTGCCAGCCGCTACCGGAAGTT
>JBEKYE010000129.1:0-11229 GCA_049511275.1 Bryobacteraceae bacterium
CGATACCGGAATCTTCATCACGCAGGATGGCGGCAACACGTGGGCCCATGACCAGAGCGCCTTCGCCGACGCCGTAGTCGACTCCTTGAAGCTCGACCGGCCGCTGGGCGGCTCGGTTCTGTTCGCCTTCACGTTCGGACGCGGCGCCTGGAAGACGCCGCTGGCCAATGCGCCGGTCGGTTGCACGTATTCTGCTTCACCCGTCAACATTGCCGCGCCTTCAGTGGGTGGCTTGTATCCCGTGGCTGTCACTACGGGGTCGGGATGCTCCTGGGTGGTGGTGCCTTCAAGCGCCAGCGCATTTGCCGGTGCGCAGTCGCCCGCGTCCGGGACCGGCAGCGAAAACGCCATCGTCTCGGTTCCCCCGAACCTCACCACAAGCGCGCGCAGTGCGACACTGGTGGTGGCCGGCACGACGGTAACCGTTTCGCAGGCCGCGGAAAGTTCGACAACAGGCGGGAGCAACGAATACGCCGCCCTGACTGCGCGGGCTCTTCCATACACCAGCGTTACCGACACGCGAACCTTCACCTCCAACCCCTCCGACCCGGTCCATAGCTGCACCGGCTCGGCCGACTACAAGACCGCCTGGTGGCTGCTCACCGCGCCTTCCACCGGCATGATGGAAATCACCGTCCAAAGTGAACGCTATGACGTCTTTGGAGACGCTGGGTTCGTTCTCACTGCTTATCCTTCCGGCCAAGCCAGCGCCGGTAACGAACTGGGTTGCACGACTATTCCGCGCGACACCACCAATTGGCTGTACAGCAAAATCCGTTTTGCGGTTACAGCCGGCGCAAACTACCTGGCGGAAGTCAGCGCGACCGGGAACACCGCCGCCGACGGCGGCTACACCCTGCTGTTCGCCGCCATGGGACCTCCCGCTTTCACCATATCGGTGAGTCCCTCGGCCGCCCAAGTCGCATCCGGCGGTTCGCTGCAGTTTACCGCCAACGACACCGCCAGCCTGAATCCGGCGGTGCGTTGGTCGCTCAACCCGGCGCTGGGCGTGATCTCACCGTCCGGACTCTATACCGCACCGTTGGGGATCACCACCGCCAGCAGTGTCACGGTGACGGCCACCGCCTTTGCCGATACCAGCAAGCAGGCCAGCGTCAACCTGACGGTCAATCCGCCGCCGCAGATTGCGCCAAGCATTTCGGCGGTTCAGAACGGAGCCAGTTTCCTGCCCGGTTTCTCACAAGGCTCATGGATCACCATAAAGGGAACCAACCTGGCCGGGACCACCCGCATCTGGACGGGCGCCGATTTCGTGGGCAACAATCTTCCCACCCAACTGGATGGCGTCGGCGCGACCGTGGATGGCAAGCCGGCTTACGTGTACTACGTCAGCCCCACGCAGCTCAACGTGCTGGCGCCCGCCGATGCCGCGCAAGGCCCGGTGCAGGTGCAGGCGACCTACGCGGGACAGACCAGCGCCAGCGTGAGCGCCGTGGAGTCGACCTTCTCGCCGGCCATGTTCATGTTCGGTCCGTTAGGGCAGAAGTACGTGGCTGCCGTGCGCTCAGACGGACAGTACATCGGGCCGACCAATTTGTATCCCGGCGCCACGGTGCCCGCTCAGGCCGGCAATATCATTCTGCTTTACGGTACGGGCTTCGGTCCCACCAACCCGCCCACTAACTTCGGCCAGACGTTCGCCGGCGCGCCGCCGACCGCCAACACAGTTACCTGTACGATTGGCGGCGTATACACCAACGTCCAGTTTGCGGGGCTGGTGGCTCCCGGCGAATATCAGATCAACATTGTGGTGCCGTCCGGCCTTCCGTCGGGCGACAACTTGGTGGTACTCACAGTCGGAGGCGTGACAACTCAGGCGAACGCCTACCTGACGATGCAATAAGACGAAAGCTGGTGCGGTTTCGGGACGGGGCGGCGACATGAGCGCCGAGGCGGTGGCCGCTAACGCGGCTGACGACCGGCCGGGAGGCCGGTCCCACCTAGTGCCTGTCTTTCTTCTGGAAGAACTTGCGCTTGACGTCCGGCCAGAATTCCTTCAGCACGTTTGAAAATGCGTCAGTGCCGCAAGCGATCAACAGTCTCTGCACATTATCGGACACCGTCCGGGTATCGGGATAGTAGGCGTTGGAGATGGCCACGGCCGCGGCATTCCCGCCCCACTCCGAAAAATTGAAGGTGTTGCGGCCCGAGTCCATGCGCGCCACCACGATGCGGGTGAGTGCATACCACGCGCGTCCCGGCTTCGGGCCCTCGCCCAGCCGGAAGTACCGCGGATCCTGGTGGAACAACGCGGGCACGAAGCCTTCCGTCATCATGTTGCCGATCATTTGGTCGCCGTAAGCCGTGCCCAGCCGCTTGGCATAGCCTCTCATGCCTTGGCCGAACGATGGATTCTGATTCTCGAGCTGGTACAGCCCCGCAAATGCCGAGGCTGTGGGGAACACCGGCCAATCGAACGAGTCTTTCACCGCGATCATCACCTTCTGCCGGGGTGTAATCAAATGGAAGGGGATGGAATTCTCGGTGGTCCGGTTGTTCGGAAGAACGCCGAAGATGCGTTTATCCTCGGGAGCTTGAACCGGGATTACGGAATCCCCCGGCGTGGCTCCGCCGGCGGGATTCTGCGCGCGGGCGCAGCACACCGCCAAAGTTGCGAAGAGCACGACCCAGTGGAGCAGGCGCATTTTCTCGTCAGATGGACGGGATCTCGCTCCGGTTTCCAAAAGTTGTGAGCAGTTTTGTGAGATTTTACACAAGCCCCGGCCGGCCGCTTAGGCAAGGAGGGGCGCTGTCAATTGATCGGCTTGTCTTTCTTCCTGGAAAAATGGCGCTTGACGTCCGGCCAGAACTCCTTCAGCACATTCGACAGAGCGTCGGTTCCGCACTGAATGAGCAGTCTCTGCACGTTGTCCAACGCGGTGCGGCCGTCCGCGTAGTAGGCGTTGGAAATGGCCACGGCTACAGCATTGCCGCCCCATTCGGCAAAGTTAAACGTCATGTGATTCTTGTCGGTAGGGGTGACGAAGATGCGGGTGGCGGCATACCAGACACGCCGCTTCTTGGATCCCTCTCCGAGCCGGAAATAGCGCGGATCCTCGTGCAGCAAGGCCGGCGCGAAGCCTTCCGTCATCATGTTGCCGATCATCTGGTCGCCAAAAGAAGTGGCCACGCGTCGCGCGTAACCCTTTAATCCCTGGCCGAAAGAGGGGTTATCGTCCTCCGCCTGATACACCACCGAATAGATTGCCGCCGTGGGGTAGACCGCCCCATCAAAGGAGTCTTTGGCGGCGATGTCGAGTTTCTGTTTGGCAGTGAGCGCGTGAAAGGGATTGGAAGCTTCCGTGGTACGGTTGTTGGGAAGCACTCCGTAGGCCCGTTTGTCTTCGACAACCGGCGCCGGTTGGGCGGAATCGGTGGGAAGGCTTTGCGCGTGCGCCAGGGACACACCTAGAATAGTAAGAAACAGGACGGGATGGCGCACACTCATGATTATCAACGATTAGATAGGCTAAAACACAGGCTGGGTGCGCAAAGTTGATGACTCTTTTGGGCTAGTAAATAGTGGAACTGAAAATAAGCCCCAATCGGGAGGGCAGAGCAGAGCGGGTGGCGTAGCCCTGCTAAAATTAAGTTTCCCCTTGGAGGAGAGTGCATGGCAGTAAAAGACCGCCGGCCAACGGTGGTGGTGGACGTGGGAGGTGTGAAGGTGGGCGGCGGGCATCCGATTGTGGTGCAGTCGATGACCAACACCGACACGGCCGACGTAGCTTCCACGGTCAATCAGGCGATGGCGCTGGCGCGCGCAGGCTCGGAGCTGGTGCGCGTGACGGTGAACACGGAACAGGCCGCCGCGGCGGTGCCGAAGATTGTCGACACGCTGGAGAAGTTCGGCGTCCGCGTGCCGATCATCGGCGATTTTCACTACAACGGCCACATTCTTCTGAAGAAATATCCGGAGTGCGCTCAGGCGCTGGCGAAATACCGCATCAACCCGGGGAACTCGGATATCGGCAAGAAGAACGACGATAATTTCCACACCATGATCGATGTGGCGATCGAGAACCGCAAGCCGGTGCGTATCGGAGTGAACTGGGGCTCGCTCGATTCGGCGCTGCTGACCCGCATGATGGACGAGAATTCGCTGCTGCCGGAGCCGAAGGACGCGAGACAAGTGACGCTCGACGCGATGGTTGAGAGCGCCGTTCAATCGGCGCGGGCGGCGGAAAAGCACGGCCTGGCCCACGACCGCATCATCCTCAGCGCCAAGGTGAGCGGAGTGCAGGATCTGATCGACGTGTACCGCGCGCTGGCCGCGGTGTGCGATTATCCGCTGCACCTCGGCCTGACCGAAGCGGGCCTGGGCAGCAAGGGCATTGTGGCGACCACGGCGGCGCTGGCGCCGGTGCTGCAAGACGGTATCGGCGACACCATTCGCACTTCGCTGACGCCTATGCCCAATGGCGACCGCACCGAAGAGGTGCTGGTCTCGCAGCAGATTCTGCAATCGCTGGGCATCCGCAGTTTCACCCCGCAGGTGACGGCCTGCCCCGGATGCGGCCGCACCACCAGCTCGTTCTTCCAGGAAATGGCCGACCAGATCCAAACCTATCTGCGCGACCAGATGCCCAAGTGGAAGGCCGGACACCCGGGCGTGGAGACCATGAAAGTCGCGGTGATGGGCTGCGTGGTGAACGGGCCCGGCGAATCGAAGCATTCCAACATCGGAATTTCGCTGCCCGGCACCTTCGAAGAGCCGAAGGCGCCGGTGTACGTGGATGGGCGCCTGCTGACGACCTTGAAGGGCGACCGCATCGTGGCGGAATTCATCGATATCCTGAACGACTACGTGAGATCGCACTACGCGGTGTGACCGATGGCCAGGCGATTCACTCTCGCGGAAGCACAGAGCCTCATCCCGGAGGTGAGCCGCCTGTTGCTTGACGCGGTGTCGCTGAAGGGCGCATACCAGGAGGCGGAGCAGGCCATTCAGACCTGGGCCCAGCGGATCACCATGATGGGAGGGGTCATGGTGGACCGCAACCAGGCGATGGATGCGCGCAAGCGGCGCGACACCTCGGCCGCCAGCCTGCGCAGCGCCATCGAGCAGGTGCAGGCCCTCGGCTGCGTGGTGAAGGATCTGGATATCGGGCTGATCGATTTCCCGACGGAATTTCGCGGTGTGGAGGTTTACCTGTGTTGGAAGCTGGGTGAGCCGAAGATCGAGTTCTGGCACGGGGTGGAAGAGGGATTTCGCGGGCGCAAAGCCATCGATCAGGATTTTCGCGACCACCATCGCGGCGACCCCGCGCAGTGAAGCCCACCCCATGCCACACGGAGCGAACGAGACCGAAATCAAGCTGGCGGTAGAGAGCACGCAGGCGGCTCGGCGTCTGTTGCGGGCGGCGGCCTTCACGGTTTCGCGGCGCCGGGTTTTCGAAAGCAACGTGATTTTCGATACGCCCAAGCTGGCTCTGCGCCAGGCCGACACGCTGCTGCGGGTGCGCACGGCGGGCGGCCTCGCGACCGTCACTTACAAAGGCCGGCCGGCGGTGGCCAGGCACAAGAGCAGGGAAGAGCTGGAACTGGAAATCGCCGATGCGGCAACGATGGGAGCCATCATCGACCGGCTGGGGCTCAGTCCGGTGTTCCGCTACGAGAAGTACCGCACGGAGTACCGGCAGAGCCGCGGCGCGGGCGTGGCGATGCTGGACGAAACACCTGTGGGAGTGTACCTGGAGCTGGAAGGCGAGCCGCGGTGGATCGACCGAACGGCGCGGCAACTGGGATTCAGCGAGCGGGATTACGTGGTAAGCAGCTACGCGCGATTATACCTGGAATGGTGCCGGCGGAAGCGGGCGAAGCCGGCGGACATGCTGTTCGGGAGGGCGGGGAAGTCATCCATTCGATGATGCATTGAAGAAAGGAAGTGGGACGGACGATCGGGTTGTGTCGTCTGTCGGGCGGTCGTGCTTTGTGGGAGCCTGACAGACCACGAAAAACGATGGTCTGTCAGGTCTGTCCCACCGAAGCCACTACCTTACCGGAACCGGCGGAAGCCGCCAAAGCCAAATCCACCGCCCCATCCGCCGACGTACAAGCTCGGACCCCAATAGTAGGGGTAATACGGATAGTAGTAGGGGCTGTAGCCGTAGTAGGGGCTGTAATAACCGGGTCTTTGGACGGTTACACGTTGTGTCACCGGTGTAGCCTGCCGGGCATAGTCTTCGGGACCCACAAAGCGGAATGCCTGCGGGGCGTTGCCCGTTGCGATGGTGAGCGGACTCTGGATCTGGAAGGTCAATGCCGTTTCGGGATAGATAATGCTGGGATGGTTGCGCGTGACCAGCACGCCGACGATCCCAGCAGCTGCACCGGCGCCTGCGCCGACGGCCGCACCCTGGCCCCGGTCGGCCGCTGCGCCGATGGCCCCGCCCATGGCGGTTGTGCCGACAATCGTGCCAGCCTGCTGGCCGCGAGGAGTCATGCCACCCTGGCGCGAAATCAGTTGCGACCGCACCGATACCTGTTCGCCATCGGCGAGCGTGAGTCCGGTCAGTTCGACGCCCAGATGGGAAACGCCCTTGACCTTGTCAGCCTGCGCCACGCGGCCGTAAACGATCTGGCCGCGCTGTGCGATCACGATGCCGTCGACAATCACCGGTTGCGCCAGCGTGCCCGAGAACGAATCGCCGGCCTGATTCTTATTGGATGCCAGCATCTCGTTGATCCGCACCGTGACGAACGAGCCGGCCTTCATGGTGACTTGCTGCGGAAGGCCGTACGTGGGACGCGTGGCGGCGGGAGCCGCGGCGGTGCGCTGCGGTTGCCCGTAAGCGTCAGCCGGCGAAGCCGTCTGCATGGGCACCGCGGTTTGGGGCGCTGGCGCGGTTTGCGCCAGAGCCAGACCAGATGCTGTTAACAAAACCAAAATGGAGCGAATGGAAATCCTTGTCATAGTTGCTGCCTCTTGTCGTTCATTAGGTTCGACGTGCTTGTATAGTGCATCTGTTTCACCAATCTGTTCTTGGTTGCAAATAACTGAAAAATAAGGCGAGAACTACTGCGGCCCATGGCTGGAATGCACCGCCCTTGGTGGATTTCGGCCACCCTTGGACCGGCAACCAACTGGCGGCCCACATTTCGGACGAATTCGTGTCAGAATAGTGTGTTCCGGATCGCCGGTTGATGGCAGTGTTCGGTCGTGCTTGCGGAAGCTCCGCAAAGGTCGCTAAAATCAACGCGTTCACAAAATCCCAGGAGGATTCATGGCAGTTGAGCAGAAGGTGAAGCAGATTATTGTCGAGCAACTCGGCGTCGACGAGAGCCAAGTGGACAGCAACGCGTCTTTCGTTGACGACCTGGGCGCCGATTCGTTGGATATCGTTGAGCTCGTCATGGCGTTCGAGGAAGCTTTCGAACTGGAGATCCCGGACGAGGACGCCGAAAAGATCACTACCGTCAAGGACGCCGTCGAATACATCGAGAACAAGACCTCCAAGAAGTAGCTGGCAGGCTGATTGGGGAGACTCTTTTTGACGCGCAGAGTGGTAGTGACCGGCGTTGGCCTATTGACGCCGCTTGGCATCGGGACCGACAGCTCCTGGGAGGCAATCCTCGCGGGCACGTCTGGTATTGGCCCAATCACGCAGTTCGATGCAACCGCATTCTCCTGCCGAATTGCGGGAGAGGTTAAGGGCTTCGATCCGGCCGCCTACATCGAGAAAAAAGAAATCAAGAAGATGGGGCGGTTCATCCAGTTCGCCATCGCGGCGGTGGATTTCGCCATGGAGAGCTCCGGCCTGAAGATCACGCCGGAGATCGCCGAACAGGTGGGCGTCTATATCGGCAGCGGCATCGGCGGCTTCGAGGTGATCGAGCGCGAACACCTGACGCTGCTCCAACACGGCCCGCGGCGCATCTCGCCGTTTTTCATCCCGGCGACCATCATCAACCTGGCGTCCGGCTATGTCTCGATCCGCACCGGCGCCAAGGGACCGAACTCGGCTACCGCTACGGCCTGCACCACCAGCGCGCATTCCATCGGCGATTCTTTCCGCATGATCCAGCGGGGCGACGCCGACGCCATGATCTGCGGCGGCACCGAAGCCGCCGTCACACCCATGGGCATTGGCGGGTTCGCCGCCATGCGCGCCCTTTCGACCCGCAATGACGAGCCAGAGCGGGCCTCGCGGCCCTGGGACAAAGACCGCGACGGCTTCGTGGTGGGCGAAGGCGCCGGCATGCTGATCCTGGAAGAACTGGAAATGGCACGCGGCCGCGGCGCGCGCATCCTGGCCGAAATCGTGGGCTACGGCATGAGCGCCGATGCTTTCCATGTCACGGCGCCGCCCGACGACGGCGACGGCGCCTTTCGCGTGATGCGCAACGCCATGCGCGACGCCGGGATTGAACCGCGCCAGGTGGATTACATCAACGCCCACGGCACTTCCACGGAAGTCGGCGACCGCGCCGAAACGGCCGCCATCAAGCGGGCCTTCGGCGACCATGCTTACAACGTGGCCGTCAGCTCCACCAAGTCGATGACCGGCCACCTGCTGGGCGGCGCCGGCGGTATTGAAGCCGGCATCTCCGTGCTGGCCCTGCGCGACCAGATTGCGCCTCCCACCGTCAATCTCGAAAACCCCGATGCAGGCTGCGACCTGGATTACATCCCGCTGCGCGCCCGCCGGATGAAGATTGAATATGTCCTTTCCAACAGCTTTGGCTTCGGTGGGACCAACGGCTGTCTGATTTTTAAGAGATACCAGGAATGAGCGACAGGATCGCCTTATGAAAATCGTCGTCGCCATCAAGCAAGTCGCGGTGCGCGATTCGCAGCTCCGGATTGCCGCTTCCGGCCAGTGGATCGACGAAGCCGATCTGGCTTATGAAATCAACGAGCCGGATGCGTACGCGCTGGAAGCGGGCTTGCAGCTCAAGGAAGCCCACGGGGGCGAAGTGGTAGCTCTCTCCGCCGGACCGCCGCGCGTCGCGCAGACCATCCGCGAAGCCCTGGCTAAGGGCGCCGACCGGGCGATCCACATCGAAGAGGATCTCTCTTCCGCCGACCCGCTAGCGACGTGCCGGCTGCTGGCGGCTGCCTTGAAGGCGGAAACGCCGGATCTGGTTCTCACCGGCCTGCAGTCCGACGACCTGGGATACGGCCAGACCGGCCCGATCCTCGCCGAGTTGCTGGGCGTGCCGCACGCCACCATCATCATGCAAGTGGAGAAGAGCGATTCGGGCATCCGCGTGAAACGGGAGCTGGAAGATGGCTGGTTCCAGTTCGTGGATATGCCGATGCCCGCCCTGCTGAGTATTCAATCCGGCTTCAGCAAGCTGCGCTACGCGACGCTGATGGGCATCAAGAAAGCCAAGAGCAAGGAAATCCGGCGCGTTGCGGCGGCCGATCTGAGCGCCGCCGCCGCTCCCACCATCGCGTTCGACCGCGTCTACCTTCCGGAGCGCGCCAAGCGCACGCAGCTTTTCGAGGGCAGTCCCAAAGAGGCCGCCGCTCAACTGGTGGAGAAACTGAAATTCGAGGCGCGGGTCCTATGAACATCCTCGCCGTGATGGAACAACGCCACGGCCAGTGGCACCGCATGTCGTTTGAGACCCTGGCCGCCGCGCAACAATTCGCCGCGCAACTGGGCGGCACCGCATCCGCCGCGGTACTGGGCCGGGGAACGGCCCCGCTCGCCGCCGAGCTCGCCTCGCGGCGGCTCGATAAGGTCTACGCGGTGGAACACGAGCTGCTCGGCGAATACACGGCCGACGGATATTGCCTGGCCCTGCGCCAGCTCATCGAGCGCGCGCAACCCTCGGTGGTGCTCTTCCCGCATACTTACCAGGTCCGCGATTTCCTGCCCAAACTGGCCGCCCGGTTCGGCCGCGTAGCGGTGAGCGACGCGGTTTCGCATCGCATCGAAAACGGCCGGGTGGTTCTGGTGCGGCAGCTTTTTCAAGGCAAGGTGAACGTGGATGTCCGGTTTCTGGGCGATGGCCCGCATTTCGCCTCGCTGCAAGCCGGGGCGTATCGCGCCGACCAGGTAGCCGAAGGCACCGCGGCGGTGGAGGCGTTCGCGCCCCAGATCTCACCGGACCAGGTGCGGACGCGCCCGCAAGAGCCGTTCCGCGAATCGCAGCGCGCCGTGGATCTGGGGGCCGCGGAAATTATCGTCTCGGTGGGCCGCGGCATCAAGGAAGCCGATAACATTCCGCTCATCCAGAAACTGGCCGATGTTCTGGGCGCCGAACTGGCGGCTTCGCGTCCCATCTGCGATGCCGGCTGGCTTCCCATGGAGCGGCAGGTGGGCAGTTCCGGACAAACCGTTACTCCCAAGATGTATCTGGCGGTGGGCATCTCCGGTGCGATTCAGCACCTGGTTGGCATGAAGGGATCGCGCACCATCGTGGCGATTAACAAAGATGCCAACGCACCCATTTTCGAAGTGGCCGATTACGGCATCGTGGGCGACCTGTTCCAGATTGTGCCCGAGCTCATCGAGGCGATCCAAAAGGTTAAATAAAGCTTCATCATTGACTTTTTCGCCCGCCGGCGGTTATACTTTTTCATCCGCTCCGCCTGGACCCCGCCGGAACACTGCAACTTTTAGTCCCGGTTCTACGTCATATCCATACTGGCCGGCTTGGCACCGCAATTTTAGAGAAATGAATGCGATTATGAAAAACGGACCGAAACACCGACTGGCCCCCTACCGGAAGATTCTCGAACGGAAGGCCGAGGAAGTCCGTGACAGCATGTCCGCCCAGAAGGCGGCCCAGGTGGTAGCCCGGCTGGATGTGCCCTCGGACGAAGGCGACCTCAGCCAGCAGCATCACGAAGAATGGATCTTCCTCAACCGCAACAGCATCGACATGAAGTTGCTGCGCGAAGTGGCCGACGCTTTGCATCGCATCGACGCAGGCACCTACGGCATTTGCCCGGAATGCGAGGAGCCGATTTCCGCCAAGCGGCTGGACGCCGTGCCATGGGCCCGCTATTGCGTGACCTGCCAGGAGCAGATCGCCGCCCGCATCGCCGAGGGCGAAATGGTGGAGTTCCAGGAAGCCGACCGATGAGGCTGGTGGATTTGCGCAAGCTCGCGGTCCGCCAACAATTCCGCATTCGATTCCAGATTTCGAACGGTCTGGAGTGTGTCGTCAACCAGCATGGCGTAGCGCAAGTGCCGGCTTTGCGCGGCATCCCCGATTTCAATCTGGAAAAGGAATTGGAATCGGTTTCGC
>JBEKYE010000130.1:0-11177 GCA_049511275.1 Bryobacteraceae bacterium
TGCATCATCTTCATCGACGAAATCGACGCCGTGGGCCGTCACCGCGGCGCGGGCTTGGGCGGTGGCCACGACGAGCGCGAGCAGACCCTCAACCAGTTGCTGGTGGAGATGGACGGGTTCGAATCCAACGAAGGCGTCATCCTGGTGGCGGCCACCAATCGCCCCGACGTTCTGGATCCGGCGCTGCTGCGGCCCGGCCGTTTCGACCGCCGCGTGGTGGTGGGCCGTCCCGACGTGCAGGGGCGCGAGGCCATCCTCCGCGTCCACACCAAGAAAATTCCCCTGGGCGACAACGTGGATCTTTCGGTGCTGGCCCGCGGCACACCCGGCCTGGCCGGCGCCGACCTTGCCAACCTGGTGAACGAAGCGGCCCTCAACGCCGCCCGCCAGAACCGCAAGGTCGTCATGATGATCGACTTCGAACTGGCCAAGGACAAAATCCTGATGGGCGCGGAGCGCAAGTCCATGGTCATGAGCGACGCCGAGAAGCGCAACACCGCTTACCATGAAGCCGGCCATGCGCTGCTGGCGGCCGTGCTGCCGAACGCCGACCCGCTGCATAAGGTCACCATCATCCCGCGCGGTATGGCGCTGGGCGTCACCATGCAATTGCCCATCGACGACAAGCATTCCTATGACAAGGAATACCTGCTGGCCCAACTGGCCATCCTGATGGCCGGGCGCATCGCCGAAGAACGGCACATGCACCACATGACCACCGGGGCGGGCAACGATATCGAGCGCGCCACCGACATGGCCCGCAAGATGGTATGCGAATGGGGCATGAGCGAGCTGGGGCCGCTCAGTTTCGGCAAGAAGGAAGAGCAGATCTTCCTCGGCCGCGAGATTGCCCAGCACCGCGATTACAGCGAAGAGACCGCCATCCGCATCGACGAGCAGGTCAAAAAGCTGGTGCAAGGCGGCTACGATACCGCCGCCGCCATTATCGACGAGCATTCCGAAGCCCTAGTCAGGATCGCCGAGGCCCTGCTCGAGCGTGAAATCCTGGACGGCGCCGAGGTGATGCAGATCATCAAAGGCAACTCGCTTCCGCCGCGGGAATCCTCCGGGGGCGGCAAGGAAGCCGAAAGCACCCAGCAAGTGCTCCGTCCCGAAGGCGCGCGCCGCCTTCCCGGCCTTGCCGAAGGGGAACGGCCACAGCCGGCGTGATCCCGCGATTTCCCGTCTATCTGTTCGACGTCGACGGCACCTTGCTCGATTCCGCCGTGGATATCTGCGGGGCGGTCCAGCAGGTGATCGATTGGAACGGCGGCGGGACGCAAGACTTCGAATACCTGAAGAGCTACATCGGGCATCACCTCGTCGACCTGTTCCAGGAAGTCTTTCCAGCCTGCGATGCCGCGCGGATCGACGCCTTGGTCGAGCAGTATCGCACTTTCAACCGCGCCCGCGGCCACAAACTGACCAAGGTGTATCCGGGCGCGCTGGAGGGCCTGGCGGCGCTCGCCGGACGCAAGAGCACCGCCACCACCAAAGGCACGCCCACTACGCGGCTGGTGCTCGAACAGTTCGGACTGATCCGGTATTTCGACCACGTGCAAGGCACCGACGGGTTTCCCAGCAAGCCGGCGCCGGACGTGATCCTGGCCGCGCTCGAAGCGCTCCACGCGCGGCCGGAAGACTGCCTGATGGTTGGCGATTCCACCGCCGACCTGGAAGCCGGGCGCCGCGCCGGCGTCCGGACCTGCGCGGTGCGCTACGGCTACGGTAAGGTGGAAGCATTGGCTCGCCTGGCGCCGGACTACTGGATCGGCGACCTGAGAGACTTGTCCGCAAATGGACGCAAATAAGCGCGGCTACGGCAAACCCGAAATCATGAGCCCGGCCGGCTATTGGCCGCAACTGCGCGCCGCCATCGAGGCCGGCGCCGATTCGGTCTACTTCGGCCTGCATCACTTCACCGCCCGCGCCAAAGTCGGCTTCTCGCTCGGCGAATTGCCTGAGGTGATGACCACCCTGCATCGCCGCGGCGTCAAGGGCTTCGTCACTTTCAATACGCTGGTTTTCGAGCACGAGCTGAGCGAGGCGGCGCGCGCTCTCGAATCCATCGCGCAAGCCGGCGCCGACGCCATCATCGTGCAGGACGTGGGGATTCTGAAAATGGTCTGCCGCATCGCGCCCCATCTCCAGATCCACGGCAGCACGCAGATGAGCGTCTCGAGCGCCGATGGCGTTCGCCTGGCGCAGAGTCTGGGCGCGAGCCGCGTGACGCTGGCGCGCGAACTCTCGCTCAGCCAGGTGCGGGCCATCCGTGCCGCCACCGATTGCGAGCTCGAGATCTTCGTCCACGGCGCCCTCTGCGTGGCCTACTCCGGCCAGTGCTTTTCCTCCGAAGCCTGGGGCGGCCGCAGCGCCAATCGCGGCCAGTGCGCGCAAGCCTGCCGCCTGCCCTACGACATGCTGGTGGACGGCAAACTTCATCCGCTGGCCGACGCGCGCTACCTGCTCTCGCCGGGCGACCTCTATGCGCTCGAGCAGATTCCCGAAATCGTCGAGATCGGAATCTCGGCGTTGAAGATCGAGGGCCGGTATAAAGACGCCGCCTACGTCGCGCTCACCACCCGCGCGTACCGCCAGGCGGTGGATGACGCCTGGGCCGGACGGGCGCCGCACGCGGACAAATTGCAACTGGAGCAGGTCTACTCGCGCGGTCTGGGTCCGTACTTCCTGACTGGCACGGATCACCAGGCGGTGGTCAACGGCCGCGCGCCGCGCCATCGCGGAGTGCTGATGGGCCGCGTGACGCGCCTCACGGAAAAGGGCGTGATCGTTGGACCAGCCGAGGCCGCAACGATCGCCCCGCTGAAGCCCGGCGACGGCGTGGTCTTCGATGCGGCCGATTGGCGCAGCCCGGAAGAGCCCGAAGAAGGCGGGCGCGTCTTTGAGGTGAGCGATCGGGAAATCCGATTCGGCAACGGCGTGCTCGATTTCGCCCGCATCCGCCGCGGCGACCTGGTGTGGCGCAACCACAACCCGGATATCGACAAGGCCGCGCGTCCCTACCTGGAAGCCACGACGCCGCTTCGCAAGCAGCCTGTGGATGTCCGCGTGGCCGCGCGCGTTGGCGCGCCGCTCGAAACCGAGTGGCGCGTGGGCGCAGCCCGCGTGACGGTAAAATCGGACATCGCGCTGGTCGCTGCCACCAGCCGTTCCGTCACCGTGGAGTATCTGCGCGAGCAACTGGGACGCCTGGGAAACACACCCTACGAACTCGCCGATGTGGAATTGCAGACGGAGGGTCGGCCCTTCGCGCCGGCTTCTCTCCTCAACCGCCTGCGCCGTGAAGCCGTGGAGCGGCTACAGCAAGCGCAAGGCAGTGTGGGGCAGGTTGTTAACCTGCGGACCGAGTGTCACTCTGTCCAGCCGGGCGCAGCCCGGCCTGTCGACGTTGTACCGCAAACCCTCACGCCGCATGCCACATCCTCACTGCACCTGCTCGTTCGCACGCCCGAGCAACTCGAATCAGCCTTGGGCGTGCGGCCCGCCAGCATCACCCTCGACTACCTGGATCTATACGGCCTCAAGCCATCGCTCGAGCGAGTGCGTGCGGCCGGAATCGCGGCCCGCGTTGCCAGCCCGCGCATTCTGAAGCCCGGCGAGGAACGCATCGTCGATTTTCTTCTGAGCTGTGAATGCCCCATCCTGGTGCGCTCCGCCGGCCTGCTGCACCAGTTGCGGGAGAAGCCGCACGCCGCGCTGGTCGGCGATTTCAGCCTGAACGCCACCAACACCATCGCCGCGGCGGAATTCCTGGCGATGGGACTCGAATCCCTGACACCCACTCACGATCTGAACGCCGCGCAGGTGGCCGGGTTGGCGCGGGGCGTGGGTGGCGACCGTCTGGAAGCGATTCTGTACCAGCACCTGCCCGTGTTCCACACCGAGCACTGCGTGTTCTGCCGCTTTCTTTCCACCGGAACCAGCTACCGGGATTGCGGCCGCCCCTGCGAATCGCACGTGGTCGAGCTGCGCGATTCCGCCGGACGCGCGCATCCGGTGATGGCGGATGTGGGCTGTCGCAACACCGTCTTCGGCGCGGAAGCGCAGGAAGCCAGCCGTCACCTGGACGAATGGCGTGCCGCCGGCATCGCCCATTTCCGTTTGGAATTCGCCCACGAATCCGCCGGCCAGGTAACCGCCATCTCCAACGCGTTTGCCGATTGCCTGGCAGGCCGCATCAGCGCGCCGGAATTGGGTCAGGAACTGCGCCGCCTCGCCCCGCACGGCACCACGGAAGGCAGCCTCTTTGTCCCGGCAGGCTATCAGGAACTGCCGATTCTGCAGTAGTGAGACCATCGGATTTCGTGGTCTGTTCCCAGTCTTGTTATTCTGGGAACTGGGGAAACTGGAGACACCTGCTCCAAAGGAAAATCAACGCCATGACCACCGACGAGAGACTGGACCGCCTCACCGAACGCGTTGACGCCATCGCGCAATCGGTGGAGTTGCTCACCACGCTTCACCGCGACCTGGAACAGAAAGCCGACGCGCGCGCCGCCGACACCGCCGCCCGCTTCGCCGACACCGCCACCCACTTCGCTGAAACGCTCCAGTTCATCAACCGCCTCGCCCACGTGGCCGAAGCCCACGAGCAGCGCCCCGACAATCTCGAAGGCCAGTAAACCCCAGGCCCAATCAGAACCAAGGCACGAAAGACCCCGCCCGCATCAAAGGAGGCTTGTTGTTTCCATTTCGTTCCGCCCCAGATTAAGATAGGTTGATATTCTGACACCAAGCGCCAGCCGCCTATTCTTCGGCGTCGCTGTTCCCCACCTTGAGCACCGCCAGAAACGCCTCTTGCGGAATCTCCACGCGCCCCACCCGTTTCATCCTCTTCTTGCCCTCTTTTTGCTTTTCCAGCAGCTTGCGCTTGCGGCTGATGTCGCCGCCGTAGCACTTGGCGATCACGTTCTTGCGCAGCGCGGAGATGCTCTCTCTCGCCACAATCTTGTTGCCGATGGCGGCCTGCAGGGCCACTTCAAACTGCTGCCGCGGAATCAGCCGGCGCAAACGGGAAATCAGCTCCTTGCCGCGCTCGTAGGCGAAGTCGCGGTGAACGATCATGGAAAGCGCGTCCACCGGCTCGCCCGCCACCAGCACGTCCAGCCGCACCATGGGCGAAATGCGATAGCCCGACAAATGATAGTCCAGCGATGCGTAGCCGCGCGAGCAGGATTTCAAGCGGTCGTAGAAATCCATGACGATTTCATTGAGCGGCAGCTCGTAGGTCAGCATCACCCGCCCGCCGCCGATGTATTCGAACTTCTTTTGCGTGCCGCGCTTCTCTTCCAGCAGTTTGAGGACGCCGCCGATGAATTCCTCGTGCGTGATGACGAAAGCATCGATGATCGGCTCTTCGATGTGTTTGATCTCGGAGGGGTCGGGAAACTTGGTGGGGTTATCCACCTCGATCACCTCGCCGGTGGTGGACGTGATGCGGTAACGGACGCCCGGGGCCGTGGTGATGAGGTCGATATGGAACTCGCGCTCCAGGCGTTCCTGCACGATTTCCAGGTGCAACAGCCCGAGGAAGCCGCAGCGGAATCCGAAGCCCAGCGCCACCGAGTTTTCGGGCTCGAAATTGAAGGCGCTGTCGTTGAGCCGGAGCTTTTCCAGGGCGTCGCGCAGCAGGCCGTGTTCGTGCGACTCCACCGGGTACAGGCCGGCGAAGACCATGGGCTTGATTTCTTCAAAGCCGGGCAGCGGCTCGGCGGCGGGGTTCTCGTCGTCCACAATCGTGTCGCCGATCTTGGCGTCGGCCACCGTCTTGATGTTGGCGCACAGGAAACCCACTTCGCCGGCGGAAAGCTCGTCGCAGGGAGTCGCCTTGGGCGCCTGGTAGCCGAGGGCCTCCACTTCATAGACCTGTCCGTTGGACCAGAAGCGGATCTTCTGCCCCGTGCGCAGGTGGCCGTCCAGCACGCGCACCAGGATGATGACGCCGCGATAGGTGTCGAACCAGGAATCGAAGATCAACGCGCGCAGCGGCGCCGTGGGCGAACCCTTGGGGTGCGGCACCAGGTGGACAATGTGCTCCAGAATCTCGTGGACGCCGGTGCCCTGCTTGGCGCTGGTCAGTACCGCGTCGCGCGCGTCGATGCCGATGATGCTCTCGATCTGCTCGCGAATCCGTTCGGGCTCGGCTGCCGGCAGATCGATCTTGTTGATCACCGGAATGATTTCCAGATTGTGGTGGATGGCCAGATAGGTATTGGCGAGGGTCTGGGCTTCCACGCCCTGCGAAGCGTCCACCACCAGCAGGGCGCCTTCGCAGGCCTGCAGGCTGCGCGAAACCTCGTAGGAGAAATCGACGTGGCCGGGCGTATCGATGAGATTCAACTGGTAGAGGTTGCCGTCGTCGGCGGTGTAGTTCAGGCGCACGGCGTGGGCTTTGATGGTGATGCCCCGCTCGCGCTCCAGGTCCATGGTATCCAGGACCTGTTCCATCATTTCGCGCTGCGACAGCGCGCCCGTAACTTCCAGCAGCCGGTCCGCCAGCGTGGACTTGCCGTGGTCGATGTGCGCAATGATGGAAAAATTGCGGATGAATTCGCGATCCATGCTGTGTGGGGGTGCTAAGTGCGATTATCCCACAGTGGCGAGAGGCGCTGAGTGGCGGATGCTACACTGATCGGTAATGTCGTACAATCACATCCTGTTTGACGTGGATGCCGGTGGCGTCGCGCTGGTCACGGTGAACCGGCCGGAAAAATTGAATGCCTTGTCGGGCGCGGTGATCGCGGACTTGCATCACGCCTTCGAACGTATTGCGGGCGAGCCTGAGATTCGCGCGGCCATCCTCACCGGAGCGGGCGAAAAGGCGTTTGTGGCGGGCGCGGACATTCAGGAATTGGCGGCGTTCTCCGCGCTCCAGGCGCGCGAGTTTGCGCGGCGCGGGCAGCGGGTTTTTCGCATGCTGGAAACGTCGCATAAGCCCTCGGTGGCCGCCGTGAACGGGTTCGCGCTGGGCGGAGGCCTCGAGCTGGCGATGGCCTGCACGGTCCGCTTCGCGGCGGAAAATGCGCGCATGGGACAGCCGGAAGTGAAGCTGGGAATCATTCCCGGATACGGTGGGACGCAGCGACTGCCGCGCCTGGTGGGCCGCGGGCGGGCGCTCGAGATTCTGCTGGCGGGCGACCCGGTGACGGCGGCGGAAGCGTACCGCATCGGCCTCGTGAACGCCGTGGTGCCCCAAGCCGGACTCTTGAATTACAGCCGCGCGTGGCTGGGGAAAGCGCTCGCCAATGCACCGGCGGCGCTGGGACTGGTAATGGAAGCCGTGGACGTCGGATTGAACGCGGGCCTGGAAGAGGGCCTGCGCTTCGAGGCCGCGGCGTTCGCCGTGAGCGCGGCGACAGACGATGGGCGCGAGGGCGCGCGAGCCTTCCTCGAAAAGCGGAAGCCGGCCTTCGCGGGAAAGTGATTTTATGCCGAGAGTATTGGAAGGCCAGCTTTCAGCGGCGGGACTGCGATTCGCAATCGTGGTGAGCCGCTTCAATAGCTTCATCACGGAGCGCCTGCTCGCAGGCGCTCTGGACGCGCTCACGCGCACGGGCGCCGGCGCGGATCTGATCGACGTCATCAAGGTGCCGGGATCGTGGGAGGTGCCCATGGTGGCGGGCGAAGTGGCGCGCCAGCACCGTTACGATGCGGTGATCTGCCTGAGCGCGGTGATTCGCGGCGAGACCCCGCATTTCGATTACGTGGCGGCGGAGGCGGCCAAGGGTGTGGCGCACGTCGCCATGGATACCGGCGTGCCGGTGGCATTCGGCGTCCTCACCACCAACACGCTGGAGCAGGCCATCGACCGCGCGGGAGCCAAGGGCGGCAACAAGGGCTTTGACGCCGCCATGACGGCGGTGGAGATGGCCAACCTGCTGCGGACGTTGCGGCAGGCCCCGTAAATGGCTTCCCGGCGCAGGGCCCGTCAACGCGCGCTGCAAATCCTGTTCCTCTGGGATGCCCGCCGCCAGCCGGTGGAGGACGCCATCAACGCGTACTACGAAGCGTTGTATTCCGAGGAGAAGCTCGCGCGCGATGAGTTTGTCGCCGGTCTGGTGCGCGGCACGGTAGAGCATATCGCGGAAGTGGACGCGCAGATTACCAGGCACGCCGAACACTGGCGGATGGAACGGATGCCCGCCGTGGACCGGAATATCCTGCGGCTGGCGGTATACGAAATGGGACGCGCGGGCACGCCGGCGGCGGTGGCCATCGACGAAGCCCTGGAACTGGCGCGCAAGTTCTCGAACGAGGAATCGGTGCAGTTCGTCAACGGCGTCCTGGATGCCGTGCATCGCGAACTGGCCGCTTCTGAGCCGTAGGACAGGCCTCCTGGCCTGTCTGGCGCAGGCGCCGCCGCCGGCCGGTTTCTTCAGGAATCGCCTTCCAATAAATGTTGCGGCAAGTCTGTGAATTTTGCGCTTCCGCCGGCGTACTCAATTTTCCATACGCGGTCAAACTGCGCGTCCGGCCATGGCGCCGGCGGATGAGCAACGCCCAGCGCGGCGGCTAACTCGGGGATCCGTCCGTGGTGCCAGCAGAGCAGCAGATTCTTGTCGCCGTAGGCCGGCTTGGAAAGCAGCTCCTTCGCCAGGGCTGCATACTCTTCGTCTGCGAACCGGGAATCGATTTCCAGGCGCAAGGTGCCGGCCAGCGGCTCGATGGTTTCCACCTCCCGGTTGCTGTGGGCGGATTGGTGCGTGGCGAAGAGAAACTGCGGAGTGTCGAAACGGGTGGGAAACAAACGGACCAGCGCCGCGGCGCGGGCATATCCGCGCGGATTGAGATGAGGATCGCTCTTATCGCCGTTCTTTTCGCCATGACGGATGAGCAGAATCTGCCGGGGTTTGCCGGCGGCTCGGAGCAGGGCAGGCGCCATGAGCCCGATGGTTCCGCATAGGAATTCGCGCCGGTTGGTCATCTTGAAGATCTTATCCGAACTCGGTTACGGCTGTGTGACACCGCTTCGTAACCTGTGGGGTTCCGGCGCGTCTACTCATACAGGTACGGTATACTTTGAATCAGAAGGATTCATTCCCCATGGCCCGTGAGAGGCGATCCCTGTTTGCGCTGCCCTTGATTGTGCTGGCTTGTTCCTTGCTCGGCGGTCTGTACGGGCCGCGGGCGCTGGGAGCCGGGGAAACCGACTCAGCCGGGGCCAAAGAGGCCGCCCTGCCGGAGGATGTGAGCCTGTTTGCCAAAGCCCTGGCGCTGGTGGAACAGAACTCCGCCGACCAGCTCAACCCCGACAAGGCGCTTTACGACGGCGCGCTCCCCGGGATGATGCGAAGCCTGGATCCGCACTCTAATTTCTTCGACCCGAAAGAGTACGCGCTGCTGCGCGAAGACCAGGTAGGTCACTATTTCGGCGTGGGGATGGAAGTCACCACGCGGAATGGCAGGACTGTCGTAACCGCGCCGTTTCCGGGTTCGCCGGCCTGGAAAGTGGGACTGCGGCCGGGCGACATCATCGTATCGGTGAACGATAAGACCACCGAGAATCTGAATACCACCGAAGTGGCGGATTTGCTGAAGGGCCCCAGGAACACGCAGGTCAAGGTGGTGGTTTCGCGCGAGGGCGCCGCCGATTACCTGACGTTCACGGTGGTTCGCGACGAGATCAGCCGCAAGAGCGTGCAGGATGCGTTTTGGGTGCGGCCGGGCATCGCTTACGTAAAGATCCTGAGCTTCGGAGAGAGCACCGGGCAGGAGCTGGAATCCACTCTGAAGAGCGTGGGAGAGAGCAAGATCAAGGGGCTGGTGCTGGACCTGCGAGGCAACCCCGGCGGCCTGCTGGATACTGCCGTAGCGGTGGCGGATCACTTTCTGCCTAAAGGTTCGCTGATTGTTTCTCACCACGGGCGCGAATCGCAAGAGAGAAAATACACGGCCAACAGCGGCAACCACGGACGCGATTATCCCATCGTGGTGCTGGTGGACCGCATGTCGGCTTCGGCGGCGGAGATTGTCGCGGGCGCGATGCAGGATCACGACCGCGCCTGGATTCTGGGAGAAACCACCTTCGGCAAAGGCCTGGTGCAGACGGTTTATCCGATGGCCGGGAACACCGCTCTGGCGCTGACCACGGCGCATTTTTATACGCCCAGCGGCCGGTTGATCCAGCGCGACTACAGCCATGAATCCTTCTACGACTACTACAACCGGCGCGACGAAACTACCCGCAATCCGCAGGACGTAAAAATAACCGACAGCGGCCGCACGGTTTACGGCGGCGGCGGAATCACTCCCGACGAGGTTTACAAGGCGCCGGCCATGGATCGCCTGGAGTCGCAACTGATCCGCAACGGGCTGTTCGCCTTCACCCGCGTTTACTTCGCGACGCACATCCTCAAGCCGGACGCGGGCTGGATGCCTGACGCAACCACCATCCGTGAATTGCACGACTACCTTCTGAACAACCAGTACCACTTCACCGAGCCGGAATTCACGGGCGACACGGATTGGATCCGGCGGTATCTTGCCAGAGAGATGTATGTCTGGGTTTTCGGCAAAGACGAGAGCGACCGGGTCTTTGCGCAGACCGACCCGGAAGTAGCCAGGGCCGTCGAGTCGATGCCCAAGGCTCAGGCCTTGACCGAGGCGGCACGCAAGGTGATCGCGCAACGCATGGCGCCGCGGCAGTAGCAACTGCTTCTGCAACGCGGAAGGCGCGGAGACGAGGAGAAGAACGCGACCGAAACAGGAATCTCGATGGGCTCTTATTTAGAATTCCTCTCTGCCTGTTCCTCGATCTTCTCCGTGTCTCCGCGCCTCCGCGTTGAAAAAGCAGTTTCCTCCGCCGGCTTGCTAACATCGTAAGTTGAATCCCAATCCACAAATCATCGTTCTGGACGCGGGGGGGCAGTATTGCCACCTGGAGGCGCGCAAGGTTCGCGACCTGGGCGTCTATGCGGAAGTGCGCGAGAGCGAAACTCCCGCCGCCGTGCTGCGCGGCGCTAAAGGCCTGATCGTTTCCGGCGGGCCGAGCAGCGTTTACGATCCCGCCAGCCCAACCGTGGATCCGGCCATCTTCGCAAGCGGCCAGGCCGTGCTGGGAATCTGCTACGGACAACAGGTGATGGCTCACCTGCTCGGCGGCAGGGTTCACAAAGGCGTCAAGGGCGAGTATGGCCTCGCCACGCTCCAACTCGAAG
>JBEKYE010000131.1:0-11162 GCA_049511275.1 Bryobacteraceae bacterium
CCACCGAACGATTCTCCTCGCGCGTCGAGGACTACCTTCGCTACCGGCCTTCGTATCCGGCGGAAGTGATTGCCTTTCTGGAGCGCCAGTGCGGTCTCACCGCACAATCCCGCGTTGCCGATATCGGCTCCGGCACGGGACTGCTTGCGGAGTTGTTCCTGCGCTTCGGGTGCGAGGTATACGGCGTCGAGCCGAACGCGGAGATGCGGGCCGCGGGGCAGCGGCTGCTGGCCGGTTGGCCGCGCTTCCATAGCGTGGCTGGCCGCGCTGAAGCCACCACGCTGCCCGAACGCAGCGCCGATTTCGTGTCGGCGGGCCAGGCGTTTCATTGGTTCTCTCCCGACGCCGCGCGCTCCGAGTTCCAACGCATTCTCACGCCGCAGGGCTGGGTGGCGCTGGTGTGGAACGAGCGCCTGGGCTCGCCCGGTTTCAACGCGGGTTATGAAGATCTGGTGACCCGCTACGGGCCGGAGCATCCGCACGCGGAGACCAGCGAGATGGACCATTTCTTCGGTGAGCATGGCTGGCGGCTGGCGCAATTTCCGAACCAGCAGAACTTCGGCCGGGAAGGACTGCGCGGGCGTTTTTTATCCTCTTCCTATGCGCCGCTCCCGGGCGCGGCTAACTACCAGCCGTCGATGCAGGAACTGGACCGTCTCTTTGATGAATTCCAGAGAGACGGCCGGGTAACATTGCTTTACACCACCGAAGTCTATATTGGCAGGCTCGAACCGGCACAAAGTTAAACCAAGCACATGATTTCCAAAACACTCTCACATGTCTTGTAACGTGTGGTGCGGCAGGCGTTGCCGCCTGCCCGCCAAGAATAAGCTTGTGCCTACTTATCGCCCGCGCCGCTCTTGGTAACGGTTGCCGGCGGCTTCGGGCCGTTGTAATTCGGGAACGCCGGGCGATGCGGCATGGGCGCGGGATGATCCTTCATCTGCTGCATGGCGACGGCCACCGCGCGCTCCAGTTGCGGGTCGTGGCCGTCGTGCATGGCTTTAGGATCGAGCTCCACTTCCACGTCCGGCGTCACGCCTTTGTTCTCCACGTCCCACTGGCCTTCGGGATTGAAGAAGCCGAAGCTGGGCGCGGTGACGGTGCCCCCATCCATCAGCGGCGGGTACGAGCCCACTCCCACCAGGCCCCCCCAAGTGCGTTTGCCCACCAGCGTGCCGACCTTGTTGTAGTGGAACATCCACGGCATGCAATCGCCACCCGAGCCGGCGAATTCATTGATGATCATTACCTTCGGCCCGAAGATGGCGGCCGCCGGCGTGCGATAGATCGCGCCGTAGCGCGGGCTCCAGAAGCCTTCGAGCGGGCGGCTGAGCACGTCGATCACGTAATCGGCCACCTGCCCGCCGCTGTTGAACCGCTCATCGATGATGGCGCCCTCCTTATCGGATTGCGCGAAATAATAGCGCGTGAAACTGGCGAGACCGCCCTGGCCGGTATCGGGCATATAAGCGTAGGCCAGCTTGCCGCCGCTCAATTCATCCACTTTCCGGCGGTTGCCTTCGATCCAGGCTTGCGTGCGCAACTGCGTTTCGCTGGCCACCGGGACCACCGTGATGTCGCGCGCGTTGGCGCCCGATGGATCGGCGCCGATGCGCAACGTGACGCGCTTGCCGGCGGTGTTTTCGAGCAGCCGGGAGACATCGTCCCTGGCGGCGAGCGATTCGCCGTTGACCGCCAGCAAGTAGTCTCCGGTGTTGACGTTGAGGCCGGGAACCGCCAGCGGCGCCTGCAGATTGGGGTTCCAACTTTCGCCGGTGTAGATGCGTTTGAAGCGGTATCGCCCATTCGAGATTTCATAATCCGCGCCCAGCAACCCGCCGCTGACGGCCCGCGCCGTGGGGATATTTCCGCCGCCGCCGCGCAGGTGTCCCACGGTCATATCGCTGATCATGTCGTGGATGAGGTAGTTGAGGTCGGTGCGCGAGCCGAGCGAATCCAGATACTTTTCGTACTCCTTTTCGGCATCCGCCACGTTCACGCCGTGCAGGTTCGGATCGTAGAAATAACTGCGTTCGATGCGCCACACTTCGTGATACATCTGTTTCCACTCGGCGATCGGATCGACGTGCACTTCCACGTCGTTGAGCTTGAGCGCGCCTTCACCGGCTTTTACCGGCGCGGCCGCGGAGACGATCACGAACTGCGGTCCCGGCGCAGCCTCTCCGCCGCGTCCGCCGCGTCCGCCGCCGCCACCACCCATGCGCAGCAGCATCTTGTCGCCATTGGCCGAAAGGTCGAAGGAGCCGACGCCGTCGGCCAGTTTCTCCAGCTTGCGAGCCTTGAGGTCGTAGCGCGAGAGCGTGGCTCCGCCACCCGCTGCGCCGCCGCCCGCCGCACCGCGACCAGCGCCTTCCATGATGTAGAGGAACCCCGTCCGGCCGGACGTCAGCGAAGCATAGGAGCGCGCCGGCACGGGCAGCGCGACGATGCGCTGCTGGATCTTGTCGAAATCGATGTGGACCGGTTTGGGTGGAGTGTTGGCCGCGGCTGCGCCACCACCGCCGCCGCGCCCGCCGCGTCCACCACCGGGTGCTGCGCCTTCCGCGGGAGCCGCGCCGGGTTCCACGGCCTTCTCTTCGTCGCTCTCCGGCTCGAGCGGCGACGCCACATTGTTCGCCAGCACAATGAGGTAGACATTGCTGGTCACCTCGTGTTCGTCGCTGGTCATATCGAGCGTGCTTTGCGTGGGGCCGAAATTGGTGCTGGCCGCAAAGTACAGGTACTGGCCGTCGCGGTCGAATGCCGGATGCCGCGCGTCGCTCAGGCCGTCGGTCACCTGCTGGCTCTTGCCGCTGTCCATCGAATAGATGGCAATGGCGTGCAGCCGGTTAGGCAGCGATTTGGAATAAGCGATCCACTTGGAATCGCCCGACCAGGCGAAATCGACGCCGCCTTCGCTGATGAAGTCGGTGTCCACGTTAGTCAGCTTGCCGGAGGCCACCTCCAGGTCCCACAGGTGGAGTTGGTTGTCGCCAAAGGCTATGTGCTTGCCGTCCGGCGACCACTTGGGATTCGAATAGTAGGCCGAATGGCCCGCCAGCGCGAGCTTGCGCGTTTCGCCTTCCCCGGTCTGCGATTTGAGGTGCAGCGCGTATTCGCCCGATTCATCCGAGAAGTAAGCCACCGTCTTACCGTCCGGCGACCAGGAGGGCGAACGCTCCATGACGCCCGGCGAGTTAGTGAGATTGCGAATGTCGCCCTTCTCGGCGGGCGCCGTGAGAATTTCGCCGTGCGCCTCAAAAACCGCGCGTACGCCGGTGGCGGAGATCCTGGCATCGCGAATCTCACGCGCCACGTTCTGGAAATGCGGCCGCACTTCGGTGAGGTCGGCCGCCATCTCAACGGGCACCTGGTGCTCCTTCTGCGCGGCGATGTCGTAAATATGAATCTGCCCGAACTGTTCGTAGACGATGCCGCCCGGCCCGGCCGTGGCGTATTCGATATCTTTCCACGGATTCTTGATGAGCTGGTCCACCTTCTTGCCGCGCGGATCGTACTGGAAGAGAGTCACCGGCCCATTGCGGTCGGAGAGGAAATAGATCTTGTCGCCGATCCACATCGGGTCGAAATCGTTGGAATCGGTGCGCGGGATCTTTTCGGTCTTCAAGTCCGCGAAATCCACCGTCCAGATGTAGCTGGCGCGCCCGCCGCGGTAGCGCTTCCACGAAACGAAGTTATTGCCGTCGGCGGCGAACTGCCCGCCGTCCAGCGGCTGGTACGCCATGCGCTTCATATCCGGCGAATAGGAGCCCCGGTAGGCCATGGGCAGCGGCAGCGCTTCGGGCAGGCCACCCTCCGGGGCGACGGTAAAGAGCTGCGTATAGCGCGAGTAGCTTTCGCGGTTGGAGCGGAAGAGGATTCGCTTGCCGTCCGGCGACCAGCCCACCACCACGTCCGCGTCGGGATGATAGGTGACGCGCTGGGGAATGCCGCCCGCGGCCGGCACGGTGAAGACATCGGTATTGCCATCGTACTCACCCGAGAACGCGATGGTCTCTCCATCCGGAGAGAAGGCCGCGGCGCTCTCCTGGCCGGCGCCGACGGTGAGCCGCGTGGCGATGCCGCCCTGGCGGCCGACGGTCCACAAATCGCCCGCGTAAGAAAAGACGATCGCCGTCTTATTCATGGCCGGTTTCTGCAGCAGATGGACAGTCCCCGACGCGCCGAACATAGTGGCGACGAAGAAAAGCGCAAATGGAATCCGATACTTCATACTCGAACCTCCGGTTGTTCAGTGTATCAAAGGGGGCGGTGAGACGCGGCACAGAACCGCGGGCGATCGCAAACCGCCGGGATAGGATGGTGGAAGGGTGTATACTTAAGTCGGCCTGTGAATTCAAAGTAAGAATTCCAGGTCAAGACTTGCCCGCTGGAGCCTCCTGAAAATGCGACACGCGATGGGGGCTATCCCCTTGTTATTAGCCGTCGGCGCACTGCCGGCATTGGCACAGACGTTGCCAGCCTCTTGCGGAGCGGCCGGCGCGAGCAGCTATACGCCTCCCGCGGTGACCATTCCCGCGGTGGTTCTCAATCGCGGCACGGTGATCACGGTCACAAATGCCACGATGCTGATTAATGGCGACACGTCGTCGGTGGCGGCGCTGGTGGCCAATCCCGGGCCGGACGGGATTTCTCTCCAGGAAGCGGTCATAGCCACGAACAACGACCCCGGCATTTGGAACATCCAGTTCGCCACTGCCCTGAAGGGCTCCATCATCGTCCTCGATTCCGGGCCCAATATCCCGGGATTGTCCTTCTTATCCGGGGGCAACGTCACCATCAACGGGGACATCGATGGCGACGGACAGCCCGATATCACGCTCACCAGCCTGTCTGGCACGGCCACTGTTTTTGTCGCTTCCGGGGGCAACACTCTCAACGGGCTTGCTATCCAGGGGTGTGAGAACTGTGTTACGGTCCGGGGTCCTGCGAGTTTGGGGCTACCCACGGCCCCCGGGACGACGTTTTCCAACATCACCATCAGCAACCTGGTGATGACGAACGTGCAGAATGCCGCAATCTTGTTCTCTCCAAACAACGGCCAACCCCCCACATCCCCTACAGGGAACATCTGGGACCATGCGCTGATCACCGGCAATACAATCACCGGCAACGCCTCCGGCCCGCAGTCCGGCATCGCTATGAACGTCAACAGCGGCGACACGTTGCAGCACACCACCATCGCCAACAACAGTATGGTGCTTCCGACGCCAAACGCGATTGGCATTACTGTCAGCGTGGATGGCGGGGTTGGGCCGACAAGCCAGGTGCTCGATACCTTGATCGCCAACAATGCCATTTCAGCCGCTCATCCTTCAACGGCGGTTCTCATTGGGGACGGGACTGGCACCAGCGCCTCCGGGGCCTTGATTGACGGCATGCAAATTATCGGCAACCAGGTAAGCAACACGGGCACGGCTTTCGCCGTTGGCATCGGGCTGGACGTCGGAGATTCGCCCAGCGACAATTCGTTGCCGACCCAGTACAGCGAGAATAACATTGCCAGGAACATCGGCATTCTTGCGAACACCATCGAAGGACCAGGCGTGGGAATCAGTGTTTACGCGGCATCGGGAACGACGATGAACGACGCGATCTCCAATGTTTCCATACTGGGTAATACGGTACTGAATAATGCTGCGATCCCGAACTCGCCGACTACCGGAATTGGCCTGCAAGCCGGCGGCTCCCTGGGCGCGAGCGCACCCGCGACCGGGAATTCGCTATCCAACGTGCTGGTCCAGGCGAACACCATCCACAACTCGACCCCTCCCGGAAACGCTGGCAATGGCGGCTCCTTTGAGGGCGCCATCCAGAGCGCGGGAATTTCTGTAGTGGCAGGAACGAGCGCGCAGGGAAACAGCGTCAACGGCATCTCGATTGCCAATAACGAAGTGAACACCCCGTTCGTCGGAATCGCCATTACCGGAGGAGTTGGAGACGGAACAGTTCCCGCCGGCGCCCCGACCCTCTCAGCCGACCATAATGCCGTGACTGCCGGGCAGATCTATTGCAACCAGGTGGACCAGGCTCCCACGCTCGGAGTCACGCCCTCCTCAGGAATTAAGGGCATCAACGTGGCGGCCGGAGTGGATCTGGCGAGTGGAAACCAAGTGCAGCAGTTGCTGGTGGTCGACAATCTGGTGGCGGGAGTGGCTGGCGGCGCGTCCACTTTCGCCTACCTGGGCAGTGGCGGGTCGGGGAATACGATGTCGATTTCACAAGTCTCCACTCCGTGGCCTCAGTTCATGCCGGCAGGCCTGGTCAACGCTGCTACGTTTCAGCAAGATGCTTTGGCTCCCGGATCCCTGGTCAGCTTGTTCGGTAACAACCTGAACGGGGCGACGGTGCAGTTTGACGGCATTTCCGGTTTCGTGTTCTACACCTCTTCGTCGCAACTGAACTTGCAAGTGCCGTGGGAGTTGCAAGGCAAGTCGAGTACGGCGGTCACGGTTACGGCCAATTCAATCACCAGTCTGCCGCAGGCGGTCGCGGTGGGCCTGGCCGACCCCGGTATTTTCTCCCTGGGCGCGCCGCAGGGCGGGCAGGGTGCCATCGTGACTCTCGCCGGAATCGTAGTGGACGCCAACTCGCCGGCCCATGCCGGGGACTACCTGGAGGTTTACGCCAACGGGTTGGGGGCTGTGAGCAACACCCCACAGACCGGCGCCGTAGCCTTGGCAATCCCCCTTTCCGGCATGATCAGCTACCCAACTGTGACGATTGGCGGCGTGCCGGCCCCGGTCATTTTCGCAGGACTGGCGCCCGGCTTTATCGGGCTCTACCAGGTGAACCTGCAGGTACCGCAGGGAGTAGCCGCCGGAGACGCCGTTCCGGTCGTGCTTTCGACTGGCGCTATCGCTTCGAATACCGTTACCATCTCCGTGCGTTAGCCCGCATTTCTCACATCCGGCCCGATGAAGTGGCGCACGCACTCGTGCGTGCCGTGTCGAGACTTCTCTCGACACGCTGGTGCGGTACGGACAGTCTGTCGGGACCGGGCGTCGGCATGAGTGCCGACGCGGCACCGACGAGTGCGTGGGCCACATCGTCGCCACCGAATGTCTGTGAGAAGAGCGGGTTAGCCGTTGGGCGCGTCTGGCCTCTGCGCCTTATCGCTGATACCTGTAAACTTTCCCGCCCTTCATCACGAACACCACGCGGCGCACGGCGGTGATGTCTTCGAGCGGGTTGCCGTCGGTGGCCACCAGATCCGCCTGAAAGCCCGGCGCCAGGGTGCCAATCTCCTTGCCCAGGTTTAGCGATTCGGCGGAGACCGAGGTGGCGCTCAGCAGCGCATCCATGGGTTTATCGTGGGCGTCGCGCACGCGATAGATGAATTCCTCGGCGTTGCGGCCATGCGAGCCGGCGACGGCATCCGTGCCGAAGACCACCTTGACTTTAAGAGAGCGCGCGCGGCGTAGCACGTCTTCGGTGGGGGCGATGCCTTTTTCCAGCGTATCCAGGGTCTGCTGGTTGAACGTGAAGCTGTCGCGATTGTCGAGGTAGTTGTGAAGCACGAGCAGGTTGGGATCGAAATAGGTGCCGCGCTCAGCCATCAGGCGGAGGGTTTCATCGGTGAGAAAGGTGCCGTGTTCGATGGAAGTGCAGCCGGCCAGCACGGCGGCACGCGCGCCGGCATCGCCGATGGCATGCACCACGGAGCGCAGGCCCACCGCTTTGGCCTCGCTGCAGACGGCCTGGATCTGCTGGTCGGACATGCTTTGGTTGCCGCCCGCGCCAAGCCCCGTGGTGGCGAAGAGCTTAATGACGTCGGCGCCGTCCTGCTTGGTCTGGCGAACCAGGGCGCGTAAGGCATCGGGGTCGCCGGCATTCGCCTGAATCTGGCGGAAGGAAGTGAGGATGCGCGGTCCCGGCAGGAAACCGCGATTCACCATGTCGCGCACGCTGGCGTCGATGGCGGCGCCCACACTCTGGACGGTGGTGAACCCGCCGAGCAGGGTGATCCACGCGTCTTCGGCGGTATAGAGCGCGTTGTCTTCGGGCTTGCCGCCGGCGCTGACGGATTTGCGATTCGCGTCCATGTGCCAGTTGAGATGGATGTGCGTGTCGATCCATCCGGGCATCACCGTGAGACCTCGCAGATCGTAATCCGGTTTGGCCTTGCCGGCGGCCACGGTGCGGATCTGGGAGCCTTCGATGACGATTTGCCGGTTCTTCAGCACGCCGCCCTGGCCGTCGAGGATGGTGCTGGTCTGAATGACGATGGGACGAGCCGGCGCTTGGGCGAACGAGACGGCGGATGCCAGGCCGCCGGCGCAGATCAGCAACCCCGGAAGAACCTTACGCTTCATACAACCCCCTCGCGGAGGATTCACCATTATATGCGTTATACAATGGCAGACGCGGAGAGCAAAATGGAACATTACACCTGGGACAAGATGGAAAAGGAAGTGCTGAGCCCCACCATCGCACGCAAAATCATTTCCGGCGAAAAGGCGATGGTGGCTCAAGTCTTTCTGGCTAAGGGCGCGCTGGTGCCGGAACACCACCACGAGAGCGAGCAGATTACGTACATTCTGGAAGGGGCTCTGCAATTTCAAATTGACGGCCAGGAAATTGTGGTCTCCGCCGGCCAGGTCCTGCGCATCCCTTCGCACATGCCGCACGCCGCGGTGGCGCTCGAGGATACGCTCGATCTCGACATCTTCAGCCCCATTCGCCACGACTGGCTCGCCAAAGACGACGCCTACTTGAGAAAATAGCTCCATGGATCTAGGGCTTAAGGATCGCGTAGCACTGGTGGCCGCGTCGAGTGAAGGGTTGGGCAAAGCGGTCGCTTTAGGACTGGCGCGGGAAGGCGCCAAACTGGCGCTTTGCGCGCGGACTCAATCGACGCTGGACTCGACGGCCGCCGCAATCCGCCGTGAAACCGGAACCAGCGTCTTCGCCCGCGCCGTGGATGTCACGGTGTACGATGAGGTTCGACGCTTCGTGGCCGAGACGGTTGCCGAGTTCGGACGTCTGGATATTTGTGTGGCGAACTCCGGCGGGCCGCCTTCGAAGTCCTTTGCCGAAACCACCCTGGAGGACTGGCGCGCCGCCGCCCAGTTGAACCTGATGAGCACCGTCTACCTGGCTAAAGAATCGCTGCCGGTGATGCAGCAGCGGCGCTGGGGCCGCTTTATCGCGATCACCTCCGTCTCCGTGAAACAGCCGGTGGATGGGCTGATTCTTTCCAATTCGATTCGCGCCGGCGTCAGCGGCCTGGTGAAGACGCTGGCCAACGAGTATGGACCGTCGAACGTTCTGGTGAATAATGTCTGCCCCGGTTTCACCGCCACGGCGCGGCTGATGGAGCTTGCGGACACCCTCGCCGCCAGACAAGGCGTCACGCCCGCGGAGATCGAAGGCGGTTGGGCGCGCGGGACGCCGCTCGGACGCGTAGGGCAACCGGAGGAGTTTGCCAACCTGGTGGTCTTCCTGGCATCGGAGCGCGCCAGCTATATTACGGGCGCCTCGATCGCCGTGGATGGCGGCTCGGTGAAGGGGCTCTACTGATATGCGCGTGCGCGAATTGGCCGACTGGCTTGGATCGACCTTTGAAGGCGACGGCGAAAAAGAACTTTCCGGCGTGGCGCCGCTCGATACCGCCGGGGCTTCCGACCTGGCATTTGTGGGCACTCGCAAGGCCGCGCAACAGGCCGAGGCCTCCGCGGCGGGCTGCCTTCTGGTGCCCGAGGAATGGCCCAGCCCCAGCTACCGTACGGTGATCCGCGTGTCCGAGCCGCGCACGGCTCTGGCCCGCGCGCTGAACCGCTTCTACCCGACTACCGAGTTGAAGCCCGGAATCCATCCCACGGCGGTGGTGGGTGACGATGTCGAGATCGGCGCGATGGTCTATATCGGGCCGCATGCGGTGGTCGGAAACGGCACGCGCATCGGCGTGGCCACCTCAATCGGCGCCGGCACGGTGGTGGGCAAACGCGTCAACCTGGGCGAGGGCTGCGTGCTGCACGCGAACGTCACCATCTACGACAACGTGGACATCGGCCGGCGCACCATTCTGCATTCCGGGGTGGTGATCGGCGCGGATGGTTTCGGCTACGTAATGGAGCAGGACCGCTGGCAGAAGTTCCCGCAGGTGGGCCGCGTGGAGATCGGCGACTATGTCGAGATCGGCGCCAATTCCTGCGTCGACCGCGCCGCGCTGGGAGTCACTTCCATCGGCGAGGGAACCAAGCTCGACAACCTGGTGCACGTGGGCCACAACTGCCGCATCGGCCTCCACGTGGTGGTCGCGGCGCAGACCGGTTTTTCGGGCGGCGTGGTGGTGGAGGATTACGCCGTCATCGGCGGGCAGGTGGGAATCGGCGACAAGGCCCGCATCGAAACCCGCGCCGTGCTGGGCTCGGGCTGCGGCGTTCTCACTTCCAAAATAGTGCGGTCCGGCGAAACCGTATGGGGCACGCCCGCGCGACCCCTCAAGCAGTATCTGGAACAACTGGCCAACCTGGCGCGCCTGCCGGACCTGCGGCGCGAGGTGGCGGACCTGAAGCGTCGCCTGGCGGAGCTGGAGAGGAAGGCCTGATGCTGGTGGTGGTGGGCGGCCACTCGCGCAAGATCGGAAAGACTTCCGTAGCCGCCGGGCTGATTCGCAAACTGCGCGGCCACCACTGGACGGCCGTCAAGATCACGCAGTCCGGCCAGCATGCCGGTTCCCGCCAGGCCTGCGCCAGCGGTTGCGAGCCGCCGCCGGGCGAGCCGTTCGCGCTGAGCGAAGAGCACGAGCCTGGTCCGACCGATTCCGGCCGGTTCCTGGCCGCGGGAGCCGAACGCTCCTTCTGGCTGCGTGTTTCAACGGGGGAGTTGGCGCGCGCGGCCGGCGTCTTGCAGAAGCTTTTCCAGCAGTCCAAGAACGTGATTGTGGAATCCACCGGCGTGGTGGACCTGGTTGAGCCGGACACTTTCCTGATGGTGCTGGATTTTTCCTGCGACGATTTCAAACCCTCCAGCATGCGTTTTCTGGATCGTGCCGACGCCTTCGTGTTACTCGATCGCGGCATCAACGCGCCCTTGTGGGCTGAGGTCGCCCGCGGCACATGGGATAGCAAGCCGCAGTTTCTGGTGAAGCCGCCGCGCTATGTTACGGCGCCGATGGCGGAATTTGTGCGGTC
>JBEKYE010000132.1:0-14633 GCA_049511275.1 Bryobacteraceae bacterium
CTGATCACCGGTGGCATGCTCTTCGGCGGCGAGACCGTGAGCGACTCCCTGGCCGCCGTAATCAGAAGCGACCCGGATTGGGCCGCGCTGCCGAAGGAGACTCCGCCGCAGGTTCGCCGGCTGTTGGTCCGCTGCCTGTGCAAAGATCCCAGGCAGCGGCTGCGCGATATCGGAGAAGCGCGCATCCTGCTGGAGGAACCGGCGGAGACGGTCCCAGCGCCGGCAGCCCCGGCGCGCCGCTCCTGGCTGCCGTGGACGATCGCGGGCGCGTGCGCCGCACTCGCGCTGGCGCTGGGCGGTTTGCTGTGGCGCGCCACGCCTACGGTGGAGCGTCCGCTGCTGCGCTTCAGCGCCGACATGGGCCCCGAAGCCTTGGCTGGCATCCGCATCACGGCCGCCATCTCTCCCGACGGGACGCGGCTCGCTTATCCAGTACAGCCTGCCGGCGGTGGAACTGTCCTGCTAGCCACGCGGCTCATGGATCAGTCCAAACCCACCGTCCTCTCGGGAACGGAAAATGCAGCGGACCCGTTCTTTTCGCCGGACGGCCAGTGGATCGGGTTCTTCGCCGACCAGCATCTGAAAAAGGTCTCGATCCAGGGCGGCGCGCCCAGCACGCTGTGCGATGTGCCCACAGCCCTGCGTGGGGCCGATTGGAGCGAGGATGGCAACATCGTCTTCGGGCTCGCCGGCCTGTACGGCCTGGCGCGCATTCCGGCCAGCGGCGGCGGGACACCCCAGAGCCTCACCAAGCCGCCGGCAAAAGGTGAGGCGACGCATCGCTGGCCGCAGATCCTGCCGGGCGGTCAGGCGATCCTCTTCACTGGACATACAAGCGGCGCGGGCTTCGACGATGCCAACATTGAAGTGGCCGTTCTCAAGACCGGAAAAACCAAAGTGGTGCAGCGCGGCGGCTACTTCGGGCGCTATCTACCCAGCGGCCACCTGGTCTTCCTTCATCAGGGCGCGCTGTTCGCCGTGCCGTTCAACCTGGCGCGTTACGAAACCAGCGGCACGCCCGCGCCGATTCTGGAGGATGTCACCAGCAGCCCGTCTACGGGAGGCGCGCAACTGGATTTCTCGCGCACCGGCACTCTGGTCTATCTGAGCGGCAAATCCAACGACGCATCCGGTGCTCTTTTCCGGCTGGAAGCCTCGGGAAAAAAAGAGCCGTTGGTGGTGGCTGCGGGGCTCCGCAGTCCGCGCTTCTCTCCCGACGGAAAGCGGGTGGCGTATTCCTCCACCGGCAACATTTGGGTATACGATCTGGCCCGCGGCAGCAAAATGAGCCTCACCGTGAACCCGAATGGGACCGATACGAACCCGGTGTGGACGCCTGACGGCAATCATATTGCCTATGCCCCGTCGCTCGGCGGGATTTGGTGGGTTCGTTCGGATGGGTCCAGCCAGCCGCAAATGCTCTACGCACTCAAGAGCGGCGGCGCCGTCCCCGGCTCCTTCACGCCCGACGGCCGCTACCTGGCATTCCACCAGGCGGGGACCGATACCGGCCGCGACATTTGGATTCTCCCGCTCGATACCACCGACCCGGACCGTCCCAAGGCCGGCGCGCCCGAATTGTTCCTGGCCACCAAAAGCACGGACGTGGAACCCGCCTTTTCGCCGGATGGGCGCTGGCTTGCCTATACGTCGTTTCAGTCGGGCGTACCTCACATTTTCGTGCGAGCGTTTCCGGAAGGCGCCAAGGGCGGAGGGCAGGCGCAGATTTCCACCGTTTCCGGCAGATATCCACTGTGGTCGCGCACTGCCAGGGAAATCTTCTATGCAACCAACGACGGTCACATCATGGTAGTTCCTTACACACTCAAGGGACGAAGCTTCGAACCGGGCAAGCCGCGCGAATGGACTGGGAATCCGATCTTTCCAACGGGCACTTATCAGTGGTACGATCTGGCGCCCGACGGCAAACACATCGTTGCGTTCCCCGCGAAGGGAGCTGCCGAGGGTGAGGAAAAGGTAGATCTCCACCTGACCTTCCTGCTGAATTTCTTTGACGAGCTGAAGCGGCGCGTGCACTGAGTATAGCGATTCAGGTACGACGGCCCGACCGCAAATACATCGCAGCCATCGGTCCAATAGCGGGGCGTCCGGAAGTATTCAATTGGCTGGAAAGTCCCCAAACCGCGAAATGAGCGTGAGCTGGAGTGCCCGTTCCCCGCGCGGGGAGCGTTAATTCGTAATATCGCCATAGTTTCCGACAACCCCCCTTACCATTCCCATGGCATTGCCATGGGCACCGTGGGCGAAGAGGTCGCGATCTTGAGTCTCCGAAATCTACCTGGCGGCTTGTTAGCTCTGATCTTGGCCGGTACGACGCAGTTGACATGCGGCGCTTTCCAGCCTCCCGATCCGCCGAAGCGAGAAACTGTCGGCTCCGCAAAGGAACCGCGAACGTCAGAAACTAAAACGGATCACGCGGGTGTGTTCACGATGCACCTTAAGCCTGGGAACTATCGAATCGCAGAATTCAAGAGCGTGGTAGTCGCTGTCGCGGCTCCGAACTGAGGGCGTTATTCGTGGCGCAAGGCCTCCAGCGGATCGATCCTGGCGGCGCGGCGGGCGGGAACGTAGCTGGCCAGCATGGCCGAGAGGGCCAGAACGGCGGTCAGAGCGAAGAAGGTCGGCATCTCGATCAGAACTGTGTTGTAGAGCACACTGGACATGAGGCGCATGAGAGTCAGCGCGACCGGCGAGCCGATGGCTAGGCCTACGCCCGCAATCCATGCGCCCTGCCGTAGAGTCATCCGGGCGATGCACCAGCCCGGCGCCCCCATGGCCATGCGAACGCCGATTTCATGGGTCCGCTGCGCCACGGAGTAGGAGACCACCGCGTAAATCCCCGTGACCGCCAGCAGAAACGCGATCACGGCATAAATGGTCATTGTAACGGCGGAGGCGCGAACGCCGGAGGTTTGCTCGGAGACGGACTGTTGCATGCTCTTGACATCGAAGATCGGCTGGTCGGCATCCACTTTGCGCACGGCGGCGCGCGCCGCGCCGATTATCCGTTCCGGATCTCCGGCGGTCCGCGCCAGGATCTCGGCCGCGGGCCCCGGCGACAGCGCAAACGGGATATAAGCCGCGGGCTGCGGTCCCCCAAACCAGTCCTTCACGTCGCCGCAAATACCGACGACGGTCATCCATCGCGAGTCTTTCTTATGAAGCCGGATACGCCGGCCGATGGCGCTGCCCGCTGGCCAATAGAACCGGGCGACGGTCTGGCTGACGACCACGACGGGCTGGGATTCTCTGCCGTCCTGTTCGGTAATCGCGCGGCCGTCGAGGATGGGCACTCCCATAGCTTCGAAGTATCGGCTCGAAACGGACTGGACGCTCGGCCGCGGCTCGCCGGGCCGGGGTTCCGCGTGGCCTTCAACGTAGACGGCGTCGGCGCCGGGGCCGGTACTCACTGCCCCCGCCGCCTTGACGTCGGGTGAGACTTTCAACTCGCGCAGCACGGAATCGTAGAACTCCTCGATCTGAACGCCGCTGCGGTATTTGGTTTCCGGAAGGGAAATCTGCAGAGTCATGAGGTTATTCGGGTTGTACCCGTAGTTGAGCGTTAGCATTCTCTGGAATGTCCGGACCATGAGCCCGGCGCCTACCAACAAGAAAAGCGCGAGCGCCACTTCTCCCGTGGCAAGCGCATTTCGAAGGCGGTTGTGGCGCGGTCCGGCGCTCGAGGTCCGGCTGCTCTCCTTGAGCACCTCGTTCACGTCCACCACGTTCTTGCGCCTTACAACGTGCAACAGCGCCGGAACTGCGCACAGGATGCCGGCCGCCACGGAGGCCGCGAGCGTGAACAAAACCGCGCTACCGTCGATGCGCATCCCATTGAAGCCAGCCACCCACTTCATCACCTGTGCCGGAATCGTGGTTAACATGTAGTCGAGGTCCCAGGCCACGAGCCAAAGACCCAGCGCGCCGCCGGCCAGCGCAATCATCACGTTTTCGACGGCCAACTGGCAGGCGATGCCGAGCCGGCTCGCTCCGAGCGCGGTCCGTACAGCCATTTCCTTTTGGCGGCTCATGATGCGGGCGAGTTGCAGGTTGGCTACGTTGGCGCAGGCCAGTAGCAGTACGAAACCGGCGGTCGCGAGCAGCATGACGGTAAAGCGGTCGGTGCCGATGTTGGTCAACTGCATGATGGGAACAATCAGGCCGGTGCGGCCCTCATTGGCATCGGGATGCTGTTCCTCCAGGCGGCGCGAAAGAGCTTCCCATTCGGCGCGAGCCCGCGCCACCGGGACGCCCGGGTTCAGGCGGCCGATCACCGCCAGATTTCGAGTTGAGCGATCGTCTTTTTGCGCGGGCGTCATGGCCAGCGGCGCCCACAGATCCGTACCGAGAGGGAAATCGAAATCCGAAGGCATGACTCCGGCGATGGAATAGCTCTGCCCGTTGAGGCTGATCTTCCGCCCCAGCACGTCGCGGGCGCCGGCGAACTCGCGCTGCCAGAATCCGTTGCTCACCACGATCGCGGTCGCGCGGCCCGGCTCTGCTTCGTCGGCACGGAAGACCCGGCCCAGTAGAGGCTTCCGGCCGAGCGTGTCGAAGTACTCTGGCGAAACGAGGTACGCTTGTACGCGCTCGGGGTCGCCGAGGCCGGTGAGGTTGGCGTCCCACGGCTGGTAGGCGGCCAAATTCTCGAAGGAGGCGTTCTGCCCCTGCCAGTCGAGGAAATTCGCGGCCGAGACCGCCTCCCGCTCGGTGCGCGCCTTGGGAAAGGTTTCCCAAAGAATCATCACGCGGTCGATTCGCGGAAACGGCAGCGGATGAAGCACCAGCGCGTTAACGGTGATGAAGGAGGAAACGGTGACTCCGATTCCCAGCGCCAGCGCGATTACGATTACGCCAGTAGTACCGGAGGCTTTGCGCATGCGGCGAAAAGCGAATTGCAGATCCCGGATTAACGCATTCACGACAGGCAATAGCGCACGCAAGGGGCCGGGGCCGCAGCCCCCTTGTCCGAGCAGCCCGGCCGCAGGCAAAGCCCAATCGGGCCTGGAGTTCCGCGCCACCGGGGCCCAGGCGGATGCAGCGGGGATTTCAGTTGGCCGTGTTCGTTTGTGGGAAAAGAAGTCCATTTTCGAACGGGGTTGAGGCGCACATGATGCCAAAGAGAACGACCCTGACGACCTTGGCCAGGTAATAGGGGTTCTGGTGGACCTCCGCGACGCGCTCCAGGAACTGCGCGAGGACCCGTTCCGCGGTCGCCCGAGTGACCGGCTTGGCCGCCGATGCCGACGCGCGCGTCATGCCGGCCTGAGTGTCATCTGCGGTGATCAGTCCATGATCCCGCAGAGCCTTGAGAAGGCTTCGTCCGCTTCCGGCCCTCGGCCCAGCGGTCGCCTCCAAGTCTGGCAGTTTCCACTGGAGCCGCAGCCGTAGACTGCGCAGCGCTGTGGGTACCAGAAGGGCCGGATACTGTCCGACGGCACCTTTCGCGTCGATGCGCATTCCTTTCCAGGATAGACCGATGCAGCCCATTCGGGCGAGGGCTGGCGCTCGACACCGACCGCGGCGTGCGCCGGCAACGCGGCGAGCATCGGTACAGAGGCCAACCGTCAATAGAAGAGAACCCACTTATCGTTTCGGAGGTCGCACTCCGTGACGCGCATCTTGCGTCAGCTACTCAAGCGCGGGGTAAGCCGTCTTGTCTTCGGAACGAAGTTCGATGGCGTTCTTAGGCGGCATGCCCGCGCCGGGCCGGGGCCCGCAATAGCTGATCGCTTGTGTCGGGAGGGACTCACGCCCGTACGGCGCCAAATTTCGGCGGGGAACCTCCCGGCTAGGATCGGGTTACTAGAACCGGGACCAGCAGGAGAAATGATGCCTTAAACGAGAGGAGATGTCGGAAGAATCGCGCTGGCCGCGCGGCCAAGTTCTCACTTTCTGTAAATGCTTCACAGCAGAAGACTTATCGCTCTCGTTGCCGTTCTATGACGTCTGGAGCGCGATAAAAACCGGCTTATCGGAAAGTTGGCTACCCGCACGCCAGCGCCAAATCGGTGCGGCCGTGCGGGCTGTTAACCGCCTGTCGGTAGCCTTTCGCTCCCAGTCCGCGCACATCAACGGCTTAAAGGATGCCATCCGGTTTCCCATCGGACGGTTACCATAATGACTGGTCTTTGCGGGAAGATGAAATTCTAAGGTCGTTAGCTTCCATGGCTTCCGTCAGCATTTTGACCCGAAGTGAACTGGTTCGCCGGGGCCAGCGGCTCGAATACTTCACCATCGGCTACAACAGTCTCGAAGGACTGGTCTCGATTGTCGCCGGAATCGTCGCCGGGTCCGTCTCGCTGATCGGCTTCGGGCTGGACAGCTTGATTGAAGTGACATCCGGTGCGGCCTTGCTGTGGCGGTTCCACCACGATCTTGACCACTCCCGGCGTGAACAAGTTGAGCGGACCACGTTACGAATCGTGGGTGGGTGCTTCACTGCGCTTGCGCTGTACATCCTCTGCGAATCCGGCTCCACACTGATCGGCCACGAAGCACCAGAGCGAAGCATCCCCGGCATCATCGTCGCCGCCGTCTCGGTAGTGGTGATGCCGTTGCTGGCGAGGGCCAAGCGGCGGGTTGCAGCCGGAATCGGGAGCGGAGCGATGAAAGCCGATTCCCGGCAGACGGACTTCTGCACGTATCTCTCAGCAATTCTCTTGGGCGGGTTGCTTCTGAATGCCGTTGCGGGGTGGTGGTGGGCCGATCCGGTGGCTGGACTGGTGATGGTGCCGATCATCGCCAAGGAGGGCGTTGACGGACTCCGGGGCAAGGCGTGTTGCGACGATTGCGAGTGCCACTGAACCGCCGTTTCGAGCGAATATCGGAAGCGTTTCAACTACCGCTGACCGGCGGCGTCCGATTCAGGAACCGTGGCAGTGTCCAAGGATGCCGCACAAGGTACCGCGCGATCGGCGGTGCCATCGGCGGACCGAGCGCGAGTTTCTCCGCGGATGCAAACTCGAACGGCAGGTGCACTACCTCGCCAGGCTTCGCCATCGTTTCCATTGCTCGCAGCGTCGCGCGTAAGACTGCCAGTTGACCCACTGCGTCGCCGGGCCGCCCCAGCGTCATGCCGAACGGATGCTCGATCGCGGCTATCCTCGGCGCCCCCGCGCTCGCCGTCAACTCCGGGATCATGGACAGCGAGACGGTGCTGAATCCTGCCGCCTCGATCTCACGTTGTACCAGTCCCACGGACCAGCAGCACACCGGTCAAACCGGGACCAGCACCACTACGTCGGCATGCTCCTCGCGAAGCCGCTGGACCATCCCGGGCAGGCTCTCCCGCAGGAGCCGCTCCGGCCGGAGGGTGTAGCCCATGTACGAGTAGTGGTACGGCGCAGCCGCGCCAATCTCGCCCAGTAGTGCGAGTTCATCCAGTCGTTCGGCCGGCAGTACCGAGTTCAAATCCCGCTCGGCGAAGCCCGGGTTGATGTGGAGGTGGCACACCTGAACGTCCCCGGTCCGTACCGTCCGCGGCAACACGCGATACGACGCGTCAGCAAACCAGGGATCCTGCCGCTCGATTTCTGGATCAAAAGGGCGATCGGTTTTCAAGGCGGTCGCCGCTGAACTAACAAGGGACACGGTGCATCTCGAAAGCGGCCTCGCGAGAGGAGTCCATGGAATCTGTGTCTCCCCGGGGAGGCCCGCCCAACGTTTCATCGCCCGTTTCGCGATACCATCCAGGAAGCGGTAGGAATCAACTGTTCTAGCCACCGTGACCATTGTCCCCCACGGCCGTGGGAATCATCAACGCATGTGCCATCAGCGCATATCGCAGGATGGCCGCGTGCCGTGCATGAACAGCGCCAGTTTCCAAACGAGCGTTAGCGGCACATATCGGCCATTGAGCGGGCCGCTTGGCCAGTTTGTGGTTGTGCCGATGCACCAGGTACTTTCGAATGACCAGCCCGCGAGCCAAGGGCAGCAGGATGCGATCGGCGAAGAGCGACAGCAGTCGATCGCTCCCAGCTCGTCCAGAAGCCGTTACCGCCTGAGCCGCACGTTCGCCGTCGCTGCACTCGACGTGGAGTTGGTGCTGGTTGGCTGCGGCAGGAAAGGAACCGCGATCTGCTGCGTCCACGTCGCTCCGCTGGCGTCCCGGCCAGTGAATACCATCACCACCGACGATGGCACGGCAATGTTCCCCGCCTTCAAACTTGCCGAAAGCGTGCCGTGCGCCGGCAACGTGGTGCTGCCGAAAAAATTCGCGATCGAGCCCGCGTAGCTTACCCCGCCGAAAGTGAACCCGGTCACCGTAGTGCCCACCCCCGCGGTTTCGTTCAGTTGGACGGTGAAAAAGAACGTGGCGCCATTCGCATTCGGCGCTTGCTGGTAGACCGGATTCGGCGTCACCGACGCTGCCACTGCGGAGGTCGCAGTTGGAGTGCCCAGGCTGGCCGTTGCCGTTACCGATGAGGAACTGAACGCGGGGCTACCCCCGTAGTAAGCCTGTACTGTGTTGGATGCCGCCGGCAACTGGCCGCCAAAAACCGTGATGAACGCAGTGGCGGTTCCTCCAGACCCCGAGAGCGTCGCGGCGCCCAGCGGATTGTCCCCCAGCGTGAATGAAACCGTTCCAGTGGGTGACGCGGTGCCGCTTGCCGCCTTCACGGTAGCGGTCAGCACCGTGGACCCGCTCGCCAAGATAATGGCAGGGCTCACAGTAAGCGTAGTGGTGGTGGAGGTAACCGGAATGCCGCTCCATGACGTGATTAGGCTGTACGCATCCACTGAACCCAGGCCCGTCACAAGGTCGTAACCCACACCGGCTGTGTACCCCAAGTGACCGTCTGCACAGTTCGCTGTGCCCACCTGGCACGGAACGATGTTGTCCCCCGTGGTCACGTCGTGAAAAATGCCGGATGTGCCTCCCGCCGCCATGACGTATAGCTTCGGGTTGATGTTGCCCACGCCCGGCTTCGTTTGCACCCCGTTCTGTACCAGGTACTGATTGAGCAGAGCGACCATTCCGGCAAAAGAAGGCGCTGCGGCCGACGTGCCGCCCACGGTATATACCGCGCCCTCCGAAATGATGATATAGGGGTCGTGGGCGAGCGACGCGGCCAGGGAGATGTCGGGCACATCGCGCGCGCCGTCGTTGGGAACACCGGGACCGGTTTGCCACGTAGGCTTCTTGTAAACCGAACTCAACCCGCCGCCGCTAGCCGCAATGGTCCCCCCAAATGCCTCGCTCACCGCCGTGTCGTTCCACGCCGTCTCGGGAATATAGGAAAGCGCTGAGCCACCGTAGAACCCGTTGCTGCTGCTCCAATAGGTGAGGCTTCCTTCGTTGAACTCCGTCCCGCCCACCGCGGTAACCTCGGGAACGCTGGCGGGCAGGTTAACTCCTAGACCCTGGGTTGCCATCGTGACGTCATAATCGCAGCCGGCAGCTCCCGAATCGCCCGACGAAGCCAGCCAGGTAATTCCCAGTAGATTGCCTTTCTGTGCCTCTACCTGAAAGTTGTAAAGGCCCATACGATTCGACGCCACCTCGTATTCGCACAGCCCAAAGCTCTCGCTGATCACCGGCGCCAGGTTGTTGTCAATAGCATAGTAAGTCGAGTAGCTCACGTCTTCGCTGTAAACGTAGATCAGCGCCGCAAGTCGAGCCACCGCGCCGGACCATTCCAGGTCCAAGTCCGCCTCTATTTCATCGCCGGTGACCCCTGGGTACGTGCCAGTGGGAACCATTTGTATGGTGGTTGGGGGCAGGTCCCAAGTGTTGCGGAACGCCGCAATGTCACTGGGATCGATGTCGCTCTGTCCTACGATCACAATGTTCTGTCCTGCGCCCGTATATCCGTAGCCGTATAAGGGGATGAGATTGTAAATCGTCGCAAGATCGTCCGGCAGCAGGTAGTGGCTTCCGTCAGAGAGGGTATAGTCCGGCTGGGCTCGCTTCCGCGGCGCCTTTGGGTGAAAGTCGTGGAGCCCCAGGACGCCTGCCACCATGGGCTCGATGGCCGCTGGCAAGAACAGGTCCGTCGAGTTCGCGAAGTGAGTTTCGGCGCCCACGTGGTAGCGGTGGATTTCCGTATGCAGTGCTGCCTGCACCTGGCTGGCTGTGCCGCTGAAACTAATAAAGTCGCGACCGCGCGCCGTATACTGCACGGCGAAGCCCTGGGAGCGCAACCAAGCGGCGATCTTGTCCAAATCCGCCGCACTCGTCCCGAACCGCTCGGCGTAGGTTTCCGGTGTCAACCAATTGTGGTAGTTCGGCGATGCGGGATCTTGCTGCTCCGCCAGCAATTGTTCGAGCGCGGCTTGCTGAGCGGCCGATGGCCTCAGCATCAGCGTGATGTTGCCGAGCCGGAAATCGGGTTCCACCGCCCCTTGATCGTACTTCGGCTGCGCTTGAGGAGGAGCACTGCCTCTGACGACTACCGAATGGCGGGCATCGATCGTAGCATTGATTCGATCCTGCTGGGCCGGTAACACGGAAGCGAACAAGCAGATAAAGAGTACAGCGCGGACACCGGGGCACAATGCCATGACTCGTTGTACCGCTCAGAGCAAGGTGCTGTCGATTACCAAAAGGTTTACAGACGAATATAGCCGAAGGTAATGCGGAAGCGCACACCGCGCTTCCAGCTCGAACCGTTGCCGTCGAGAGGGATCATTCGCCGCGGCGCTTCAGAGCGGAACACTTGGCTATTCTGAAGGTGTCGCGTGTCTCCGACCCCCGTGCCGTCCCGAACAACACCGCTCTGCGCGAGCGTTAAGGCGCGATATCGGCAGCTATCCCGAGCACTGGACTTACTGCCCGGCGGTCGCTGTCGTGGTTGCCTTGCCGGACAATAAAGCCTCCAGCGCCGCTAGCCGTGCCTCCAGTTTTTGAATCTGTTCCTTCTGCTGCTTGATCGTATCATCCTGCTGCTGCGCGTGCTGGTTCTGCTTCTGCACTTCGTTGAGTAGCATGATATTGACTCTGTCGTAATAAACCGAGTCGATCTGCTCGTCCTTGCCGCGGGCCACCAGCTCCGGCGCCACCTCGTCCACTTCCTCGGCGATCAGCCGGTACTGTTCGGGGCCCTCCTGGCCTTGCGCCTTGTAGCGGAAGCGCACCGGCCGTAGCCCCATCACTTCGTCCGTCGTGCCGGGCAGAGGGAAGGGTGAACAACTGGCCGGAGGAATTGGCATACACGGTGTTGCCAGTGCCACCGGTGTTCCAGATGCCGGCGATGTACGTAGCCGTCTGGCCCGTGCCGATGCGGATGGTGTTCGATGTGTCGGACCCCTGGGTGCCGATATAGATGTTGTCGCTGCCGGTGGTGAGGCCAAGTCCCGCCTGGTTGCCAATGGCGATGTTATTGTTGCCGGTGGAGTTCTGCAGCGCATTCGCGCCCACCGCTGTATTGCCGGTGCCGATCGTGTTTGAATCCATGGAGTTGGAGCCGAAAGCCGTGTTTTGGTAGCCGGTGGTATTGCTTAAGCCCGCGTAATGGCCGGTTGCCGTGTTAGGTGACTGGCAAGCAATTCGCCGCGTCGACGCGCATAACCACGCGTGTGATCGTATTGTATGTTGAACTCCAGATTGAGTTCCGGAAACCGTCCCGGCCTTAAGCAAAGGGTTGGAACAACTCGGCTGTAAAATATCGTTCCATGCGATCGGGAAGGACAGTGACGATCTTAGCCGGCCAGAGACTCTCAGCCGCAAGCACCGCTGCCCGATAGTTCAGCCCGGAACTTGGTCCAACCGGAAACCCCAACCGGATGAGTTCGCGAGCAGTCTGAAGCGCTTCATCGTCGCGTACCTCAATCGTGGTTAGGGATAGATAGTCAGATTCCCGGAAGATGCTTGAGGCACATTCGATCACCCCAGGAATCCGGGAGCTAAAGCTGCAGCATTCCTGTTCCCGCGTCTTGGCAAGGTCGACCGGGCGCGCGAGAAACGCGCGTTGCACGTGACGCTCGCTGCTGCAACCTCTCATCAGGCCGACAAGTGTTCCACCGGTTCCAACACCGCTGACAACAGCGTCGACCAGATGGCCCGGGATCTGCTCCACAATCTCTCGTGCCGTTCCAAACTCGTGGGCTTCCGCGTTCTCAGGATTCGAAAACTGGCGGGGCAGGAAAGCCCCAGTCTCACTGGCAAGCCTTTCGGATTCTTCGATACAGCCGAGAATCCCTGTCTTCTTCGCAGCGAAATGGATGGTCCCGCCGTAGGCACGAATCATCAGCCCTCTTTCGCTACTCACTCCTTCCGGGAGGACCGCGATGAATTTGAGCCCCAATTGGGCACAGACCATGGCCATGGCGATCCTTGTTGAACCGCTGGAAGCTTCGATGACGGTCCCGCCGGACCTGACGCGGCCCTCACGGACCGCCTTGCCGAGGATGTAGCGCGCAATACGGTCTTTTGTGGATCCGCTGGGATTGAGGAATTCCAGTTTGCACCAGATCACGGGTGCTTCGGCTGAGAGCCGAATCGGGATGAGCGGGGTCGGCGCCAGCGGCTCCGGGTATCGGTTTGTTGCATAAAGGTTGGGACTCATCCTTAGTTCTTTCTCCGGAGCTCTCCGCTCGGCGGTCAGCGAACCGCCAATGGCGCTGGAGTAGCCTTACGAGCCATTTTACGGGTGGCCGCCCAATGTGCGATGGACGCTACACCGCGGCACGCTGCGTCAATATGTTCCTCGGTGTTGAAAGGACCGATCGAGAACCGGACAGCGCCGTGAATAGCAACTGTTCCAAGCTGTTCGTGCGCCAGCGGGGCGCAGTGCAGGCCGGTCCGGGTGGCGACGTTGTGGTCGGCGTCGAGCATGGTGCCCACGTCCCCAGCCTCCATTCCATCAACGTTCATCGTGACCGTCGGCAGGTGATTGTCCAGGCTCTCGCAGCAGTAAAGGGTGACGCCGTGAATCGAGCGCAGGCCTTCGACCAGTCTGGCCGCCAGACTCATCTCCCGCGCATGCAGGCTCTCCACGCCGTTGCTGTCGAGCCAGTCCTGCCCAGCCCAGAGCGCGGCCACTCCAACCATGTTGGGTGTGCCATATTCCAATCGCCATGGGTACTCTTCCAGATGGTAGGGATGCGCTGATCGTACACCCGTTCCGCCGCTTCGGACCTGCCTGATTTCAACGTGCCTGCGGACACACAAGCCTCCGATCCCCATCGATCCCATCAGACACTTGTGGCCGGTGAAGGCCAGCACATCGATGTTCATTTCTTTCATGTTGATGGGAATGCAGCCCGCGGTCTGAGCCGTGTCGATAGCGAACGTCACGCCCTTCTCGCGGCAGATCCGGCCAATTTCCCTGACTGGCTGAATCGTGCCGATGACATTTGAGCCATGGTTTACAAGCACCAGTCTCGTATTGGGCCTGATCGCCCTGGCGATGTCGTCCGGATCGACAAACCCAGTTCCATCAAACGGAACGAAGGTCGCTTCGACACCGCGGTCGCGTACCAGGTGGTTGATCGGGCGGATTACGGAATTATGCTCTAGATTGGTGGCAATTACGTGATCGCCCGGCGCCAGCAAGCCGGGGATCGTCAGGTTCAACGCGTCAGTGGCGTTGTAGCCGAAGCACAGCCGCTCGGGTGCATCCTCGTCGCCGCCGAAGAAGCGCGTGAGCCGTTTGCGAAGGTTATCGAGCAGTGAGCCGGCTTCCAGGGCAAGATCGTAGCCGCTGCGGCCGGGATTCACGCCGGTGCTGCGATAAAAGTCGATCATGAAGCGGTACACGCTTTCGGGCTTCGGCCAGGCGGTGGCGGCATTGTCGAGATAGATGAGCGGACTATTAAGATATTCCAATTTCAGAGCCTATTTACTGAATAGTATATCCCCGCGCACTCTCGGTGGGGCACCGAGCTGCCGATTCGCCGCAGGGATATCAGGGCTTGCGACGCCGTGCTCTCCTCTCACCAAGATGCGAACTGCGGGCGGGAGTAAAGGAGAATCGCAGCAACTTTCCGCTGGCATCATTGCCCAGTCGGGCAGAATTGGGAGAAGATTGTAACAGCAATCATTTAAGCATCCGAAAGGAATCGGGATGAGAGTTCTCATGATCGCCGTGGCAGCCGTGCTGGCGGTTGGGCTGGCAGCGGAACTGGCGTTGATCCAGCCGGGAGATGTGGCGGCCCGCCTGGCCGCGAAAGGCGCGGCCCCGGCTGTTTTTCATGTGGGCCCCAATCTGCTTTATCGCAACAAACATATTCCGGGATCCATCTACGCCGGCCCTGGATCCAGGTCCGAGGGTCTCGAAGCGCTCAAAGTGGCTGCGGGCAAGCTTCCTCGGGATCGGGAGATCATTGTCTACTGCGGCTGCTGTCCCTGGAGCAACTGCCCGAATGTGAAACCTGCTGTCGAATTATTAAAGCAGATGGGTTTCACTCGCGTGAAGACGATGTTCATCGAAACCAACTTCGCCAAAGATTGGATCGATAAAGGATATCCCGTGGAAAGCGGAACCGCGATGAAATGAGGCCGTTCGGGCCGCCGCTCCGACTCCGCCGACCGCGCGAGGGCCAAGGGCTGCTGAACCCCTGGTTGTTCTGGCAGTACCTCCACAACATGATCGGGTCGGTGGTCACGGCCAGCTTCGTCATGGCCTCTGTGGGGGCGTTTTACCTGCTCAGCAAGCGGAGTGAGGAGT
>JBEKYE010000133.1:0-11105 GCA_049511275.1 Bryobacteraceae bacterium
GCCACGCCCCGTGCAAACCGGCGAGACTGTCGAAGGATGGTACAAGCTGGATGCCTCTTTGGATCTCAGGCAGTACCTGCTCGGTGCGCAGGCGACCAAGCCGGGATCGAAATCCGCGCCGATGACGCAGTGGATCGATTTTGAGGTCACGAAGTAACCGCTTAGGCAAAAAAGAGGGCCCGCGCTGGGGCCCTCTTCTGTCGTCGAATTTTGTTCGGACTTCTAGACCAGAGCTACGTTCTCGGCCTGCAGTCCCTTGGGTCCCTGCTTGACTTCGAACTCCACCTCCGCGCCTTCGTCCAGTGAGCGATACCCGTTTGCCTGGATCGCCGAAAAGTGAACGAATACATCGTCGCCGCTGGAGCGTTGGATGAAACCATAGCCCTTGGCGGCATTAAACCACTTCACAGTACCTTTTTCCTTCACTACAAATTCTCCTGAAAATTGTTCGTCGTGCTCTTGGGTCTTCCAGGTCTGGGAAAGCGGACTTTCGGGCTGGCTAAGATCTTGCGAGGCGCGTCCAAACAACCAATTCTTGCTGCGTAAGGTATTCTCTCAGATGGCGGATGTATGGTCAAGCGGAACAATCCGGCGGTAGCCGAAGTGGACCTGTTGGAAGTGGATTTGGTCGAGCGCATTCGCCGTCTCGCCGCCCTGCCCCGCGGCGGCGGCCTGGTGCTCGGCATCGGCGACGATTGCGCCATCTGCCGCCCGCGCGGCGCCGCCGAAGACCTGCTCTTCACCACCGACATGCTGATCGAAGGCGTGCATTTCCAGCCCGCCACCCACCGCCCCGAAGATCTCGGCTGCAAGGCGCTGGCGCGCGGCCTCAGTGACATTGCGGCCATGGGCGGCGAACCCCGTTTCGCCCTCGTCTCGCTGGCGCTGGCTGGCTGGGCCGATGCAAAGTGGATCGATGCCTTCTATCGCGGCCTGCTGCGCCTGGCGCGGCGCGAGGCCGTGGCTTTGATCGGCGGCGATCTCGCGCGCGGCCCCCATCTCATGTGCGACATTGTGGTCTGTGGCGCCGTTCCGCGCGGCCAGGCGCTGCGGCGCTCGGGCGCCCGCCCCGGCGACGCCATTTACGTCTCGGGCGCCCTGGGCGGCTCGGCCTTGGGCCTCGCGCGTGGCTCCGGCCGTGCCTGGCGCCGCCATCTGCGTCCCGAACCGCGCCTGGCGCTCGGCCGCTTCCTGCGCCACCTGGGCTCGACCGCCGCCATGGATTTGAGCGACGGCCTTTCGCTCGACCTCCTTCGCCTCTGCCGCGCCTCGCGCGTGAAAGCCGAAATCTCCGCGCCGCCCGTCTATCCCGGCGCGACCCTCCGCCAGGCCCTGGATGGCGGCGAGGATTACGAGTTGCTCTTCACCGCCCCGCCGCGCGTGAAGGTTCCTTCCAAATTCGAGGGCCTGCCGCTCACTCGCATCGGAACCATGCGTCGCGGCGCCCCGTCCGTCGAGCTGGATGGCGCGCCGCTCCCTCCGCGCGGCTGGGATCATTTCCGCCAACGCTAGGCCTGGGGTTGTCGCGCGCCTCCGCACGGCTCATAATTCAAGAATGAAGTCCCGCCTGATCGCCCTTGTCCTGGCCGTCCCCTGCCTGACGTTCGCCACCTCGGCGACGTACATCCTGCAGCACGTCGCCGCCGTCTACCGCGACCTGCGTAGCTATGAGGTCCGCGTCACGGCCCAGACCGTCCGCGGGTCCGATGTGTCGGAGCAGCACTTCCTGGAGACCGGATCGGGCCCGGGGAAATACCGCGTCGAGTTCGACAACGCGAACAGCGAACTGCGCGTCGGCGACGGCCAGGACGAGTGGCTTTATCGTCCGGACACCAACGAGTACTCGAAGACGCCGCTCGGTGCCGCCGCCGGCACGCACATCGGCGCGCTGGCCGAAATCGACCGGCACGTCCGCGAGGCCTCCATCGCCCGCCAGGAGCAGTTTCTCGTCAACGGAAAGCCCGTCCCAATCTATGTGGTCAACGTGGAGCGCGACCAGTGGCCCCGTGGCAGCATCGAGGGCGCCGAGCACACCATGTACCGCATCGACCGGGAAAGCTTCGTCGTCTATAAGGCCATCACCTACTCGCCCAAGGCCACCGAAATCCTGCTCTATACCATTGCCAAGTGGAATCAACCGCTGCCTGAAGCTCTATTTCACTTCGAGCCGCCGGCCTCCGCGCGCGCCGCTTCGCCCGCTTCGGTCCTCGCTCCGTCGAAGCCCATCGTCGGCGCGGTAGCGCCTGACTTCACGCTCCCCGATACCGGCGGCAACGACGTCCACCTTCGTGAGTTCCAGGGCAAAGTCGTCGTCGTCGATTTCTGGGCCACCTGGTGCCCGCCCTGCCGCGCCCTCATGCCCCGCCTTCAGAAGATGTATGTCAATTGGGAGAAGCGCGGCCTGGTCGTCCTCGGTCTCGACGTGGGCGAAGACGCGGACACCGTGGAGAAATTCGCCCGCGCACAGTCGTACACTTTCCCTCTGCTGATCGGCGCCGAACCGGACATCGCGGCCCGGTATTTCGTCGAAGCTTATCCTTCCACTTTCGTCATCGACCGCCTGGGCCACATCGTTTTCCGCGATCTGGGCGGCGCCGATCCCGCCAAATTGCAGGCCGCCGTCGACAAGGCTCTCGGCGGCCACTGAGATCGTTTACCCACGTCCTTCGACGCCCTCCGCGCGGACAAGACCTAAGTAGTTCTGCCGGGCTTGCCTGTCTATGTGTTTCCTTTGTGTCTCCGCGCCTCAGCGGTGAATTCCTCCCCACGCTAAAATGAAAGCTTGATTGTCACTCTCACGGTCAATCCAGCCATCGACCGCACCATCAGCGTGGACCGCCTGGCGTTTGAAGACCGCGCCTACATCAATTCCAGCCGGGAATCGGCCGGCGGCCGCGGCATCAACGCGTCCCGCGTCATCCAGTCGTTCGGCGGCCAGACCCTGGCCGTCCTGATTTCCGGAGGCGAGACCGGAAAACGCCTGGAAGAGCACCTTGCCGGCTGCGGCTACCCCGTCGCGGTGGTTCCGGTCCGCAACGAAATCCGCACCAACCTCACCATCACCGATAAGCAGGGCCTCACCGTGAACCTCAATGAAGCCGGACCCACGCTGAGCAAATCGGAACTGGCCCACGTCGAGCGGATGGTCCGCCAATCGCTGCGCCAGGCCCAATGGCTGATGGTGTGCGGCAGCCTGCCGCCGGGCGTTCCACCCTCGTTTTACGCCAGGCTCATTGTCATGGCGCGGGAGAAGAAAGTGAAGACCCTGCTGGACGCCGATGGCGACGCGCTGCGCGAAGGCCTCGACGCGCGCCCCACCGTGGTGGCGCCCAACCAGCAGGAGGCGGAGCGCCTCCTCGGCCGCACCCTGCTCACGCGCGCCCACTTCCTGGAAGCCGCCTTCCAGATCCGCGCCATGGGCGCGGAATCCGTGTTGCTCTCGGTGGGTAGCCGCGGCGCTGTGGGCGCCTTTGCCGACGGGCTCCTGGAAGCCTTGCCTCCCCGCATCGACGCCTTGTGCCCCATCGGATCGGGCGACGCGCTGGCGGCCGCCTACACCTGGTCTGCCTCTCGCAACGCCAGCCCGGCGGAAGCGCTGCGCTGGGGCGTGGCCGCCGGCACCGCAACGGCGCGCCTGCCCGGCATGAATTTCGCGACCCTCCACCAGACGGAGGAAATCTACCGCCAGGTGGAAGTGAGGCGCGCCGAATAGCGCGCGGCGATTCCCGCTTGGCTCCCGACCAGCATCGGCTTTTCCGTTCGGCCGGAGTCGTTTCGGCGGCCATTTCGCTGAGCCGCCTCACCGGCCTCGTGCGCGAAATGGCCATGGCGCGCCTCTTCGGCGCCGGCCCCGCCAACGACGCCTTCCAGATCGCCTTTCGCATTCCCAACCTCACGCGCAACCTGTTCGCCGAGGGCGCTTTCTCCTCGGCCTTTGTTCCGGTCTTCGCCCAATACCTCGCCGGTAAGGGAAAACGCCAGGCCAACGAACTCTCGAATGTCGTCGCTACAGCGCTTGTCCTGGTGGTGGGAGCGGTGTGCGCGCTGGGCATCGTCTTCAGCCCGCAACTGGTCGCCCTGCTGGCGCCGGGATTCCGCGCCGTGCCCGGCAAATTCGAGCTGGCCGTCCTGCTCACCCGCATCATGTGTCCCTTCCTGGTGCTGGTCGCGCTGGCCGCGCAGGCCATGGGTGCCCTCAACGCCTGCGACCGCTTCGGCGTTCCGGCGCTGGCCTCCGCGTTCTTCAACATCGGCTCGGTGGCATTCGGCCTTGCCCTGGGTTACACCGTGGGCCGCCGGTTCCATCACGGCCTCATCGTATCGATGGCTTGCGGCGTGCTCGCCGGCGGCGCGCTCCAGTGGTTGTGGCAGGTCCCCAGCTTGCGGCGCGCGGGCTTCGTTTACCGCCCGCGCCTCGACTGGCGTCACCCCGGGCTCCGTCAAATTCTGCGCTTGATGATTCCCGCCATCCTGGGAAATGCCGCGCTGCAAATCAACATCGCCGTCAACGGCAACCTGGCATCCGGCATCACCGACGCGGCCGGCCGCGTCATCGATGGGCCGGTGAGCTGGCTCGGCTACGCCTTCCGCTTCCTGCAACTGCCGCTCGGGCTGTTCGGCGCCGCCATCTCCACCGCCACTCTGCCCGCCGTCTCGCGCAGCGCCGCCGCCGGCCGCATGGACGAATTCCGCGCCACCCTCGCGCGTTCGCTCTCGCTCGCCATGCTGCTGACCATTCCTTCGGCGGTGGGGCTCGCCGTGCTCGGGGAGAGCATCGTCGGAGCCATCTTCCAGGGTGGCCGGTTCACCGCCTACGACACCCATCAGACCGCCGTGGCGCTCGCCTGGTATAGCGCCGGCCTCGCCGGTTACGCAGCCGCCAAAATCCTCGCGCCGGCTTTTTACGCGCTCCACGACGGCCGCACCCCGGCGCTCGTCAGCGTCGCGTCGGTTGCCGCCAACCTGGCACTTGCCTGGAGCCTGGTGCGCTGGGCCGGCATGGGTCATGCGGGTCTCGCGCTCTCCACGTCGGCGGTCGCGCTGTTCGCCGCTGCCGCCCTGTTTGCGCTGATGCGCCGCCGCCTGGGCTCGCTCAGTGGCCGCACGCTGGCTTCCAGCGCCGCCAGGATTGCCGCCGCGGCGGCGCTCATGGGTGCGGTCTGCCGCGCCTCCAGCCTGGCCGTTCACGCCATCGCCGCGCCCGGACGCATCGCCCATCTTGCCGACATCGCCGTTTCCATCCCTCTCGGAGCCGCCATTTTTTACGCCGCCGCGCGCGCGCTCGGCGTGCCGGAACTGGAGGCGCTAAAGGCCGCGTGTTACACTTCGAACAGCAATGCTCCCCGATTTGAACTTGGTGATCCGCCTCCAGGACATCGATAATCGTCTCGCCGATCTGAGCCGCGAGATCTCCGCCTTACCCAAACACGTCGCCGAAATCGAAAAAAAACTCGGCGCCCACGAACGCAAGCTGGAGGCCGACCGCGCCGCGCTGGCCGCCAACCAGAAAGAGCGCAAGAAGTGCGAAGGCGCTATCCAGGTGCAGGAGCAGAAAATCTCGAAGCTCAAGGACCAGATGCTTCTGGCCAAAACCAACGACCAGTACCGCGCCTTTCAGAACGAGATCGATTTCTGCCAGAAGGAAGTTCGCACCGCCGAAGATCGCATTCTCGAACTGATGAGCGAATCCGAGCCGCTCGACAAGAACGTGAAAGCCGCGGAAGTGGCGCTCAAGTTCGAAAAGGCCCAGGTGGCCTCCGAACAGCAGGTGGCCCGCGAGCGCACCGCCGTGGATGAAAAAGCCTCGCGCGAGTTGCAGAAAGAGCGCGCCGGCATTGTACCTTCCATCACCTCCATCGTCTACAAACGCTATGAGCGCGCCCGCTCGGCGCGCCGCGGCATCGGCATTGCGGAAGTGGTGGCCGGCCGATGCGGCGTTTGCAACATCGCCCTGCGGCCGCAGTATCTCCAGGAACTCAGGAAGGGAGATCAGGTGCTGGTCTGCGAAACCTGCCAGCGCATTCTGGTCTACACCCCCCCAGAGTCGTGCGAGAACCTGGCAGATAGTGCGCAGGCCCCCGCCGCTCCGTAGTCTTGGTGGGACAGACGATCGCCTTTTGTCGCCTGTCGAGATCCCTCCGCGCGTCCGCTTTACCGGTCGCCCCAGCTATAGCCTAGCCACACCATTCCGGTTAGCACGACTTTGCTTCCAAACTGCGTCAGATTGGGAACGTAGTGGATATCGAACTGCGGGCGGATGAAGACGTGGTCGGTGACGTAGATCTGCACGCCCACGCCGCCATGCACGTTAAGGTGGTTGGCGCTTTGGATATACTGCGATACGTTCTGGCTGCCCAGTACGGAACTCGAGGAACCGGCCTCATAGAACTTGAGATTCGCGGCGCCGATGCCGCCTTCCAGCTTGAGGGCGACTTTCTTGGTGTTGACCGGCTCGAAAATCCCGTTGAAATCGAACAGGGTCATGCGGGACTGTATGGATAAGGCGTTCAGCCCTTGCGACGCAGCCGACCCGTTCAGGTTCACGTATGTCTGCTTGCCGGGCTGCAAAGCGACCTCGCCGCCGATACCGAATTTCTTCCAGAGCATCAGGTCGCCGCCAAAGCCCAGCATGAAGCCGCTGAGCGCGGGGGTCGACACGCAAGGCGGCGCCTCAGCGGCATTCGGGCAGGCATTCAGGTTTTGATCGACTTGGGTGGAACTGGCCGAATCGTGGACGAAGCCGAATCCCATGTTCAAATCGAATGCGCTCTGGGCGCTGGCAAATGGAACGTAACACAACAGTACGAAAAGCAGCGGAAGGTAGCGGGAAATGCGTCTCACGTCGGAAGTCTCCTCTGTTGATTCGGAATGCGCACGAACTTCTTTTTCATTATCGTTGATCGCGGGCGCCCGCGAGTTACCTAAGTTTCGGCCCGGAACCACATGCCGTGCCGCTTCATCTTTTACGACGCGGGCGCGGCAATCGGGGTTTCATGCCTATTGTACCTGAGGTTTCTGGCATTTCGGGCAGAAATGCGACGAGCGCTGGGCCACCAGCACTCTCCGGATGGCCGTGCCGCAATTCACGCATGGTTCGCCTGTGCGCTGGTACACGCGGTGGCTGAATTGAAAGAAGCCCTTGCGGCCCTCGGCGTCGATATAGTCCGAAATGGAGGATCCGCCAGCGGCGATGGCCTCCGTCAGCACCGTCACCATGCCGTCGAAGAGCCGTCGCACCCGGTTGCCGCGCAGCCGCGATGCCACCGCCATCGGGTGGATACCCGCCCGGAACAGCGCCTCGTCGGCGTAAATGTTGCCTACCCCCCGCACGAATGCCTGGTTCAGCAGCAACGCTTTGATGCGCGTCTTGTGGCGCTTCAGGCGCGCCGCGAACTCCCCGAACGGGATTTCCAGCGGCTCCGGCCCCAGCCGCGCCACGCGCGCGGGGAACTCCTCGCTGAACTCGATCGAGCCGAACTGCCGGCTGTCGTCATATAGCAGCCGGCCACGGTCGAACGTGAAGATGGCGTGAGTGTGCTTGCCGGCTGCTCCGCCCAGCAGCAACCGCCCCGTCATACCCAGATGGATCGTCAGATAGCCCGCGTCGAGCGCCAGCACGATGAACTTGCCATAGCGCTCGATCGCCTGGATGCGCCGCCCTTCGAGGCGGGCCGACACGCGCTCCGGCCGGGCCCCGCGCAAGATCCGCCGGCTGCGGAATTCCACCCCCGCAATGCGCCGGCCTTTCAGTCCCGCTATGGATCGCGTAACGGTTTCGACTTCGGGAAGCTCGGGCACTTCAGGGCCGTGCCTCGCCCGGCGCCGCCCTGGCTTCGCGCTGCTCCGCCGTGCGCGCCCGCGCCGTGCGGCCGATGCCGGTGTAATCGAATCCCGCCGCCGTCGCCGCCTCGGCTGTGTACAGGTTGCGGCCGTCCACCAGGATCCGCGTTGCCATCCGCCCCGCCAGCGAAGCCAGATCCAACGTGCGGAATTCTTGCCATTCCGTCACCAACACCAGCGCGTCGGATTCCTGCGCCAAATCGCCGGCCGACTCGCAATAGCGGATCTTCAGGTCCGGCCGTTGCTCGCGGCACGCCTTCATGGCAATCGGGTCGTACGCCTTCACCCGCGCGCCCATCGCCAGCAGCCGTTCGGCGATGTGCAGGCTCGGGGCGTCGCGCAAATCGTCCGTATCGGGCTTGAACGCCAGGCCCAGCAGCCCGATGGTCCGCCCTTTTAAAATGTAAAGCTTTTCCTGCAGCTTCTGGATCACCATCTGCCGCTGCGCCGTGTTCACGTCCAGCGACGCCTGCAGCAGCCGGCTCTCATAGCCGTACTCGCGCGCCGTGTGCAGCAGCGATTGAATGTCTTTTCCGAAGCAACTGCCGCCCCAGCCCACGCCCGGGCTCAGGAACCTTTTCCCGATCCGCGAATCCAGGCCGATGCCCGTCATCACTTCCGGCGCTTCCGCTCCCACGCGCTCGCAAATATTCGCGATTTCGTTGGCGAATCCGATCTTCATCGCCAGAAATGCGTTGGCGGCGTACTTGATCATCTCGGCGCTGGTCAGCGTCGTCGCAAACAGCGGCACCTTGCCCAGACCCGCCGGCCGCGGCACCCCCGGCGGCGCCTCGAAGCTCTGCTCCACCAGTGGTTGGTAGAGCTGGCGCATGATCCCCAAACTCCCTTCATCCGAAGCGCCGATCACAATCCGGTCCGGATAGAGCGAATCGGCCAGCGCGCAGCCTTCCCGCAGAAACTCCGGGTTGCTTGCCACGCCGAACCGGATGTGCCGCCGCTCCCCCGGCCGCGCGTCGGCAATGCCTTCCCGCACCAGCGTCTCCACCAGGTTGCCGCTCCCCACCGGGACCGTGGACTTGTTGACGACCACGCGAAATCGCGCGCCGTCCATGGCCGCTCCGATGCTCCGCGCGGCCGCCTCCAGATACGATGAATCGGCCTCGCCGGAGGGCAGCGGCGGCGTGCCCACGGCGATGAAAATCACGTCGCTTTCCGCCGCCGGTCCGCCGACTTCCGTCTGGAAATCGATCCCGCCCCTGCCCGCGGCCAGCGCCAGCAGCTCTTCCAGGAAGGGTTCGTAGATCACCGGTTCCCCGTTGCGCAAGCGGGCGATTTTCCTTTCGTCCGTGTCCACGCACGTCACCCGGTGTCCCACGTAGGCCAGGCAGGCCCCCGTCACCGTGCCCACATATCCCGTGCCAATTACCGTCACCCGCATGATGGAATCAGTGCCGCCCAGCTCCTGACGGTTGAGTATACCAAGCAGCGCGCAGCCCTTTCTATGGAAGATGCAGCGCGCGTGGCGGCCGCACTTGCCCTGACTGCCCATGGACTCGATTTCGCTGATGCCCTGAATTTGAGCAGCCGGCCCGCCGGTGCCGCGTTTGTCTTTTTCGACAAGGCCCTGGTCCGCTGCGCGAACCGCGCGGGCGCCGCCCGAGTTTCCGTCCCCCAAATGCTACGCTGAACTCTTGGCGCGCCACCCACTTTTCAAGCCCTACCTCGCGTTAATCGCCGTCTGTTTTTTCTGGGGAACCACCTACCTCGGCATTCGCATGTCGCTCGAATCCTTCCCTCCCCTCGAGCTGGTCTGCGTGCGATATCTGCTCTCCGGTTCCATCCTCCTGCTCTTCGCCAAAGCGCGCGGCATCTATCTGCCGCGCGGGCGCGAGCTGGCGGCGGCCTGTTTCAGCGGCTTCCTCACGCTGGGCATCGGCAACGGCGCCCTGGTTTTTTCCGAGGTCCTCATCCCCAGCGGCATCGCCGGCCTCATCATCACCATCTCCCCGTTTTGGATGGTCGGCGTGGAAGCCCTGCTGCCCGGCGGAGCGCGCCTGCACGCGCCCACCATCGGCGGCATGGCCGTGGGCTTGCTGGGCGCCGCCCTGTTGTTCCTGCCGGATGCCGGCGCGCACTCGCTCGACCGCAACCTGCTCAGCGGTTTCCTCATGCTGCAAATCGGCATGGCCGGCTGGTCCTTCGGTTCCATTTACCAGCGGCGCAACGCCGGCCGTGCCCACCCCATCATTGCCGGCGCCGTGCAGCAACTGGCCGCCGGAGTGATCCTGTTGCCCTTCGTGCTCGCCATTCCGCAGCCCGCGGTGCATTGGAGTTCGCGCGGCGTTCTGGCGTTGCTCTACCTGGTCGGCTTCGGTTCCATCGTCGGCTACAGCGCCTACGTCTACGCCATGGACCGGCTGCCCGTCGCCATTGTTTCCGTCTATCCCTATATCAACGCCGTGGTGGCCGTCTTCTTAGGCTGGCTGGTTTACCGCGAGCGTTTCGGCGTCAACGAAGCTTTCGCCATGCTCGTCATTTTCGCTGGTGTGGCCCTGGTGAAGCGCTATTCGCGCCGCTAGAGGGGCGCCCGCTAGCTGCGTCCCACCATCTTCGCGCCCAGCGCGCCGCCCGCCATGCTCAGGCAGGTGACGAACACGAACAGGAACGCCAGCGCGAATAGAACCAGCATCACCATGCCTTGCGTGGTCTGAACCAGATGCGTCATCTGCGCCACCATGTTCGGGTCCTGCGCGGAAAAGTTCTTCATCTGTTCCAGCATGGTGGTGCCCAGCTTGCCCGAAAGCGCGTCCGGAATCAGCGTGGCCGCGAAGACGATCGCCGCAAATCCGTAAGTCAGCAGGCCGGTGATCCATCCGATCTTCACGCCCGCGCTCACGTCCAGCCGCGTGCCCGTCTTCCGGCAGTACAGGAACACCGCGAAAAACCCGGCCGCCGGCCAATTCAAAACCGGCACCAGAAAGTTCAGCAATGTGGCGCCCACCGCCGCCATCAGGGCAATCCGCACCGCGATCGGGTTCCGGAAGTTTAGCGGCAGCGGAGCCGCAAGCGGCGCCGGCCGCGGCTCTACCGGCGGCAGCGGCTGCGCAGCCGCATCGGTGGCCGCAGCCGCCACCCCGAAGACGTTCCGTTCCATCTCCGGAGTTGCAATCTCCCGCTGCGGCTTTCCGCACTTATTGCAGAACAGAGAGTCCGGTGGGAGTTGCGCGCCGCAGGTGCAGATGTCCGCCATGGTCCGCTCTTAGTGTGACGCACGCGTGCACACGGAAGCAACTCGGGCAACCTAG